>JAZMZT010000038.1:0-12036 GCA_045586125.1 Bacteroidaceae bacterium | reverse complement strand
GCTGTTCTTTTTGTAGTTAGTTATAAAACGGTACCAAACGGAACCGTCCCCAATGGTACCGCCGCTGGTGCTGCTAGAGCATATTCTCTTTGGCGAGGGGGCTCCAGGCACCGTCCTGAGCCATGAAGATGATGGAGAGTTCAAAGACCTCAAACGTGTGCCACTGGCCCTTGGGGATGTTGACGCCGAATACGCCGGTATCGCCACCCATGTGGATGCGCTGCATCTCAACGCCCTTGTTGTTATAGAATACGGTATCCATGCGGCCGCGCATAAGCATCACGGTCTCGCTGGAGAGGTTGTGCTTGTGGATGGTGGTGTGGGTGCCGGGCAGCATCACGTTGAGCATACGCTGTGACTGGTCATCCTCGCTGTTGCGCAGGTCATAGTTCATGCGCAGACGGGGTGACTCCTGTGCCAGCATCTGTACCTTATCAAGCAGTGAGTCATCAAGTACCACCTGACGCTCCATGAATTTACGGTCGATGCCTTTGAACACGCGGAACATTGCCTTGCGGACGTCCTCAATGCCGCCGCACTCGCCGTCTACCTCCTGATACTTGCCGGCGTTCTTATAATAGGTGATAAGAGGCTCGGTCTGCTTGTGGTAGGTTGCTATGCGGTTCTTGATGGTCTCCTCATTGGCGTCATCGGTCCGGCCCTCAATCTCGGCACGGTGCTGGATGCGCTGCTTGATGGTATCGTCCTTGATCATGATGGAGATGACGGCATTGACCTTCTCACCGCGGCGGGCCAGCATCTCGTCCAGGTCAACGGCCTGGCCAAGGGTGCGGGGGAATCCGTCCAGCAGGAATCCGGCTACGTCCTTGTTGTTGTTGAATGTGCTCTCAATCATGCCCTCGACCACGCTGTCAGGGACCAGGTTGCCGGCATCGATGAGCTCCTTGGCCTGCTTGCCGAGCTCTGTGCCTGCAGCAATCTCACTGCGCAGCATCTCGCCGGTGCTGATGTGCTTAAGGTTGTATTTCTCTGAAATGGCACCTGCCTGAGTGCCTTTACCTGCCCCGGGAGGGCCGAATAGGATGTAGTATTTCATATTGTGTATGGCTATTGTTTTTCAAAAAACTGCACAAAGTTAACTTATTGTGCCAATTGGGCTTTTCATGTTGTTATAAAAATATATAAATTTGTAAGAACTAATTCACGCAATATGAGGAGATCTGTTTGTGCTGCCGTGTTGGCATCGGCCGTAATCGGGATGATTATGACCGGCTGTGATCTTTTGGACCAGGAGGTCCTGATTGACGAGGACGCATACGTTACGGTGGTTGACTCCACCACAATCCGTGTTTTGAATTATACGGCCGATTCCACTCATGTGATAATTAACAGTACGGCCGATTGGACCGCGACGCTGACCGACGGCGAGGGGTGGTGCACCATCTCCAAGACCAAGGGCCGCAAGGGGACCGATACCATTCATATTTTTGTGCAGGAGAACTCTACCACGAGCAAGCGTAAGGCTCTGATTGGCGTTGAGTCGGGCGCGCTGACCAAGGTGTTCTGGGTGGTGCAGAGTGCTGCCGAGGAGTGGCTGGATGTACTTTACTGGGACCGCACTGCGCTGCAGCGTGCGGGTATGCACGGCAAGGTTGATACCATGCGCGTGACGGACAACTGGCATCCCTATGATATGACAGAATATGTTTTTGACGAGCGAGGTAACTTGCAGTGGGAGAGGATAGTTAAGGATAATATCAGGACTGCCTTGGTGACCTATGAATATGACAAGGACAATCATCGTCTGGGCTGCACGGTGACTGATTATAATGACAACATCGTACGTGAGTGGACGTATGAATATGAGAACACGGGCAAGTACGTGGCTTACTCGTCTCGCGGCTGGATGGATGAGGATCCACTGGCTGAGGATATGGAGGGTATGGTGGTGCCGGGGTTATCGGCCGTACATAAGACCTGGACTGAGGGCGGTATAACGTTCCATCATGACCGTACGTACATTTTTGAGCAGGAGTACCGTCTGGCCATTGCCTTTGAGGATTGGAAGGACAGTCTGGGCGTTCATGTTCAGTTGGCTACCGATACCGCAAGGGTTTCATACCAGTACACCAGCGGCAAGTTGCTGCCTCAGAAGGTGGTACGCGGCTATGTTAAGAACGTTTTTTATTACCCCAACGGCATGCTGTATACTTACACCACTGCCGATGGCGAGTACAAGTTCCACCAGAATCCGCTCAAGATGGTGGTTGAGTCTTACAATTACACGGGTGATCCCGCTATGCCGCACGAGTACTCGTTCTATGAGTGCGATTACAACACCAACCACGATCTGGTGGAGTGTAGAAAGCGTTACAGCGGCACCAATGAGACGGCTATAGACCTGTATCCGCAGTATCAGTATGACAGCAAGTTCAACTGGATTCTGCGCTATGAGGAGACCTCAAATCACGAGAGATATACAAGAAGAAGCATTTCATATTTTAAAAACGATTCAGATAAATGACACAAGGTAATGTTAGACCGGCCGATATGGAGCGCATCACGACTCCGGCGCTGGCCAAGAAATTCATTGACGAACAGGTTAAGGAACTGCGCGCTCAGATTGGCGACAAGAAGGTGCTGCTGGCTCTGTCAGGCGGTGTAGACTCATCGGTTGTTGCAGCTCTGCTGATCAAGGCTGTAGGCAAGCAGCTGGTTTCAGTGCACGTTAACCACGGCCTGCTGCGTAAGGGCGAGCCCGAGCAGGTGGTACGCGTGTTCCGCGACGAGTTGAACGCCAATCTGGTTTATGTGGATGCAACTGACCGCTTTTTAGATAAACTGGCAGGTGTGGCCGATCCCGAGCAGAAGCGCAAGATTATAGGTGCCGAGTTTATCCGCGTATTTGAGGAGGAGGCACGCAAACTTGAGGGCATTTCATTTTTGGCCCAGGGTACCATTTATCCCGATATCGTGGAGTCGGGTCCTGTAAAGAGCCACCACAACGTAGGCGGTCTGCCTGATGACCTTCAGTTTGAACTGGTTGAGCCTATAAAGTTGCTGTTTAAGGATGAGGTTCGCGTGGTAGGTAAGGAGTTGGGTCTGCCCGACAATATGGTTTACCGTCAGCCGTTCCCGGGCCCGGGTCTGGGCGTACGCTGCACAGGCGCTATAACTCGTGATCGTTTGGAGGCTCTGCGTGAGAGCGATGCAATCCTGCGTGAGGAGTTTGCCGCTAACGGTCTGGAGGGCAAGGTTTGGCAGTACTTTACCATCGTTCCCGATTACAAGTCAACCGGCGTGAAGGACAACAAGCGCTCATGGGATTGGCCCGTAATCATTCGCGCCGTCAACACTCGCGACGCAATGACTGCAACCATCGAGGAGATTCCCTACAAGCTGCTGCATCACATCACCCAGCGCATCATCACCGAGGTTCCGGGCGTTAACCGCGTCCTGTACGACCTCACCCCGAAACCCACCGGCACCATCGAGTGGGAGTGACGATACCATTGGGGACGGTTCCGTTTGGTACCGTTTTGCTAAATAAGAAACAGCGGCTTAATTGTAAGTCGCTGTTCTTTTTGTAGTTAGATAAAAAACGGTACCAAACGGAACCGTCCCCAATGGTATCACCTCAGCTTGCGGATGGGGCCGATGAGCATTGAGGGATCGGGCTTGGTCGGTGTGAATGCGCCGGATGAGACATCGGCCCTGGTGCTTACGCCTGAGGGGGTGTAATAATCGACCGTTCCGTCGTCATACAGTTGTACTCTAACACTACTTGTAATTCTAGCATTATAGTCAACATATATTCCAACAAATTCGGTGTCATCGGTGGGACCGGCAGTATACACGGTGTTTTCTACAAAAACGCAGAATACGTAAAAGCCTTCATCAAAGTATACATTGCTTTTCATTGGTGTGAGGTATGTACCCTCGCAATCAAAACTCTCTCCGTCACGTGTGCCACCTATAGCCTTTCCCGAAGAGGGGGTGCCGAGGAACCAGCCCAGATATTCTCTGCGGCTTGACATATTATCCGGCACAATAGGAGCGCATAACCAGCCGTTATCATTATCATACCAGACTGCGTTCAAAATATAGCGCATAACATTACGGTTCTTCTTATCGTTCCAATAGAATGTCATATCGTCATAACGTTGTGATGAAGCGGGGTGATGGAAATATGTGCAGTACAGATCGGTCACATCATAAGTCTCGCAGCCATCGGGGATATATGTGCGGCGGGTACCATCGGGCATGGGGATATCGTATGCCATGATTTCGATCGATGACCTGGAACTTGAGATAGGATACTCCTTTCCGTTGCACCAGTAACTGCTTGAACGAACAAAACCGCACTCCTGGCACCATGTCTCGCTGATTTGCCAATCCCATGTGTACGAATCGTGGAACCCCGTGTAGGGCTGATACGATGCGCTAACTGAGAATCCGGCCGATGACTTTCCGCCGGGAACGCTGACGGTGCTTACCGAAACCTTGTCATCGAGAGAACCGTAGATGCCTGACGGTATGCTGGGCTTGTAGTTGAATAGGTAATTGACTTCACCTGAGCTGTTTGCGACGGGCTCAAAGAAACCGTTTTTTGTAATCTCAATCATTCCGTTGCTGCCACGGCGAATCTTCATCTCTCCGGGATCGCTGTCCTGTTCCTGAGTCTGAATGGTTGCTGTCTGAGTCTGTTCGTTATAATCGGTAACGGTCCATGTGAATTTACTTGAAGTATTACTCGATGTTCTTTTGTAGATAAACTGGGCTCCGGGGTAGTAGACAAAGCAGTCTGGATAACTGGTCTGGGTGTTTTGGCCGCCTTGATTGTTGCCGGAATCTCCTTGCTCATCGGTCGGGATTTCCCATTCTTCATCGTCATGATGTCTGATGGGATCGTCACAGGCAATTGTCAGTGCGATTGTGGCTGCACACAATGCGGTTAGGAAAAGGGTCTTTTTCATAAATATTCCAAATTAGGTTGATAATTAACGCAAATATACATGTCCTGTTTTGAATAATGAATATTATTGCTAAGATTTATACTTATATGTAAGTATTGACCGGGTGGCTTTTATGCAGTAATTTTGCAGGCAAAATTAGCAAGGGCATGACTTTACGTGAGTTGAAGATTGGTGAAAGTGCTGTGGTTAAGGCAGTTGGAGGTGAGGGCGCGCTGCGTCAGCATTTCCTGGATATGGGTTTGCTGCCCGGTGTTGAGGTTAAGTTGCTTAAGTTTGCGCCGATGGGCGATCCCATGGAACTTCTGGTGCGCGGCTATACACTTTCCCTGCGTCTTGAGGAGGCAGCGAAAATCGAAATAGTACCATTGGGGACGGTTCCGTTTGGTACCGTTTTGCCCGAAACGGTACCAAACGGAACCGTCCCCAATGGTACTGCTGACTTTGGTTACAATCTGACGCTGCACGAGCATAACTCTCATCCGGGTTTGGGTGAGGCAGGTAAGTACCATGATCCTACTCATGAGAATGCTCTGCCTAAGGGCACCACGTTGAGGTTTGCGCTGGCGGGTCAGCAGAACTGCGGCAAGACTACCTTGTTTAATCAGTTGACGGGTTACAATCAGCATGTGGGTAATTTCCCGGGCGTAACTGTGGACCGCAAGGACGGACAGATTAAGGGCTACCCGAATACGCTTGTCACTGACCTGCCGGGCATTTATTCGCTGTCGCCGTACACTCAGGAGGAGACGGTTTCGCGCCAGTTTATCATTGAGCAGAAGCCTAACTGCATTATCAATATTGTGGATGCCACCAACATCGAGCGCAACCTGTATCTGACTGTTCAACTCATGGAGTTGGGTGTGCCTATGGTGCTGGCTCTCAATATGATGGATGAGCTGACGGGTAATGGCGGATCGGTCCGCGTAAACGAGATGGAGCGTATCCTGGGCATTCCGGTGGTGCCGATATCGGCCGCAAAGGGCGAGGGTATCAAGGAGTTGGTGGAGCACGCAATTCATGTGGCTGAGTATCAGGAGGTTCCGGCGCGCACAGACTTTTGCACAAAGGATGATCACGGCGGCGCTGTTCACCGCTGCCTGCACAGCATAATGCATCTGGTTGAGGATCACACCGAGCGTGCTGGCATTCCGGGCCGATTCGCAGCCGGCAAGTTGGCTGAGGGTGATGCTCAAGTGCTTGAGGCCCTGCAGCTTACACAGAACGAGAAAGAGACCATGGAGCACATAATTCTGCAGATGGAGGAGGAGCGTGGCATGGATCGCGCGGCCGCCATTGCAGATATGAGGTTCTCATTTATAGAGCGCCTGTGCTCACAGACGGTAGTCAAGCCGCAGAAGAGCAGGGAGTATGTCAGGAGCCGCAAGATTGACCGCGTTCTGACGGGCCGATGGACCGCAATTCCAATATTCCTGGTGGTTATGTGTCTGGTTATCTGGCTCTCAATCGACGTGCTGGGCGCACCGCTGCAGGACTGGCTGGATCAGGGAATCCAGTGGCTGGCAGGCATTTGCGTGGCCGGTCTTGAAAGGGCCGATGTCAGTCCCGCAATTGTTTCACTGGTTGAGGACGGCATTTTTGGTGGCGTGGGAAGCGTGCTGAGTTTTGTACCTATTATTATAATCCTGTTCTTCTTCCTTAGTCTGATTGAGGACAGCGGTTATATGGCACGTATCGCTTTTGTGACCGATAAGCTGCTGCGTAAGTTGGGATTGTCCGGACGTTCTATCGTGCCTTTGCTGATAGGTTTTGGCTGCTCGGTTCCCGCGGTGATGGCTACAAGGACGTTGCCATCGGCCCGTGACCGTAAGTTGACAATTCTGCTTACTCCGTTTATGAGTTGCAGCGCCAAGATTCCTATTTACGGATTCTTTACCAATGCTTTTTTTCCGGGTAAGGGCGGTCTGATTCTGGCCGGGCTGTACTTGCTTTCAATACTGGTGGGCATACTTGTTGCGCTGATTACCAAGCTGTTCCGCAAGAATTACGTGGCTGCGCCATTTGTGATGGAACTGCCTAATTACCGCATGCCGGGTCTCAAGAACGTGAGCCATCTGCTTTGGGATAAGACCAAGGACTTTGTTCAGCGTGCGTTCACGGTGATTTTTGTGGCCACTATCGTGATCTGGCTGCTGCAGACGTTTGATTTCCGCTTCAATATGGTGGAGAATGGCGAGGGCTCGATGATGGCTTGGGTTGCAGGCGTGCTGGAGCCGCTGTTCCGTCCGCTTGGTCTGGGTGACTGGCGCATCGTGACATCGTTTGTGAGCGGATTCCTGGCCAAGGAGAGCGTGGTTGCCACGATGGAGGTGCTTGGTGTGACCGAGTCGCTGACCGTTGTTACCGCCGTTCCGATGCTGATATTCAGCCTGTTATACACGCCCTGCGTTGCCGCCATCAGCAGCATCCGCCGCGAGCTTGGTGACAAGTGGGCCATCTACGTAGTTATATTCCAGTGCGCCATTGCCTGGGTAGTATCCTGGCTTGGCTACTTAATTGCATCGGCCGTACTATGAACGCTTCCACAATTATAGCAATCATCGTCATTACCGCACTTGTAGTAGCAGCGGTCATCGGCTCAATAAAGAAACGCAAGAAAGGAGACTCCTGCTGTGGTTGCTCCATGAAGGACTGCTGCAGTAAGGCCCGCTGAACGCAGTACCATTGGGGACGGTTCCGTTTGGTACCGTTTTGCAGTTAGTTATAAAACGGAACCAAACGGAACCGTCCCCAATGGTACTGCCTCAACTCATGAAGGCTTCTACGTCGTCGGGGTGGTAGGGGATGATGTCTTTGCCTAGGACGCGGCAGCCGGTATGGGTGATTAGGATGTCGTCTTCTAGGCGGATTCCTCCAAAGTCGCGGTACTTTTCTATTGCATCGTAGTTCAGGAAGTCGGTGTGCATCTTTTCGGCCTTCCATTTGTCGATGAGGGCGGGGATGAAGTAGATTCCGGGCTCATCAGTCATTACGAAACCGGGCTGGAGACGGCGGCCGCAGCGCAGGCAGTTGGTGCCGAACTGGGTGCTGGGGCGGACCTCATCGTCAAAGCCTACGTAGATCTGGCCAAGGCCTTCCATATCGTGCACGTCCATTCCCATCATGTGGCCCAGACCGTGCTGCAGGAACATTGCGTGCGCTCCGGCTGCGACGGCGTCATCGGTGTTGCCTTTCATCAGACCCAGGTCCTTGAGGCGGTCGGTCATGAGGCGGCATACGTCCAGGTGCATGTCCATCCATTTCATATCGGGACGGGCTTTCTCAATCACAAGGTCGTGGCAGGCCTCAACGATTGAGTAGATATCGCGCTGTTTCTGTGTGAAACGGCCGCTGATTGGCATTGTGCGGGTGTTGTCGCTGCAGTAGTTGTTCACTGTCTCGGCGCCGGCATCGACCAAAAGCAGACGGCCGGGCTCAAGTTGCTTGAGCGAGGGGTCGCCGTGGAAAATCTCGCCGTGCATGGAGACGATGCTGCTGAACGATACTTTTGCGCCGTAACTCATTGCTATTCCCTCCATTATGCCGCCTATTGACTTCTCGGTCACGCCGGGTTTGCAATGTTTCATTGCTGCTGTGTGCATCTGGTAGCCGATGGCCATTGCGCGCTCAATCTCCTCAATCTCGGCGGCCGATTTGATGGAACGCATGCTTACCACCGCTTTTATAAGGGGGACCGATGCAGCATCGCGGGTCTTAAGAGGGTGAATGCCGAGCATATCGGACAACAGAATCATGTGGTCGTGACGGTAGGGCGGGAGGAAATGTATTTTTCGGCCGAGTTTGCTGGCATCGGCCACGAAATCGGACAGTTTGGAGAACGGGGCGCTGTTGCTGATACCGCACTCCGCGGCCAGATCGGCCACCGACGGGACGAATCCGGTCCAGATAATGTCCTCAATATCAATGTCATCGCCCAGGAGCCACTCCTGATTGCTGTCGGCGTCGATTACGAGCGCCAATGCGTCGCGGTCCTGGCCGGTAAAGTACAGGAACGAGCTGTCCTGGCGGAAAGTGTAGCCGTTGGCGGGGTAGTTACACGGGGCGTTGTTGTTGCCCAGAAGGATGATCAGGCCGCTGCCCACTTTCTCTCTCAGTTGCGCGCGGCGGCTCGTATAAGTCAGTTTATCAAATAACATAGGTCAGTTAGTTTTGTGTAAAGATACGCAGAATATTATTTTCCCGCACACCTTAGGGAGAAAAATGGCTCTACGTGCGCTACAGTTCCCTAAGGTCAGGTGGTGGGGATGTGGGAGAGTTTTTTAACTTTGCGGGGAAATGGGAATCTTATATGTAGAAACCGTAAAAACATTGGACTTATGAAAAGGTTGGTTTTTATAGTGGGTTTGATGCTGATGGTGAGCGGGATGGCGCTGGGCCAGCAGACTTGGAAGAATGAGACTCTGAGGTATACTCTTCATATCGGACCGATAAAGGCGGGTGAGGCTAGTTTTGTGACTCGCAACACTACTTTTGAGGGCCGGAAGGTGGTCCGCATGGACCTGATTGCACGCACCACGAGCGCTGCAGAGAAGATTTTCAGCATGAACGATACGCTTACCACATATCTGGAGGCCGATAACGTGCGCCCGGTATATTTCCGCAAATCGTGCAACGAGGGCGGTGACGTTTACACCGAGACGGCCCGATACACGTACGCTCAGGACGGACTCTGCAAGGCGCAGATGCGCAAGAACTATATGGACGGACGCGTGAAGGAGAAGACCGAGAGCAGCCGCACCGCGGTGTATGATATGGTCAGCGTGATGGGTTACGCACGCGCCATGAACACATCGGGCATGAAAGAGGGGCAGCACATCGACTTCCGTCTGGTGGATGCGGCCGAGATTCTGGACGAGTGTCTGATTTATCAGGGCAAGGAGACTGTAAAGTTATCGGGCAAAAAGTATAACTGCTTGGTATTCAAACTTGTGGAGCCTTACATGGAAAAGGGAAAGAACAAGTTCCGCGACATCCTTACCATCTATATTACCGATGACAATGCACGCAAAATCGTGCAGATGGATATCAAGTTCAAGGTTGGTTCGGCCAAGGCAAAGCTCGCTGAGTGATACCATTGGGGACGGTTCCTTGTGGTACTGTTTTGTGCAAAACGGTACCAAACGGAACCGTCCCCAATGGTATCGTTTTAACTTCGGCCATTAAACCTTATATATGTTTAAAGAATCAAAGTATAAACCTTAAACAATAGAATGCAAATGAGAAAACTTATGGTTGCCGCTATGATGCTTGCGGCAGTGAGCCTTTCGGTCAATGCGGCTAAGAAGGATAAGAAGGAAGTATCCGAGCCGGTTCTTGGCATTAAATCAGGTGTTATAACAATGGCTAACAATATGGGCCAGTTCCAGGGCATGGGCGGCGGCGCGGGCTTTGGCGGCGGTATGGGCGGCGGCCAGTTCGGCGGCGGTCAGCGTCCCCAGGGTGCTCCTCAGGGCGGTCAGCGCGGCCAGGGTGGTCAGCGTCAGATGAACTTTGACCCCAGCCAGATGGTTACCAAGATATATTTCGATGATTACGGCAAGAAGACCGTAACCGTAACAACCCGCGGTGAGGCCGGAACAACCCGTTCACTGGCTATCGGCGAGGACAACTACCAGATCAACGACGCAGAGAAATCGGCCACCAAGATGCCGTCATTCGGCGGACGTCGTGGCGGTCAGGGCGGAGGTCGCGGTATGGGCGGCTTCGGCGGCATGATGGGCGGCATGGGCGCTCAGACCACTCCTATGTTCGACTGGGAAAACCTGGATGCCAAAACCATCAAGAAGAACAAAATCAAGGAGTTAGGTGAGGAGGAAGTTGCAGGTGTAATGTGCAGGATGTACTCAGTAACCCAGAGCAATCAGGGTTATCAGACTCAGATGACTCTGTGGATATACAAGAACCTGACCATGAAGTCAGAGACCGTTACCGATTACGGCACAATGGGTCAGACCGTTGAGAAACTCGAGGAGACTGAGGTTGATCCCGCACTGTTCGAGCTCCCCGCTGATTATAAGGTAGAGGAGATGCAGATGAACTTTGGCGGTGGTGCCGGCATGGGCGGCTTCGGCGGCGGCATGGGCGGCGGTGACTTCGGCGGAGGCGGCTTCGGCGGAGGCGGCGGCTTCGGCGGCGGTGCCGGTGGATTCGGTGGCGGCATGGGCGGCGGCTTCGGTGGAGGCTTCTGATCCCAAACGAGCAAAAAATGACGCAAAGGGAAACGACCCCTTTGCGTCGTTTTTTTATATCTTTGTGCGAAAGTCAAAACTACGTTTAATGAAAAGAATATCCTTTGCGTTGCTGTGCGCGTTTGCAGCAGCAACTGTGGCAGTTAATGCCCAACCTTACAAAAACAGTGATTTACCCGCTCAGGAGCGTGCTGCTGACTTGGTCAGCCGCCTCACGCTGGAGCAGAAAGCAGCATTGATGCAGAACGGTTCGCCCGCAATTCCGGAGTTCGGAATCAAGGCGTATGACTGGTGGAACGAGGCTCTTCACGGAGTTGGCCGCGCCGGTCTGGCAACGGTTTTCCCGCAGGCCATAGGTATGGCTGCATCATTTGACGATGCCCTGCTGTTGGACGTATTTACCGCAGTGAGCGATGAGGCCCGCGCCAAATCGGCCGAATTCGGTGAGAACGGCGGTCTGCGCCGCTATCAGGGTCTCACATTCTGGACCCCCAACGTCAACATATTCCGTGATCCGCGCTGGGGACGCGGCCAGGAGACCTACGGCGAGGATCCGTACCTGACATCCCGCATGGGCGTATCGGTGGTAAACGGTCTTCAGGGTCCGGCCGATGCCAAGTACGACAAACTGCACGCCTGCGCCAAGCACTTTGCGGTGCACAGCGGTCCTGAGTGGAATCGCCACGTGTTCAACGCCGAGGATATTGCCGCCCGTGACCTCAGAGAGACCTATCTGCCGGCATTCAAGGCACTTGTGCAGGAGGCCGATGTCAAGGAGGTTATGTGCGCCTACAACCGCTACGAGGATGAGCCCTGCTGCGGAAGCAGCCGCCTGCTGCAGCAGATCCTGCGCAACGAGTGGGGATACAAGGGTAAAGTCGGAGGCCAAGCGG
>JAZMZT010000037.1:0-2974 GCA_045586125.1 Bacteroidaceae bacterium | reverse complement strand
GTTCACTATGAGCCCCACAGCCTCCTCGGCACCTATGCCCCTCTGGTTGCAGTAGAAGAGCTGGTCGTCGCTAATCTTGCTCGTAGTGGCCTCGTGCTCAATCACCGCCGAGGGGTTTTGGGCATCGATATAGGGGAAGGTGTGGGCTCCGCACTTGTCGCCAATGAGCAGCGAGTCGCACTGCGAGTAGTTACGCGCATTCTCGGCCCCGGGGACTACCTTCACCAAGCCACGATAGCTATTCTGGCTGCGCCCTGCCGAGATGCCCTTCGACACAATACGGCTGCGGGTGTTGCGCCCAATGTGTATCATCTTGGTACCCGTATCGGCCTGCTGCCAGTTATTGGTCAGGGCCACCGAGTAGAACTCACCCTGTGATCCGTCTCCCTGCAGCACGCAACTGGGATACTTCCATGTTATGGCCGATCCGGTCTCAACCTGGGTCCATGACAGCTTGCTGTCAACACCCTTCAGCAGACCGCGCTTGGTCACAAAGTTATAAACGCCGCCCTTGCCGTTCTCATCGCCCGGATACCAGTTCTGAACGGTGCTGTACTTTACCTCGGCGCGGTCCAGCACCACAATCTCCACGATAGCGGCGTGCAGCTGGTTCTCATCACGCATAGGTGCGGTGCAGCCCTCCAGATAGGATACGTAACTGTCGTCATCGGCCACAATCAGCGTACGCTCAAACTGGCCTGTTCCGGCAGCGTTGATGCGGAAGTATGTAGACAGTTCCATGGGGCAGCGCACTCCCTTGGGAATATACACGAATGATCCGTCACTGAATACGGCGCTGTTAAGTGCGGCAAAGAAGTTGTCACGGTAATTGACCACGCTGCCCAGATACTGTTTGATCAGGTCAGGATGGTTCTTTACGGCCTCACCCATGGAGCAGAAAATGATGCCCTTCTCGGCCAGGGTCTGCTTGAAGGTGGTCTTGACCGATACGGAGTCCATGACAGCATCAACTGCCACGCCGCCGCTCAGCGCCAGACGCTCCTCAAGGGGTATACCCAGTTTGTCAAAGGTCTTCATAACCTGGGGATCAATCTCCTCAAGGCTCTTGGGACCCTCCTTCTTTACTGTGGGGTCAGCGTAATATGATATGTTCTGATAGTCTATCTCAGGGATGTCCAGATGCGCCCAGTGCGGCATTTCCATGGTAAGCCAGTGGCGGTACGCCTTCAGACGGAACTCCAGCATCCACTCCGGTTCGCCCTTGCGCTCTGAGATGAGCCTTACGGTATCCTCGGTCAGACCGCGGTCAATTATATCGGTGTGGACATCGGTAGTGAAACCGTACCTGTACTTCTCGGCACTGATCTCCCTTATCAGACTGTTGTCCTGTGTCTCGGTATTCAACTTATCAAACCTTTTTTTGGTCTTTCTTGTCTTTGTTTTCTTCTTTCTTATAGTCAGGAATAAGATCTTCGGCATTCTCCTTGACCTTGTTCCAGGTCCACTGCAGGCAGAATCCTGAGAACTCGCTCACCGGCACATAGAGTTGTGACTGCTTCTTCTCCTCCTTCTTGACAATCTTGTCCGATACGCCCGTCATATCCAGGACCATGATTACAAGTCCCATGATGAGCACTACCTTGAAGAAGCCGAAAACCGCACCCAATGCCCGGTCAAGGAATCCCAGGTTGGCAGCATGTACCAGTTTGGAAAGAGCCTTTCCGAACAATCCGCATACCATGGGGACCAGTAGCAGTATTATCACGAAAGCCACAATCCTGGCAGTCTGGTCAGACATTCTGAATATGCTCAGAAGCAGTCCGGCGAATGGCTCATAGAGCAGCGTACCCAGTATGATGCCCAGGATAAGACCTCCCAGGCTGAACACCTGCTGGATGACACCCTTTATGATGCCCTCTATCAGACCAACCAGCATGACTATGATGATAATCCAATCCAATACCATAATCTATCCTGTTTTAAAGAGTCTGCTTAACCTCAATCTGGGTGAATGTCTCAATGATATCACCCTCCTTGATGTCATTGTATGAAACCAGGCTCATACCGCACTCCATACCGGCCTGTACCTCCTTGACGTCATCCTTGAAACGCTTCAGAGCCTGAATATCACCTGTATGGATAACGATACCGTCACGGATTACGCGGGCCTTGTCGTTACGTGAAACCTTACCCTCACGTACACGGCAACCTGCAACCATACCTACCTTTGAGATATGGAATACCTCCATAACCTCGACTGTAGCGGTAACCTCCTCCTTGACCTTGGGAGCAAGCAGACCCTCCATGGCTGACTTGACCTCGTCAATGGCATCATATATGATTGAGTAGATACGTATGTCAACATCATTCTGCTCGGCCAGACGCTTGGCGGCACCCGAAGGACGTACATCGAAACCTATGATAATGGCGTTCGATGCCGATGCCAGGCTGACATCACTCTCAGAGATGGCACCTACAGCCTTGTGTATCACGTTCACCTGGATGTTCGGAGTAGAGAGCTTGATGAGTGAGTCACTCAGAGCCTCGACTGATCCGTCCACATCGGCCTTGACGATAAGGTTGAGTTCGTGGAAGTCGCCCATCTTGATACGGCGGCCCAGCTCATCCAGAGTCAGAGTCTGTGCGGTACGTACGCCCTGCTCACGCTGCAACTGCTCACGCTTGCTTGTAATCTCACGGGCCTCACGCTCGCTGTCCACCACGTGGAAACTTACACCGGCCTGGGGAGCGCCGTTAAGACCCAGAATCAGAACAGGCTCTGCAGGAGCGGCTGATTTCATCTTCTGGTTACGCTCGTTGAACATGGCCTTTACCTTACCCCATGATGTTCCGGCAATCACGATGTCACCCATCTTAAGGGTACCGTTCGATACCAGTACGGTAGCCACATAACCGCGGCCCTTGTCCAGTGAGGACTCGATGATGGTACCGGTAGCCTTACGGTTGGGGTTGGCCTTGAGGTCAAGCATCTCGGCCTCAAGCAGCACCTTCT
>JAZMZT010000036.1:0-1513 GCA_045586125.1 Bacteroidaceae bacterium | reverse complement strand
TATATTCAGCTGGAGCTATTTTCTATTACCTGCTTTGTGGCAGACCACCTGCCGGAGCGAATACAAGAGATTATCTTCTGAAAAGCAATAACAAGATAAATGAAAAACAGGCCGATGTGATCATGAAAGCATTGGCATCAGATATAGAAGATCGTTACAAAAACTGTAAAGAAATGATTATTGCGATTAATACATTGATAGATGCACGGGCATAGGAGATCTTGAAAGATGCAACATCAATACCTATCTGGCAGTGCGGGTTTCCTATTTCAATGAGCTGGATACTTATGCCGAACTCAAGGGCTTGGATACCAAGTCCATCATTGAGGGCGTGGGCCTGGATCCTCGTATAGGTTCCCACTATAACAACCCCTCCTTCGGCTACGGCGGTTACTGCCTGCCCAAGGATACCAAGCAGTTGTTGGCTAACTACAACAGCGTGCCCAATAACATCATTGCGGCTGTCGTGGATGCCAACCGCACCCGTAAGGATTTCATTGCCGACCGCGTGCTTGAAAAGGCTGGTTATTATACTGCCAACAGCGCATGGAACGAGGCTTCCGAGAAGGTTATTACCGTGGGTGTTTACCGCCTAACCATGAAATCAAACTCAGACAACTTCCGTCAGAGTTTCATTCAGGGTGTAATGAAACGCGTTAAGGCCAAGGGAGCCATGGTGATCATCTATGAGCCCACTCTCAAGGACGGTGACACATTCTTTGGCAGCGAGATAGTAAACGATCTGGCAGAATTCAAGCGCCGTTGCAACTCTATCATAGCCAACCGCTACGACTCCTGTCTGGACGATGTTCAGGATAAGGTATATACCCGTGACCTTTTCCGTCGCGACTGATAACCTTTGATTAAAAACAGAAAGGGGTGACCGGACCAGCCGATCACCCCTTTCTTCTATCAAGTCTAATCAATTTTCTCTTGTGGGAATATCCATGTCAAGGAAGTTGTTACGGGAAGCCTGAAGGCGCTCGTACTCCTCCTTGTCACCTACTATGATCTTCTCGAACTCACGCAGACCGGTACCGGCAGGAATCAGGTGACCGCAGATAACGTTCTCCTTCATACCCAGCAGGCTGTCGCTCTTACCGTTGATGGCGGCCTCATTCAGAACCTTGGTGGTCTCCTGGAATGATGCGGCTGACATGAAGCTCTGAGTAGCCAGAGCTGCACGTGTGATACCCTGCAGGATCTGAGTTGATGTAGCAGGACGTGCCTCCTGAGCCTGAACCAGCTTGAGGTCCTTACGCTTAAGCTGTGAGTTCTCGTCACGGAGCTTACGTGCGGTTACCATCTGACCGGCAAACAGGTTCTCACTGTCACCCGGATCGGTAACAACATACTTGCCCCAGATGCGGTCGTTCTCCTCCATGAACTCCAGCTTGTCTACAACCTGCTGTGCCAGGAAGCGGGTATCACCCGGCTCGTCGATCTCGACCTTACGCATCATCTGAAGTACTATGATCTCAAAGTGCTTATCGTTGATCTTTACACCCTGCAG
>JAZMZT010000035.1:0-2195 GCA_045586125.1 Bacteroidaceae bacterium | reverse complement strand
AAGGTCTTGGAGAATTCTTCGGTCTTTTCCTCAGCAATAGCAGGTGTTGTCAGCTCTTCGCCGTTTTTGACCTGGATGGTCATATCGTCGATCTGGAAGCCGTGAACGACAACCTTGGAGAAGGTGGGTTTCACCTTGGTCAGGTTCAATTCTGCAAACTTAGGCTCCTCGGTCTTTTTCACACCGACGCCAAAGTTATCCTTTACGCCATCAACCAGCTTTCTGAGTGTAAACGCAAAGGAGCCGGTGACCGGGATATCAAACTGACGCTCGAAGATGAGGTTTCCGGTATGGGTACGCTCGTACTCCAGCTTCTGAACCAGGGCTTCAACCTCCTGGTAGGTGGGCAAGCCCGCATCCTTGATTTCGCTGGTGCCGATGACAACCTCGTGAGGCTTCAGTTCAAAGGAATTACCTATAATGGTGCCGCTGTGACGGAAGTTATGCCAACTGCCGGACAAGCCTTCCAGTGTAACTGTCTGGGGATCCTGGGTCATATTCACCAGAACAAACATCTTTTCCTTCTCGGTTTCGTAAAGAACACCTTCCACATCAGGGGTCTTAATCAAGTGGGTGCGCTTACCGAAGAGAACCAAATCCTCCAATGCTGCAAAGCTGGAGAACAGGTATCTTGTACCCTCGTAGGACCAACCACGGTCATTCATATCGTGGTAGGCATAGGGCCACAAAGTCTTACCGCCTCGGAGCATGGGCGCGCAGGTCTGGCAGATATATTCCTCAAAGGTAGGATAGTAGCCGGGCTTATCTTTCTTAGCACCGTAGCAGGTGGGCAAGAAGCCGATACATTTGTCGCTGCGGTTCAGCTTTGAGATGCGGTCTATATCATTGCCCAGAGAGTTGATCTTACGGCCGTAGACACGGCGTCCCTCTTCGTTAGTGTGGGGGTTGATGTAGGGGTGTGCCTCAAACCAGTCAGCGGCATCCACAAAGATATCCGCAGCGCGGCTGGCAGTCAAGATGACATGGTAAGGATCTTTCTCGGCAATGAATTCATACAGATGCTTCAAGTAAACAGGAGAAACACCGCGGCACTCAGGTTCGTCATCGATATAGTAGTAAGCAAAATCATTGTCCCGGTTTGCCTCAATAACAGCTGCAAACTTTTCAAACATTTCATCGCTGGGACGAGCATCCTTAGTGGCTTCGCCGCCGGTAGCATCACTGCCCTTCTTCAACCGTCCCGGAGTCATATGCCCGGTTTGTTGACGAACTTCCTTAGTGATATACAGATTGTCTGCATCATATCTCCGCTTAAAGGCTTCACCACCGGCGTAATACTCAGCATACATATTCCGACGCAGGACGGGCTTGCCGTTGACAATCAGGTTACCGCCGGAAATCCAGGACATCATATGTTCACTGGGAGGCAGGCGACGGATCTTCTTGGTCAAGGTGCGATCCTCAGTGGTTGCAGTCAGGAAGGCATCACCAATTTCAAAATTAGGGGTATCAAAGCAGAAACTGCCGTCAGCTGCAGGCGTGATAGTGGTTGTTTCAATGCCAGGGCCTTCCAGCTTCAGGGTAACAGGCTTATTGGCAAATATCTTACCTGCGATCTTGCTGTAATCCTGGCCGGGATAGAAGTTGGTGCGGTACTCAGGCTGGGTGAAGGTGAACTTCAGTGCCTCATAGGTCACACGAACAGGATACCGGCGGTAGAAAATCTTGCCGTCAGACAGGCGCTTCAGCTGCATACCGGGTCTATGGAGACCGTGGGCAGGAAATGCGCAAGGAACGGTGAACTCATTGCCACCGGCCTTCAGAGAAATTCTAAGGATCTCATCGCAGCAATCAGAGGAGAATTCAAATTCGCCGTCATCAGGATTCAGGGTCTTAATCGTCAATGTACCGGTAAAACCCTTCTCGTTCTCATCATTGATATCGGCTATTGCAGTAGCAATTCGCAGGTCGTCGCACTTAGGACGCATGGGGAAACCGGGCAGACTGCGGAAATTCTTGGAATTCTTATAGCCAGTCACAGGGCTCCAGGAGCTGTTGGAGCGTCTTCCGGTGTCAACAACCTTATAGCAACGGGTACGGCATACATTTATAAGCCAGTTATCGCTCCAAAGTTCGTTGGGAGTCATATAGAATGCAACAAGGGGAATTTCAATTTCAACAGACCAGAAGTCCTCGCCCTTATAAACAGCGCTCTTCCATTCGGGTGAATAAGG
>JAZMZT010000034.1:0-5766 GCA_045586125.1 Bacteroidaceae bacterium | reverse complement strand
GTTTATTAGTACACCGCAAAAGTACACTGTTGTTTTGGAACTGCAATGGACTAGCGGAGAGTTTAACATTATTTTTACATTCCTGTCATTGGATAGGACACTGACTTGACGCATTTACTACGGGATTGTTAGTGCAAAATGGTGTTTTTCCGTTTTTTTTAAGTTACCTTTACAAACTGAATAGGACTGTTCACGTTTGTTTATGAAAACCAGGTCTGTCTTCTGTATACTTGCCGCAGGGCTTCTGGCGCTGTGCGGTTGCAAGGATGAAAAGCCGCAGTACGGGGCTCCCATCACGCTTAGGGTGACGGGGGTGACGGGCCGCGCAGATCTGGACAAGGGGCTCAAACTGGGTCTTTTTGTGTCTGATCCCGTCAAGGCCGATAACGTGCCGCTGACGGTTCATGAGAACGGACAGGTGCTGGCCGACGGCAACCTGAACTGGGTGTTCAACCAGTCGCAGTCATCACGTTTCTTTGTCTATGCTCCCTATGATCCTTCATTCACAGGGCAGGAGACAGTAACCTACAACGCCCCCCTTGACCAGAGTACAGCCGATAAGATGCTGCAGGGTAACCTGATGACGGCCATATCATCGGGCGGGCCTAAGGACCAGGCGGTGAAACTGAAACTCAAGCACGCCATGACGGCCATGAACGTATCGTTCGATAACCGGTCGGGTTACCGCATTGAGTCACTGACGGTGGGCGGATTCATGTCCGAGGGTACTCTGGACCTTCTTACCGGAACGCTGACGGCTACTGACGGCATGGGCGCCATTACCCCGCTGCGTTCACCTGAAGATGAGAACTCTTTCAGTTTCATATACATTCCCCAGAATGCCACTCCGCTCATGCGCGTGCGCCTGTCATCGGGCAAAACCATATCGTTTACGTTTGACAACTACTGCCACGAGTATCCCGGAAGCATCATCAAGATGCAGATTCAGATTGACGAGTCTACGCCAGAGGCCAATATTTTGAAACTGAACGGAGTGAATATTACCCAGTGGAGCACCAACGGCGTTCCCGCATTCTCACAACTGCCCGCATACATCACGCTTGACGGACTGAAGGATGTCAAGCCCGATATGGAGCGCAACGGTTTCTTCTCGGCCTATCTCAAGAAGGTGACGGTGACTGCGGTTGACCGCACATCGCCCGACGTGCTGGGAGTGATTATTGAGGATTCTCTCAAGGCCATGCATGTGTGGGCCGATAACGACTCGCCGCTGACCGAGGGTAATACCATTGTGGGGCCTGTACTGGGTCTTATGAACAAGACTGAAGACGGACAGGTGAACATATCCCATTTCTATACTTCATACGCTACGATAGGTAAGGTCAAGACCCTGCCTCAGACCGAGGGTACTTTCCAGGATGTGTCACGCGCACCGGCCAGATGGGAGTACCGCAGGATGCTGTTCAAGGGTGTGACCATGCAGACGGAGTTCAGCAATGACCGTGCGGTGTTTGCACAGAACGGTACGCGCATGAGTGTGATATGTCCGGGCATTGACATTCAGCTGGCACAGGGTGCAAGGGGTAACCTGATAGGCTTCCCGGTGACATCGGGCACGGACATTATGATTATGGTTTATGACAAAAGCGTGTTCAATCTGTTCACTAAAGAGGTGGTTAACAATGCGTTAACCAGAGAGACCGTTTTTGGACTTTATGACATGTCCATGCGTGACACCGCGCTTTACTCAATGACGGGCACTGACTTGCAGTTGCAGTATTCGGCCCGCAAGACAAAGGCCGGACGTACCATGCAGGTGGCCGATACCCGTAACGGTCAGGTCCTCACGGTGCTGGTTTATGACTGCCCCGATGAACCTCTGGTGGGACATGAGTATACGGTTGCATTCAACTTCATGGGAGTCTCCAGGAAATTTGGCTTTACGTCAAAGTTGGAGTGCATAAAGAGTGAGGAGGGAACGGTCTGGCTGATTGACAGACGTAATGACAACGGTTTGATAATGGCACTATGAGAAGGGTTCTGATTCTGGCATTGGCATTGGTTCTGGCTCTTGGAGTCAGGGCTGAGTTTGTGCGCCCCGACGTGGCTGCCAGATATGCCCAGGGCGTTCTGGGAATGAAGCAGGCGCCCGTACAGCAGGGTTCTGCCCAGCGTGCCGCATCTCGTGACGCACAGAGCGCTCCGCAATACTACGTATTCAACAACCCTGAAGGCGGTTGGGTTATCATTGCGGCCGATGACCGCGTGAATCCCGTGATAGGTTACTCTGATGAGGGTGCGTTCATTCAGGACAACATGCCTGATAACCTTAAGCAGTGGATGGACGGTGTGGCCGCCACCGTTGATGCTGTCCGCCGGGACGGTGAGGGTGTCAAGGCAAGGCCGGAGTGGGCCGCAACCCGCAGGTCAGCCCCTGATGCCGAGAAGAAGGAGTTAAAGACCGCGCTCTGGGATCAGTCGTCACCGTTCAACAGCCTGTGTCCTATCGTTACGGGTGAGAATGTGCGTTCAGTTACGGGTTGCGTGGCTACGTCAATGGCCATCATCATGCGTTACAACCGCTGGCCCGCACACGGCAACGGTGTGATTGGCGGTTATACCACTGCTACCGCAAAGACTTATATTGCCGCGTATTCAATTGATAATCATGAGTATATATGGGATTACATGCCCATGAACAACAGCGTTGGCGCCGGCTGGTCCGCCGAGCAGAAGTACCAGGTGGCCCAACTGATGCATGACTGCGGCGTGGCTGTAAAGATGGACTATTCGTCTGAGTCCTCATCGGCCCAGAGCGGCGATATGGTCAAGGCGCTGCAGAATTTCATGTCGTATTCGCAGTCATCGGCCCTGATCAGCCGCGCGTCATATAATCTTGATGAGTGGTACTCTATCATGAAGCGTGAGATTGACGCAGGGCGTGTGGTCTACTATGCGGGCAGCGAATCATTCGCTCATGCATTTGTGTGTGACGGTTATGACACCGCCGGCTCCAAACTGCATATCAACTGGGGCTGGGGCGGAAGCAGCAACGGTTTCTATACGCTTGACCTGACAATTCCGGATTATAATCTGACATTCTCCGAATACCAGGAGGCTGTCATAGGAATTGCTCCCGATACGGCTGCGGTTGAACTGGACGATGTGGCCTCGCTGATATTCCATGAGCACCAGGGACACTATGGTATCTCTCCTGTGACTCCGGCGGATCTGGTAAGCGGATCAGAGATCAAGTTTCTGGTGGGATGGATTTCAAACTACAGCACCAGGGATATGAACGCCGAGTTCAGAGTTCGCCTTGAGGATAAGGACGGCAAGATACGTCAGGACGGATGGAATCTGAGCCTTAAGATTCCCGGGCTGGACGGTTATATGTACAGCGAATATACGGCTGTGGGACGTCTTATGGTCAATCCCAACCTGACAGACCGTTTCAGGCTTTATATGAAGGACGATGACGGCAAATGGGTGCCCGTACGCGGCAATCATGACATTCTGCCCGATGTGGACGGAGTCATGTGCGGCGTGACGCAGGATCCTCTGATTATTGTGCCCGATGACTGCGCGGCCGGACAGGAGATTGAACTGACGCTGAGCATGGGATTCCAGCCGTTGAAGACGGTTCAGTGGAGCGTAAACGGAGACCTTCTTAATGACAATAAGGTGGTTCTCAAACAGGGTGAGAATGTGATTCGCGCCGAGGTGGAATATCTGGATGAGTCTACAGGTTACATATGCCGCACTCTGACAGTTGAATAAATTTTGCCATACGCGTTTTTTTTGCGTAATTTGCGTTGCTTTTTCCCAGGAAGAGGACATTTTACATTACAAATATCTGCTTATGAAAAGAATTTCAGGCATTATTGCCTTGGCCGCAGCTGCGTTGATGCTTTCCTGCGGTGGTGGAAAGTATGAGTATCCTTTCCAGAATCCCAAACTTAAGGTTGACAAACGTGTTGATAATCTGATGTCTCTGCTCACTCCCGAGGAGAAGGTTGGACTTATCATGAACAAGTCCGTATCAGTGGACCGTCTGGGCATCCCGTCATACAACTGGTGGTCAGAGGCCTGCCACGGTGTTCGTCAGGGCGGTTATACCGTATTCCCGCAGCCTATCGGAATGGGTGCTTCATTCAACGAGCAGTTGGTTTATGACGTATTCTCAGCAGTTTCTGATGAGGCTCGTGCCAACTGGAACCGTTCAGACCACAACATCTTTAATGTACAGATGGGTGCCAACTACGTTCCCGGCAATCCGGAGCTGACATTCTGGTGCCCCAACGTGAACATTTTCCGTGATCCCCGTTGGGGTCGCGGTCAGGAGGCTTATGGTGAGGATCCTTACCATATGAGCGTTCTGGGTGTTGCCAACGTAAAGGGTATGCAGGGCAATGACAAGAAATACTACAAGACCCACGCCTGCGCCAAGCACTATGCAGTGCACAGCGGCCCCGAGAGCCAGCGTCACCGCTATGATGCAGTGGTTTCAATGCGTGACCTGTGGGAGACCTACCTGCCGGCATTCAAGGCCCTTGTTGAGGAGGGTAACGTACAGGAGGTTATGTGCGCATACAACCGCTATGAGGGTGAGCCCTGCTGCGCAAGCGACCGTCTGCTCACCAATATCCTGCGTGAAAAGTGGGGTTACAAGGCAATCGTGCTGACTGACTGCGATGCCATCAACAATTTCTATAACAAGAACCAGCACGGTACTCATCCGGATGCCGAGAGCGCATCTGTAGATGCTGTTCTGTCAGGTACAGACCTGGAGTGCGGTAAGGCATTCATGTCTCTGACCAAGGGTCTTGAGGACGGTAAGATTAACGAGGCCGATATTGACGTAGCTCTTCGCCGCGTTCTGAAGGGACGTTTTGAGCTGGGTATGTTTGATCCCGCCGAGATGCTGCCTTGGGCCAACTTGGGTGAGGATGTTATAAGCAGTGAGGCTAATGACCAGCTGGCAGTTGAGGCTGCCCGCCAGTCAATGGTTCTGCTTAAGAACAACGGTGTCCTGCCTCTTAACAAGAACATCAAGAAGCTGGCTGTAGTAGGTCCTAACGCCGATGACCGCAGCATGATGAACGGTGAGTACGGCGGCAGCCCCACCGAGGAGCACACCCGCACACTTCTGGACGGTATCAGAAAGTACTTCCCCAACACCGAGATCGTCTATGACAAGGCTTGCGAGATCCGCAACGAGTACTATACCACCAATGTCTCCCTGCGCATAAAGAGCATTACTTGTGCCTTCATTTGACCTTGCGTCTCCTCCGGATACCCTTAACGTACCAGGGCCACTTACAGTCAGAGTCCTGTCGGAATCCAAATAAATACCAATATTTGTATATTTATCTCTGCAAGGCGCGGCTTCAATCTTCAAAACAGCACCCTGCTGAAGATTTATGTTAAGATTTCCCCAAGAGCCTATTACCATAACTGAATCCTCACCGCGTTCCTGGCTTTCCAGACGACATTTCCCTTCAACTTCAATAGTCAGTGAAGTATTATCTTGAGAATTGTAGCTGATCGCAGTCCCATTATTTCCCAGATCGTTTGAAGCTATGATATCAACTTCTTTAAGATAAAGGGTCCTGAGGCTGTCGTCATATCTTATATGACCTCCTTCCCGTAAGGTAATACCATTCAAATCCTGAAGCTGATCTGAATTTTGACTGTCTACCTTCTCGCCCCCTATATATAGATCATAAGAACTGAATGGTGCAGTTATTCCCTGCTGTGTTTCAGAATTCTCTGATTCAGGAGTCTTTTTCCATACAGCATAGA
>JAZMZT010000033.1:0-16541 GCA_045586125.1 Bacteroidaceae bacterium | reverse complement strand
GAATATGAAAAAGAGGCGGAAAAAAATCGGAAAAATCATTTTATCCACCAAGCACATCTCATTATCAACAATTTACAAAGACGAGATATAGAGAGAAAGAAAATCTGTTTTAACAAAATCCATCATTTTCTTTTTCCTTTTTCTCACAGCATCAGATGATACAAACAACAACTTCCCTATCTCGGTATTATTACAACCGAGCGCTGAAAACAACATGACTATAACCTCAGAATCTTTGATATTGTCTGCTTCCCGATGCATATCATATATACATTCTAAAAAAGTATGTTTGATGGCGCCAATTAACGCAATAATATTATCTTGTTTTATTGTATTATCATCAATATTATGGACTATGTTCACCAATAATGAAAACTCATCGGATAACTGGAACAACTGTTTACAAAAATCTATCCTTCTCCTATAAAGGTTTAATAATAATGAACGCTTTTGTTCCGACTCGTCATCCACATCTGGTTTTGACAGAAGTTCATGAATCTGAAGAGTAGTATTTTGTAACTCAAACCGTATTTTTGACTCTATCGTATTTAAGGACTTCTCTTGTCTCCATTTATTTGCGAAATAAATCACAAATAGAATCAAAGCAAAAAAGATGACTAAGCCCACAATTATAAGATTATGACGTTTTTTGTTGAGAACCAATTCTGTTTGATGTAGTTCATCCTGATGCATGCGCAACAACCCCTCAATATCATTAGAACGTTCAATTCTGGAAACAGAATCACGTAATACAACATATTCCTCATGCCATTGTGAAGCTTCATCTAAAAAACCTATCTTGAAAGCCAAAGAGGCCAACCTTTCTGCATTAGAGCATAAAGTGTATAGTTCATGGGTATTGTCGTATGATTTCCTATAATAATAGTATGCTGAATCATATAGGTGTCTCTCATCATATATATTACCCTTAAGATTATACCCGGAAGGTCTGTCTTTATCTTGGCTCAATTTTATATGTTCGTTCACATAGTCTAATGCCCTTTGACTGTTATCATATCCATAAAACTGGATTTTTGCTTCATTAAGAAGTGCTCCAACTTTTTGGTCATATGAAAAGGATGAATCTTGAAGGATACGTACAAAAATACTATCCGCTTTCCGATAATGGTTAGAATACAAATTGGCAAGGCCTATATTGTAAACAACAAAACAAAACCCCTTTGTAAGTTTTTGGCTTAGCAAATCGTCATAACATAAGTCGAATTGTTCCAAGGCTTCGTCAATCATCATACGGTTAAGATAGCATTTGCCCAAATTCTGTTCAGTATATAAACAATAACGGTCAAGTTTATCAGGAAAAAGGTCTTTTGCTTTTAAGAAAGCATTTATTGCGAGTCTATTGTCGTTTGCCTGATAATACACGCACCCCTGCGAATACCAAGCCATAGCAGCACGATACTTACGTCGTTTGGAAACGCTTTTATAAGGTACTCCATAAAAATCGGTAGCCATAAGAATTAGGCTATCGCTTATTATGGGCTTGTAATTCTTATATTCTGCTTGGGTTTTCAGGACGGCATACCATGCGCGCTCTTGCTTACCTGAGGGAATCGGCATTTCACTAAGCATGGTGTCAGCTTTAGCTGGATTAGATTCAAGCATAAGTTCAACTGCATCCAGTTGCCTGCGCTCCCTACTTACGCATGATGAAACACCCAATATTAGAGACAATAAGAGTCCAACTATCAGTACTTGCAGTTTATTTGCCCTCGCCTTAATCATAGTCCTCAATGTGAAAAAGGGCTCTCAAATGAGGCAGTTCTCTTTGTCACCTTCAAGATAATTCGACATTGTCAATTGTTTGCCGTCAAATACGGCGTAGGTGTAGTGGGTTATCCAATCGCCCAGAATCATCAGACGACAGGAGTGGGTCAGCATCAGGTCCAGTTCAATGTGACGGTGGCCGAACATAAAGTAGTTGATATCGGGATGGGATTTAAGATACTCCTTGGCGTAGAGGACCTGAAACTCCTTGTCCTCACCCAGATATTGGTCCACTCCGTTCAAACGGTGCTTCTCCATGCTTTTCTTAGCCCATGTAAGGCCGAACCACATGCTCCAGCGTGTGGGCAGCAGAGAATAGAGGAACTGGCATACACGGCTGCGGAATATGCCCCTGAGGAAACGGAACGTACGGCTGGGATCTCCCATTCCGTCACCATGAGCCAGGAAGAATTCCTTACCCATGATCTCAACCGTAACGGGCTCTCTGTGGAGTATTACGCCACACTCACGCTCCAGATATCCGAATGACCAGATATCATGATTGCCTATGAAATAGTGCACCTCTATGCCCATATCGGTCAACTCAGAAATCTTGCCCAGAAAACGGGTGTAGCCTTTGGGTACCACATATTTGAACTCATACCAGTAGTCAAACATATCGCCCAGCATGTAGATGGCCTGAGCCTTGTCCTTGATATCATCAAGGAAACGCACCAGACGTCGTTCCTGCATCCGCTTATGGTCAATAGCCCATGAGCCTAGATGAGCATCGGAGATAAAATAAACCTGTTTCATATCAGTCCCAGTTCAAGTTTGGCCTCTTCACTCATCATATCCTTGTTCCACTCAGGTTCAAAGACAAGATTGACGGTGGCCGATTTGACACATTCCAGACCCTCTACCCTAAGACGGACATCCTCGACTATGAAATCCGCCAGAGAGCAGCCGGGCGCCGTAAGCGTCATGTCAATGCTGACATTGGCGTCGTCATCGACATCGACCTTGTAGATCAGGCCAAGATTGTATATATCGACGGGTATCTCAGGATCATACACGGTCTTGAGCACCTCTACGACTTTCTCCTCTATTTCAAACTTCTCACTCATCTCTTATCATATCCGACCATGGTCGGCATAACTGTAATATCCGCCGTCGGTGAATATCACATGATCCAGCAACGATATATCCATCGTGTAGCACGCCTGGCGGACGGCTGTTGTAAGCCCGTCATCCTGGCGGCTGGGCATCAGGTTGCCCGACGGATGGTTGTGGCACATTACCACTGCAGTAGCCCTGCGCACAATCGCTTCACGTACTATCAGGCGGACATCGACCGATGCGCTCGTC
The DNA here is from genome assembly GCA_045586125.1 of Bacteroidaceae bacterium. GTDB lineage: Bacteria > Bacteroidota > Bacteroidia > Bacteroidales > Bacteroidaceae > Colenecus. The sequence goes on along the minus strand of JAZMZT010000033.1, from coordinate 13,448 downwards.
AGGCCTCCCTGACTTACAAGCATGCTGTGCAGCACCTTGCCGGCCTGATTGAGCAGCAGCACATGACACTCTTCGACCTGCTTATCGGCCATGACGGGATAAAACCAGTCATAAATGTCACGCGATGTCCTGATGACAGGCACCTGCAAGGGCTTTTCTTCCTTGCGGCGTCTGCCCAGTTCACATGCGGCCAGGATCGTAATTGCCTTGGCCTCACCTATTCCTTTAAAAGAGCAAAGCTCCCCGACGCTAAGTTTTCCAAGTTCGGAAAGACTGTTGCGGCAGGAAGCCATCACTTTTTGTGTTAAAGCCACCACCGAATCTTCAGTGTTTCCAGTGTGTATTAGAATCGCCAATAACTCAGCGTTTGTAAGCGCGCCTGCGCCTTTTTGCTTCATCTTTTCACGGGGGCGATCCTCTAGGGCCCACTGCTTAAGATTCAGCTTGTCTGGCTTAATCATTCATTTCCTTATGCCTTTACGCGGCCCTGGTATGATCCGTCGCGGGTATCGACCTCAATAAGTTCACCCTCGTTGATGAACAGAGGTACGCGAACCTCACAACCGGTCTCAACCTTAGCGGGCTTGGTAGCATTGGTAGCTGTATCACCCTTAAGGCCGGGCTCTGTATATGTAACCTTAAGAACCACCTTTACAGGCAGGTCTGCGAACAGGATCTCACCGGTATTGGCGTTTGTAACAACGTCAACAACCTCACCTTCCTTGAGGTAATCAACTCCGTTGATCAGGTCCTTGATAATGGTAACCTGCTCAAAATCCTCCTGGTTCATGAATATATAACCCATCTCATCCTGATAGAGGTACTGATAGGGGCGACGCTCAACGCGGACATCCTCCAACTTGAAACCAATCTGGAATGTGCGCTCCAGTACGCGGCCGTTAACCACGTTCTTAAGCTTGGTACGTACAAATGTGTTTCCCTTACCGGGCTTTACATGGAGAAAATCAATGCAGAAATAAAGCTGGCCCTCCAGATTGATGCAGGTGCCGATCTTGATGTCTTGACAAAGAATCATAAAAGTCTGTTTGTTCTATAATTAATAATGAATCATTTCGTTCTGCAAAAGTAGTGCAATGAGACAAATAGACAAAACTTTAGACAAAAAAAGAGATGCAATTTGCATATTAAGAAAAAAGAAACTACCTTTGCCCTCCGATTTCGCTTCAGACAGAAAACAATAAAAATATATAACGATGAAAAGAACATTTCAGCCTTCCAACAGGAAGAGAAAGAACAAGCACGGTTTCCGTGAGAGAATGGCCTCAGCCAACGGCCGCAGAGTACTTGCTTCACGCAGAGCTAAGGGCCGCAAGAAACTGACAGTATCTGACGAGTACTGCGGAACCAAGAAGTAATCCTTAATACTTAAAGGTATATAATAAGGGCCGGACATTACGTTCGGCCCTTATTGTTTTTTTATTCCAGCTGACCTGGGAACGGTTCTATGGTCAATCCATAGAAGGGATTATCCTTGACGGTACGCATGACAGCATTGTTGCCTGCAGCCCTTCTGGATATCCTCGCTCTTGGAGCAGGAAGATCCGGGAAAGAGCCTGTCACAATCTTTGTAAGACAAGCCTTGATATTGTCCTCCTCAACACCGAAATCGTGTTTAAGGTCATCAGGTCTGTAATTGTCCGGGATAAAACCATCCTCCGGGATGATATCCCCTACACCGTTCTTGTTGAAGAAACAGATAGGCAGGAATACATACTCAAGTTTACTGTAGTCCCCATTGTTGTATCTAACCAGATTCTGGTAATCACCGGGATACATGAACACATACATTCCGTTGGGCTTTCCATAAGTGGTGTCACCAACAAGAGTAAGGTCAAGATAAGGCCTTAGTCCATTGATAACCATCTCACTTGCTGAAGCTGTTCCGTCACTGCCAATCACATAGATTGCATCCAGATCCAGTGAACCAGGCAAACGACTGATTGAGTCAATCAAATCTTCATCGGCATGTTGCTTGTTGTGACTGCGATGTACATAGGGCTTATGATTGGCACTCTTGGGAGCCAGGTAGTCCATCATAAGTTTAGAGGCCCTTGAATCACCACCGCCATTATAACGCAGATCCAATATCAGTTTATGTATATTCTTACTCTTGAACAGGGACATAGCCTCATGGATGTCATTCAGGAAATCTTCCGCCTTAAATGACATGTAGAGAAAATAACCCACCGGTTCAGTCAAACCGGGGAAATCTTCGGATGTAAATATCGTAGACATCAGGGAACTTCTTGTCTCAAGAGATGATAATGAGGCGGTAAAAGTGTGAGAAACGCTGTCATTATCTACAAATGTGAAGGTCTGAGTCTGCTTGTTGTACTCTTTATAGAATGTTCCGTCTCTGAGCCTATCCATAACAGGGCGGCCGGCCACCTCAGTCAGGGTCCACCCTCGTTTTACTCCATTACGGTCAAACGGTGATTCGGGATATACGTATGCAACATGAATATCATAATCATCATAATATTCTATCTGCTGCATAAGTGAAGCGCCCCATGTACCCTGATACTCACCCGACTCACTCTGAGCATAATAACTGCCATCCGCCATCCAACTCCAACGGTCTTTGGAAAAGAGAGTGGCCTCGAAATATGAATCCATAGTCTTAAAATCATTCATATCGAGCGACTTGACTGTTGAATCCATCTCATCATGCCAATAGTAATAAGGAACGCATGTATTAAGGAAATATTTCTTAGCCTTTGCCAATGCCTTATTTGCTTTAGCGATACTGTCAGCAGTTGTATTCTGCGGGTTTTGCTGCTGTGGTTCTTCCTTTACCGGCTCAATGGGATCTTCATTTTGACATGACACCGCAAAAAGCGTCAAAGCAAAAGAAAGACAAAATATACGGAATAATCTCAGTTGTATATCCATATCCAATTATTTAATTCAAATCAAAAAGAAAAAGAGGCAGTTTGCCTCTTTTTCTTAAATAAATTGATTATCAAATCAATAATTATCATACATAAAGTCTATGTACTCAGCCATGTCTTCGTACCAACCGGTTATCTTCATACCCTTGAAATAAACGGTATCACACGGTGCACCGTCATCGGCACGATAGAGAGTGAACTCAATACTTGAAGCCTTAAGGTTTCCACCTGTTGCAACAGCATTCTTGGTTACCTTACCATTCTCTATCACAGCCTTACCCAGGACATAGTTTTTGACACCTGTCGCAGCATAAGCCAGAGAATAATAAGTCTGTCCAAGATACTCATTGTTTACCAGGTACGGAGCTGTAGTCTCTGATGAGTCACAAGCAAATGTAAGACTTGAATTGTTGCAATTTGACTTGAAACGGATTGCATCCAGATAATAGCCACCGCCTGTACCTGGAATATACGGATCATTGTTTACGATTGTAAGCCAAATCTTATCATTTGAGTTGTAAGTATCATTTGTGATTTCAATGAAATATACAGCAGTATCCTGAGCTGTAGTAGTACCAAAAGCAATCCACTTGCCATCAAATTCACTGACTGCAGTCATCTCGGGATCCTGCACCTTATATGTCTCGCAAGATGCGAATCCTGCAAGCACACAAGCAGCAAATACCAAATATTTAATTCTTTTCATAATTGTAGTTTTTTCAGTTAAAGAATGACATTGAATTACTTATGCCACCACATCTTTTCATATACCTCAACAGCCTTCGGAGAATTAGGATTGTAATCTGCTGAAGTCTTTGAGTTTATGAAGCGATAAGGGAACTTACCTGAACCCAGTACACCTGAGAAGGCAGTAATGGTAGTACCTCTGGTAGGATAACCGGTACGACTCAGGTCGAACCATGACTCAATTGCCATACCCTTGACATTTGATGCCCACTTCTGATTGATAATCTGCTCAACCATTCCTTCAGCTGAAGCAGTAGCATCAAACTTATAAGTCTTGGCAATCAGTGTATCCGGATCACAGTCAACGCGCTTGAAAGCAGCAGTAAGGGCTGCATTATAAGCAGTCTCGGCTCCAACAGGATCATTAAGACGTGCGTAAGCCTCAGCCTTAAGGAACTCTGCCTCATCAACGGTGCTGAAATAAACCGGAGTAGTAGGCTCAAGATTGAGTCTCCATGAAGCAGCAGGCTTTACTGTAACACCGTAAGCTGTGCCAAATGCTGTTGCACCATGACCATTCTCATAATAGTACTCAATACGCGGATCGTTGCTGTCAAGAACATTCAGGATATCTGAGCATGCACGGATGTTAAGTGCAGTATTCAACTGACGACGGTCGCTCTCATAGAAGGGATTAGACTTGTCGGCTTCATCCTTGAAGTGATCAAATGCTGCATCCTTCTTATTGAGGAACTTGTTCTCTGTGAGCAAAGTCTGAATCTCAGCCTGATTTGCAGTGAAATCACGCATCAGAACCTTCAGATACAGAGTGTTTGCAAAACGCAGCCAAGCATCAACGTCGTGATTGAAAATCATGTCGGTAGCGGCAGTCTTATGCTTTGCTGCTGAAGCTGTAATCTCTGCAAAATCCATTTCTCTGATGGCCTTCAGATTGTTGATCAGGATAGTCTGCATAGCTTCACCTGAATCAAAATGAGGCTCAAATGACTCTTTAATGTAACCTTCGTTGTAGGCTACAGAATCATAAAGGCTGGTCAGCAGATAGAATGAATATGACTCAAGAATGCTGGCCTCAAACAGATACTCCTGACCATCGGGATCCTGAGCAGCTTTCTCCTTAACCTCTCTTACACCAGGAAGAACTCCTGAGTAGAGATAAGACCAAACGCTATTGAATGTTGAGTTTGTAACATCGAAAGTAGAAACAGTGTAGTACTGGTTAGTACTTGCATTCTGGTTAACATACTGACTCCAGAAATGACCGTACAAAGCCAGATCATAGCCCACCTTTTCAGCCAAACGCATCTCAACACTGGGCATGAGCAGACTGTAGTCAGTCTCCGGAAGGTAATTGGGATTCGTATTGATATCCAACCAATCCTGGCATCCTGTAAACAAAAGTGCGGCTGCCAATAAAGTTGATGAAATCTTTTTCATAATATTCACGTGCATTTATTAGAAGACAAGCTTAATTCCACCACCGAATGAGCGTGTGGTAGGTGATGAATAATACTCACCATACTGTGACTCAAGATCGTTACCATAGTTGGTCATATCCGGATCAATAAGTCCCTGCTTGGGAGTCCACATAAGGAGGTTACGTCCTACAACTGACAGCTGAGCTGACTGTATCCACTTTGCTTTGCCGATCAAAGACTTGGGAAGGTCATAGGTAAGGCTTACGTCACGAAGCTTGATATAAGTCTTGTCAACCAGTTCGTCACGATAACGAACGTAGTTGTAGTTTGAATACCATACACCGTTCATAGTGTAGTACTGGTCAACAGGAACGTTGTTCTCGTGGAAACCGGCAGCATCCTGATAAACTGCATTCGGCCATACGAACGGATCACGCATGTTGTACATGGTCTCCTCGGCGTTACCATTGAACAATACGATACCCTTAGTTGCAGAATACATCAAACCACCCTTTCTGTAGTCGAAGCTGAATCCGAGAGTCAGATCCTTCCAGCGGATAGTATTTGACAGACCCATTGAGAAGTCATAATCGGCCTTACCGAGTACCTCAGTCTCTGAAGTATCATACAAAGGATAACCGGTGTTGGCATTAACGATTGTCATACCGTAGTAGGGACTTGACTCATCAGTAACAGTCTTAATCTTGTAGTCAATCCATGTACCCATAGCCTCACCGACCTTGGCAATCAGCTGAGGTCCGTTGGACAGGCCGTAGATATTGTACTCCTGAACATCGTCCCAAAGTTCCTTAACGGTGTTGTTGTTCTTGGTGAATGTATACAGGATGTTCCATTCAAAGTCCTTGGTTCTTACAGGTACAAATCCCATAGCGAGCTCAACACCCTTGTTGCTGATAAGACCTACGTTACGAACCTTTGATGTGTAACCTGACTCAGGAGCAAGAGAAGCTGTGATAATCTGGTTGCTTGTTGACTTGTCATAGAAAGCAAGATCCAAAGTAACACGGCTGTCGAAGAAGCGCAGGTCAACACCGATTTCCTTCTCAGTTGAGATCTCAGGCTTGAGGTCTGTTGAAGGAACAACTGAACGGCGTGTCAGGCCAAGATAACCATCCAACGGGAATGTCAGTGAACCGAAACCGCCAACAGCACTTGCGGGTGAATAGTAACCTGAAGTAAGGTAAGCGGGAGCATCATTACCGGTCTGACCGAAACCGCCACGAATCTTAGCGAAGCTCAGAACATCACTCTTGATATCAAAGAGGTCAGTAACGATTACAGATGCATTGGCACCCCAATAGAAGAATGAGTTATCCTCGATGGGAAGTGTTGATGACCAGTCATTACGTGCTGACAGAGTCAGATACAAAGCATCACGGAAGCCCCAGTCTGCCTGACCGTAAGCACCCATAAGACGACGCTTGCTCAGTGATGAAGAAGCTCTGGGAGTTGCAGCGTTGGTGTTGCTGAAGTTAGCCCACTGCTCAACTGCAAGTCCCTGGAGAGAACCGCCCAGTGCGTAGCCTGAACGCTCGTTGGCATTGAAACCTACAACAGCGTGCAGTGACATCTCTGAACCGAGCTTGTAATCACCGTTCAACATTGCGTTGACATCATACTGTCTTGAAACGCCGGCTGACTGGTCAAATGAACCGATCTCGGCAGAACCGCCCTCTGATGCAGTGTAAGATCCTGCTGAGAAGTTCCAGATATCATTGTAGTATGAATTGCGATAGTTGGAGATATCCATACCGCCTCTTGCGATGAACTGTGTGCCCTTGAAGAGGTTGATACCGAACTCTGCGTTGCCGTAGAAACGGTCATCCTCATAGGTTGCATAGTTGTGGTCAAGAATCCACCAGGGGTTCTGAGCATAAGGAGTATAGAAGTTGTCGGCATTGTTGCGAACATCATTGTAATCCTTAAGTTCTCCATAATCAATGTTAACCGGATACTGGAGAATGTCCTGATAGATAACAGAACCGTCACCACCCTGACCGGTCATGGCGTTGCGAACCTTCTTGTTTACATAGTTGGCGCTATAGTTCAAATATGCTCTATCCTTGAACATCTTGGTGTTGCCGCGGAATGAGAAAGTGTTACGCTTGAAGTAGTCATTGTTTCCGGGAAGGATACCGTCTGAAGAAACGTTTCCGTAAGATACAAAGAATGCGGTATTCTTGGTACCACCCTGAACGGTAACGGTATTGTTAGCCTCGAAACCGGTGGTGTAGAAATTCTTAAGAGAATTCTCCTTATAATCAAATGCGGTATATGAAGGATCTGCAAGACCTGCAGCAGCTGCACCCGGTCTCCACTCTACCTGACGGCCGTCAAGGGCATTACCCCAAGAACCGTTCTCAGTAGGTGAGTAGTTCTCAAAATAGTTACCGTCATAAGAATAGAACCAGCCCTGACCGAACTTGTTCTGGATCTGCGGGATACGCAGTACAGACATAGCCTGGAATGAACCGTCATAGGTTACGATGGTCTTCTCATTCTGAGCACCGCGCTTGGTGGTAATCAAGATAGCACCGTTACCGGCACGTGAACCGTAAAGAGCGGTAGCAGAAGCACCCTTAAGAACTGTGATTGACTCAATATCATCGGGGTTGATATCAGCTGCAGCGTTACCGAAGTCGATTGAGTTGTTAAGACCCTGATAACCGCCTACGCCGTTTGACATAGGAACACCGTCGATTACATACAGAGGCTGGTTGCTACCAGTCAGTGATGAGTAACCACGGATGATAACCTTCTGTGAAGTACCGGTTGAACCAGATGATGAAATCTGGACACCAGCTACCTTACCAACCAGACCGGCCATAGCCTCAGCAGCATGACCACGAACAATCTCGTCTGACTTGATGGTTGTTGAAGCATAACCCAGGGCTTTCTCCTGACGCTTCAAACCTGTTGCTGTGATGACAACGTCATCAACCTGGATTGAACCCGGCTGAAGAGCAACATTGATAACTGTCCTTCCGTTTACGGGTACAACTGCATCGTCATAACCCAAGAATGAGAACACCAATGTTCCGTTAGAAGGAACTGAAATTGAATAGGCACCGTCAAGATCGGTAGTTGTACCTCTACCCGTACCCTGAACTGCCACTGCAACTGAAGGCATAGGGCTTCCGTCCTCGGCCGATGTTGCAATTCCCGTAACTTGCAGATTCTGAGCAAAGGCATATCCTGCGCTCAAAACAGCAGCCATCATTAAGAGAATTTTTCTCATAGACAATTTATTTAGTTTGACAATAGTTAATGTGTCGCACATATTTGAAGAGCTTTTGCGCTCCTTTTTAACTCGGCAAAAATAAGCAAAGTGTGGATAAAGTGCGCATATTTTGCAAAAAAAGTGCAAGTATTCGTTATTTTTTTTCATTATGAATAGGTTATTTGTCATTTACGGCTCTTTTTGAAACAGAAGTTTAGATAGTTAACTTTTGTATAATTTATGCATAAATTTAACATACCAACAAACACCTGCATACTTTACTCCGTTTACTCCAAAATGATTACTTTTGTAATTTGAAACTGATAGAACCTAAAAATGGCAGATAATAAGGTAAATAAGAGACGCGGAATCCTGATAATTGCAATAAACGTACTGGCAATGATCGTCATTGCAATCCTGTTGATTCTGGTCACTTTCAGATGGATAAAGTCATACACGCTTCACGGGCAGTACATTGCCGTACCCGATGTATCGGGCATGTTTGAAGAGGAAGCGGGCAAGACTCTCGCCGAGGCCGGACTCAAGTATGAGGTTCTGGACTACAAGTATGACAAGATGATGGTTGAGGGCGGCGTAATTGAGCAGAAGCCCAAACCGGGAGCATATGTCAAGGACGGACGCAAGATATATCTTACGCTCAACTCCGGTAAAGTACCCGTAAGGGCGGTACCCGATGTGGCCGATAACAGTTCACTGCGTGCTGCCGAGTCAAGACTTACTGCCGCTGGATTCAAACTGGGAAGAACGGTATATATAGACGGCGACCTGGACTGGGTATATGAAATAAGGTATCAGGGAGAAAAGATAGAAGCCGGAACAGAAATACCTGAAGGATCGCTTCTGACCATAGTGGCGGGTAACGGCAACCCGGTTGAGATTATTGAGGAGGTTGACTCTGCAACCGTAATTGACTCAGATTTCTTTGAGTAATCCCAATGGCAGACCTGGAAGACGAGATAGAAGAGTCACTGGACGACCTGGAACCCGCGCCCGACTCGGCGGAACTGTATGAGCATTTCCGCGTAGTGGCCGACAAGGGACAGAGTCTGCTCAGAGTGGACAAGTTCCTCTTTGACCATCTGGAGCACTCGTCACGTAACCGTATACAAAACGCAGCCGATGCCGGCATGGTGATGGCCAACGGCCGCCCCGTAAAGAGTAATTATAAGGTAAAGCCGCTTGACGTGATCACGGTCATGATGGACCGTCCGCGCTACAGCAGCGACATAGAGCCAGAAGATATCCCTCTGGATATAGTATATGAGGATGAATGCCTGCTGGTGGTAAACAAGCCCGCCGGTCTGGTGGTTCACCCGGGGTGCGGAAACTTTCACGGCACGCTGGTCAATGCAGTGGCATGGCACATGAGAGACAATCCCGACTATGACCCCAACAGCCCGCAGGTAGGTTTGGTACACCGCATTGACAAGGATACATCCGGACTGCTTGTGGTGGCAAAGACACCCGATGCCAAGACCAGTCTGGGCAAGCAGTTCTTTGACAAGACCACAAAACGTGCATACCAGGCTCTGGTATGGGGCGTGCCGGATCCCGCAGAGGGCACCATTGAGAGTCAGATAACGCGCAATCCCAAGGACCGCCTGCAGATGGCTGTGTCTTTTGACCCCGAGGTAGGCAAACATGCCGTAACCCACTACACCGTACTGGAGCGCTTTGGATACACGTCACTGGTGGAGTGCAGGCTGGAGACCGGACGCACACATCAGATAAGGGTGCACATGAAACACATAGGACACCCTCTGTTCAGCGACGAGCGTTACGGAGGTGACCAGATACTTAAAGGTACCACCTACAGCAAGTACCGCCAGTTTGTGCAGAACTGTTTTGAGATATGTCCCCGTCAGGCGCTGCATGCCAAGACATTGGGATTTGTGCATCCCAAGACCGGAAAGGAGATGTTCTTTAATTCCGAACTCCCGGCCGATATGCAGACGCTTATACAAAAATGGCGGGACTATGTTAGTTCAAGAGATTTTGAAAAATAGATATACAGAAGAATGAAACGCAAGATTGCAATCGTAGCAGGCGGCGACTCAAGTGAGAATCCTGTATCACTGCGCAGCGCCGCAACCATCCTTGAATACATGGACAAGGATAAGTACGAACCCTATATCCTGGAGATTGAAGGCAAGAACTGGCAGGTTCATGTCAGCGAGAGCGTATCGGCCCCGGTAGACCGCAATGACTTCAGTTTCACATGGCAGGGAAAGAAAACCGTATTTGACTACGCATACATAATTATTCACGGTACGCCCGGCGAGAACGGTGTGTTTGAGGGTTACCTGAGACTGATGCGCATTCCGTTCTCAACCTGCGACGTGCTGCCGTCGGCCCTGACATTCAACAAGTTCGTGCTCAACAAGACCATGAAGAGTTGCAAGGTGAACGTAGCCAATTCACGCCGTCTGCGCAAGGGTGACAAGGTGGATCCCGACAAGATAATCAGCAAGGTGGGTCTGCCCTGCTTCATCAAGCCCACTGACGGCGGCTCCAGTTTTGGCACCACCAAGGTCAAGACACGCGAGCAGATCATACCTGCCGTTGAGGAGGCTTTCAAGGAGAACAACGAGATCATGATAGAGTCATTCATGCAGGGTATTGAGGTTACCAACGGTTATTACAAGACCCGCAAGCATGAAGTAAAACTGCCGGTTACCGAGGTGGTTCCCAAGACCGATTTCTTTGACTACGACGCCAAGTACAACGGCAAGGTTGAGGAGATCACTCCCGCCCGTATTCCTGATGAGTTGCGCGACCGTATCCAGGACCTGACTGCCAGGATTTATGACCTGCTGGGCTGCCACGGTATAATCCGCAACGACTATATCATTACTGACGGCGACAAAATCAACCTGCTTGAGGTGAACACCACCCCGGGCATGACCGCCACCAGTTTCATACCGCAGCAGATCAGGGCAGCCGGACTGAACCTGACTGATGTACTTACCGAGATTATTGAGGACAGTTTCCAAGAATGAAAACGACAGATATTCCCGCCGAATTTGAGAAAATGCGGTCCCTTGAGGACGATGAGGTGCGCGGTGCCGTACTATCATTGCTGAATGACCCCGCTTTTGTGAAAATAGTGAAGGGGATGATCAAAGGTGTGCCCATCTGGGTGCACAAACTCTACACCAGACGGTTCAAGACCGTGAACAGTTTCCAGTTGGGAATGATCTGTCCGTTCCTGACCAGGATCCTGAAAAAGGCCACCACCGGTTTTACAAATGATTTCTCGGCACTGCCCGGAGGACGTGAGGATTTCATCTATCTGTCCAACCACAGGGATATAGTACTTGATTCGGCATATCTGGATTACATTCTCATTGTGCTGAACGGCAAAAAATCAGTCGAGATAGGAATAGGCAACAATCTGCTTATTCACCCATGGATTGAGACTCTGGTGCGTCTTAACCGCAGTTTCGTGGTAAACCGTTCGGCCACCGCTGCAGAACTTCTGGAATCATCAAAACAACTCTCCAGATACATACGTTTTGTAATTGAGGAGAAGAAGAGCCCCGTATGGCTGGCACAGCGTGAGGGACGCGCCAAGGATTCCGATGACCGCACCCAGAAGAGCGTGCTCAAGATGCTGGCCATGTCCGGGTCCGATGAGATGTCACTGTCAGAGAAACTGCAGTCACTTCATATCTGCCCACTCACCATCAGTTACGAGTATGACCCGTGTGACTGGCTTAAGGCAGCCGAGTTCCAGTTGAAGCGTGACAACCCCGATTACGTTAAGAGCGAACAGGCCGATCTGGACAATATGAAGACCGGTATATTCGGATTCAAGGGACACCTGCATTATCAGGTATCGGCCCCGATAGACAAGGAGATTGCCGCACTTGACAGCGCAGTGCCGCGCAACCAGTTCCTGGACCAGGTGGCTCAGATCATAGACAGGCACATATTTGAGGGGTACCGTATCTACCCCTGCAACCGCATAGCACTGGATATGCTGCGCGGCGACAATGCCGAGGCCGATAAATACACGCCTGAGCAGAAGCAGGCTTTCCAGACATATCTGGACGGACAGCTTGCCAAGATTGATATTCCCAACCCCGATTGGGATTTCCTGAGGGAACGCATACTGACCATGTATGCCAACCCGCTTATAAACCAAAAAAGCGTATTGCAGCAATGAAAAGAACTACCGTCCTTTTACTGACCCTTACTGCCGTTCTGGCGCTTTCATTCACTGCCTGCGTTGAAGACAGGGATAAAGTAGCAACCATGTTCTCCGGCTTTGTGACCGGATATACCGATGGCCAAGGCTATGTGACAGTCATCAAGAACGACTTTGGTGATGAATACATGGTCAGTGAAAAGACGCAGCAGCTCAAGCCCGACACCCTTTACAGGATGGTGGCATCGCTTGAACTGGATGAGAAAAAGACCGCCAAGGTACTTCAGATGGTCCCCACCATTTCACGCAGGGCACCCGTAGACTCACTGGTTCATGACTCACTGCGTGTAACTGATCCGGTTGAGATACAGAGCGTTTATCTGGGAGGCGGTTACCTGAACATCTATCTGGGCGTAAAGGTTGAGAAAGAGAGTTCTAACCACAAACTGCTCTACTCGCGCCTGGCCACTCCCGGCAAACTGACATTCACCATCTATCACAACGCACGCGGTGACAGACCCGTGTACACCAAGCATGCCTACATATCCATCCCGCTTTACGGTTACGGACTGGCACAAAACGACACAGTCTTCCTGAATTGCAAGGGCTATCAGGAAGACTATGACTATAAGTTGGTTGTAAAGTGATACTTATTTAAGTCCCTCAAGGATCTTCTTAAGGACTACGGTGGCCGATATCTCACGGTTGGCGGCCTCGGGGATGACCAGTGAGCGCGGGCTCTCTATCACATCATCCGTTACTATCATATTACGGCGTACAGGCAGACAGTGCATGAAGAACGCATTGTCGGTGACTGCCATCTGACGGTCGCTGATAGTCCAGCTGCGGTCCTTGTTCAGAACCTCACCGTAATGCTCGGGGCTGGCGCATGACCAGTTCTTTCCGTAGATGAAGTGTGCACCCTCAAAGGCTTTCATCTGATCATACTCTATACGGGCACCCGCGGTGAACTTGGGGTCAAGTTCATAACCTTCAGG
>JAZMZT010000032.1:0-2515 GCA_045586125.1 Bacteroidaceae bacterium | reverse complement strand
CCAATCAGCATAAATCCACCGCACTCACTGCAAAGCTCGCCCGAAGGTAAGCCAGGTGCTGCAAAATCACAGGTAGGATATTTAGAGCAACCATAAAACTTCTTGCCTGTTTTTTTCGAAACACGTTTAACAAGCTCACTTCCGCACTTAGGACAAGGCTGTGTGATTTTTTCTTGCGGCATTGGCTTAGTGCATTTACACTGAGGATAAGCAGGACAAGCCAAAAACTTGCCAAATCTACCGCTTTTAACAACCATTTTCTTACCGCAGTTATCGCACAATACATCGGTTTCTTCGTCGGGCACTTTAACCTTAATGCCATTCATAGAATCCTCTGCCTTTTTAATTACAACGGCAAAATCCTTATAGAACTCATCTACGGTTTCAACCCAACCTTGCTTGCCGGTATCGATATTATCTAAATTCTCTTATGAAGACGGTTGAATGAGAACTGTGAGGCTTTGATACCAACGTAATCGATATCAAACAGGCTCTTCTCAGGTGCCTCTACAGGAATGCCCAGCATGATCTTGGTTGCTATCTCAATCAGGTTGATCTTGAGCACCTTACTTACGAACGGGAATGAACGTGAAGCACGCAGGTTACACTCAATTACCTTGATATCGTTCTCACGGGCCAGATACTGGATATTGAAAGGTCCGTTGATATGAAGTTCCTTTGCAATCTGACGGCTGATGCGCTTGATACGCTTAACAGTCTCAACGTAGAGTTTCTGGGGCGGGAACTGGATGGTAGCGTCACCTGAGTGTACACCGGCAAACTCAATGTGCTCACTGATGGCGTAAGCAATGATCTCACCGTCCTTGGCAACTGCATCCATCTCAACCTCCTTGGCATTCTCAATAAAGCGGCTTACTACAACCGGGTGCTCCTTAGAAACCTCGGCAGCCAGCTGCAGGAATCTCTCCAACTCCTCCTGGTTACTGCAAACGTTCATGGCAGCACCTGAGAGCACGTATGAGGGACGTACCAGTACGGGGAATCCAACCTTATCAATAAACTTGCCTATCTCCTTCATGGATGTAAGCTCGCTCCACTCAGGCTGGTCAACGCCGATGCGGTCAAGCATTGCTGAGAACTTCTCACGGTCCTCGGCGTTATCAATGTCCTTAGCGCTTGTACCCAGGATAGGAACGTTCTGGGCGTCAAGTTTCATGGCCAGGTTGTTGGGGATCTGTCCGCCGGTTGATACAATCACACCGTAGGGATTTTCCAACTCAATTATATCCATTACACGCTCAAATGTCAGTTCATCAAAGAACAGACGGTCTGTAACGTCGTAGTCGGTACTTACTGTCTCAGGGTTGCAGTTGATAACGATGTTGCGGTAACCCTCCTTGCGGACGGTGTTCAGAGCCTGAACGCCACACCAGTCAAACTCAACTGATGAACCGATGCGGTATGCACCTGAGCCGATAACGATGATTGACTTCTTGTCATCAAAGAACGGTATATCGTGAGCGCATCCGTTATAAGTCATGTACAGGTAGTTCTCCTTGGCCTGATACTCACCGCCCATGGTATCTATCTGCTTTACGTAAGGAACAATGCCCAGGCTCTTACGCTTGTTACGTACTGCCAGCAGACCGGCCTGTGAGCCCTGTTTCTTCTCCTCACCTATGGCACGTGCAATCTGGAAGTCAGAGAAACCTATCTTCTTGGCCTTGCGCAACAGCTCTTCGCTAAGAGCCTCAATGCCCTTAACCTTGTGCAGCTGCTTTGAAACATCATGAATACCCTTCAGACGGTTCAGGAACCACTTGTCAATCTTGGTAAGCTCATAGATGCGGTCAATGCTGTAGCCCTCGCTGAATGCCTGGCTGATAGCAAACAGACGCTTATCGGTAGGCTCCTTGAGCGCCTTGTCCAGGTCATCGAACTTGATGCTCTTGTTCTCAACGAATCCGTGCATGCCCTGGCCTATCATACGGATACCCTTCTGGATAACCTCCTCAAAGCTGCGGCCTATTGACATCACCTCACCTACAGACTTCATTGAAGAGCCTATCTCGCGGTCCACGCCGTGGAACTTGCTCAGATCCCAGCGAGGTATCTTGCAGACTACGTAATCAACAGAGGGCTCAAAGAAATCGGTAGTATCCTTGGTGATTGAGTTCTTAAGTTCATAAAGGTTGTAACCCAGACCTATCTTACAGGCCACGAATGCCAGAGGATAACCCGTTGCCTTTGATGCCAGGGCCGATGAGCGGCTCAAGCGGGCGTTAACCTCGATAACGCGGTAATCCTCACTCTGGGGATCGAAAGCGAACTGTATGTTGCACTCACCTACTATACCCACGTGGCGGGCAATACGGATGGTGAGTTCCTCCAGTTTCTGAACCTCATGGTGAGTAAGTGTCTGTGTAGGAGCAACTACGATACTCTCGCCGGTATGAATGCCCAGCGGGTCAAAGTTCTCCATTGAGCAAACTATGATTGAGTTGCCGCTGTTATCGTTCACGCACTCAAACTCAATCTCCTTCCAGCCCTTGAG
>JAZMZT010000031.1:0-7179 GCA_045586125.1 Bacteroidaceae bacterium | reverse complement strand
GGAGTATAGACGGTCACACGACGGTTAATGCCCAGTATCTTGCTGTCATACCAGCGGTATGTTACTGTACCACGCTGATTAGCCTCAAAATAGTTCTCTGAGCGCTCTCCGGGCACCATCAGCATATTCAGGTAACGGGTTCCGTCACGCTGTACCATATAGTTCTGGGGATCGTTAACCGATACGCCGTCCACTACAAAATTGTAGGTGTAGATCTCAGGTGACGGGGTGTCAATGGTCACCTCCCAGATGCCGTTCTGACCTTTCTGCATGGGTATGCTACCCTCCAGCCAGTTACCCTGCAGATTTACCACAGTGGCGTAGTTGGCATTGAGGCGGAAAGTTACCTTTTCACCGTTGATTTCAGGTGACTTGACCTGCTGACGTCCTCTTGAGAAATTGTTGAGTTCCTGTGCCGATGCCGCTAAGGCCAATACGGACAGCAATGCTACTGTAAGAAATTTTTTCATAAGTTGTTATAATAAGGTTAGTACTTGTCGGTTTTAACTAATACGCAAATATAATATTATTAATAATAAGCAGTACCTTAGTATCGTTTTATATACGGATATGGCTTTGCACACTCACATAAAGAAACTGTTATCGGCCGCATTCCTGTTGGTGCCGATGATGCTCCATGCCCAGTGGTTTGGCAGCGAATCCGATATGATAAACACGCTCAGAGCCATCTCTAACGGCGATTGGGAACATCCCCAGATAATCATGCTCAACAGCGACGAGAGCATTGAGTTCTCTTTTGACGAAATGTCACATGAGTACCACCGTTTCACTTATCACATCACCCATTGTGACGCCCAGTGGAAGCCCTCCAACCTCATAGAGTCCGAATATATGAACGGATTCAACGACCAGCCCATAGAGGATTGGGAGAACTCCCTGAACACCACTTTTGACTACACTCACTACTCTCTCACCCTGCCCAACGACGATGTCACCCTGAAACTCTCAGGCAACTACCGTCTGTCAATCAGGGAGGACGGCAAGGAAGTAGCCTGGTTCAGGTTCATGATAGTTGAGGACAGGCACAATCTGTCGGCTACGGTAAACGGCAACACCGATATAGACTCGCACAAATCACACCAGCAGGTCAACATGGCGGTCAGCCTGAACGGCCTGAACGTGACCAATCCGGACCGCGAGATCTACACCGTAGTCATGCAGAACCGCCGGTTTGACAATGCAGTCCTGAACCCCAAGCCCACCTACAACGCAGGCAACAGGCTCACCTACGAGCATTGCCGCGACCTGATCTTCCCGGCCGGCAATGAGTTCCGCCGTTTCGAGATAATCAACATGTACGATTATTTCAAAAATGTAGACCGCGTAGCCTTCCATGACCCCTACTATCACGCCACCCTCATGCAGGATACCCGTCATCACGCATACACCTTTGATTATGACCATAACGGCCGATACCTGATACGATACAACCAGGCCAGTGACAGCGATACGGAGGCTGATTACCTGTTCGTCCACTTCAACCTGTCAAGCGAGCCTCTGACCGGTGGCAGACTGTACGTATCGGGCCATTTCAACGGAGGAAACCTCACGCCCAAGTATGAAATGGAATACAACAGCCGTGAAAAGGCATATCAGGCCACCGTATTGCTCAAGATGGGTGCTTATGATTACCAGTACCTCTGGGTTGACGACAATGAGAAAGCCGCTCAGACCAAACCAGCCGAGGGTGACTGGTATGAAACCAAAAACGAGTACCTGATACTGCTCTACTACCGTCAGCGCGGTTCCCGTTACGACAGGCTCATCAGTACGCTGAGTCTGGAATGACACATTTTTGTGTTTATATCCCTGATTATACAATTAATTCTTATATTTGCCCAATCAACAGACTATTATAACAACCAATTATAACTTGATTATGAAGAAATTATTCTTATTGGCTCTGGCCGTCATTCCATTTGCATTCTATTCATGCGACGCCGAAAAAGAAGGCGAAGAAGAGGCTGTATCTGTAATCGGACTGGAAGGTACATGGTATTTTGAGCATACTCACCATCCGTTCACTATCACGTTCAAAGGTGAGACTTATGTTTTTGAGACTACCGGATTCAAGGATCAGGGAACATTCACCTATGAAAACAATATCATCACCTGCCATCTGACAGACCGTTGGATGGGCGAAGTAGAATGGATAGACGGAAAGAGAGTAAACGCCGGAAATTGGGAGAAAACAGACCTGGATGGATATAACGGAAGAACATTTGAGGTCAGTCTTCTCGAAAACGGCATATGCGTAGGCACGCTGCAGGATGACTATTATGGTGGCGAGCCTATTGAAATCATGCTGGTGTGCAAGGAAGCAAAAATCACGCTCAATGCTTCCGCACTTAACGGAGAATGGCTTTTCAAACAAGACGGTCGACTGCGTGCACGCCTCGTAGTAGACGGAAACAACTACACCATCTGGCAGTTGGTACCCTATTACCAGGAGCCGTCTGTCATAAAAGAAGAGGGACGATGGACATACTCTAACGGTTATCTCAACCTCACTCCTACCTCAAGAGGTTTTTCATATGAGAATGGAAGTTCCGGTTTTGTTTATTCACAGATAGACCCCACAACACTTGAGGCTACAGAGTGGCACTATGCTCAGTATGAACTGGATGAAATGAAAGTCCCGGCATACAAGAGCAACGACACATTCTACCTCAGTATTTCCGAAGATCAGATCATATATAAGTTCAAGAAAAAATAACCGTTTTAAGACACGGGATAAAAAAGCCGGCCGGATTATTTCCGGCCGGTTTCTTTTATGTCATTTTCTCCCCCAGAGAGCATCCATACGCTCTTTTATCTTCTCTTCCTGGGGATTGTTCTGGGGCTCCCAGAAACGTTCGTTCTTAATTTCATCGGGCAGATACTGCTGGTTTACAAAGTTGCCTGCATAATCGTGGGCATACTTGTAATCCTCACCGTATCCCAAGTCCTTCATCAGTGATGTAGGCGCATTACGCAAATGCAGAGGAACCGGAAGGTTGCCGGTCTCTCCCACCTTGGCCAGCGCGTTGGCAATTCCCATATAGGCAGAGTTGCTCTTGGGGCTGGTTGCCAAATATACCGTAGCCTCAGCCAGCGGAATACGTCCCTCGGGCCATCCTATCTTCATAACCGCATCAAACGCTGCATTGGCCATCAGCAGCGCATTGGGATTGGCCAGGCCCACATCCTCGGAGGCCGATATTACCAGACGGCGTGCTATGAATGCCGGATCCTCGCCTGCCTGCACCATACGTGCCAGCCAATAAAGTGCTGCATCGGGGTCACTTCCGCGTATGGACTTGATGAAAGCCGATATGATATCATAGTGCATCTCACCGTCCTTATCGTATGCAAGCGGGTTCTGCTGCAGACGCTCATTGACGATTTCATCGGTTATTACAACCTTATCGGAACTGTCGGCCTCAACCACCAGTTCCAGTATGTTGAGCAGTTTGCGGGCATCACCTCCCGAGAAACGCAATATGGCTGTTGTCTCCTTGAGTTCTATCTGGCGCTCCTTGAGAATGACATCGGTCTTTATGGCACGGTCCAGCAGTTTGAGAAGGTCATCTTTCTCAAGTGAGTTAAGCACGTAAACCTGCATGCGTGACAGCAGGGGGCGTATCACCTCAAATGACGGATTCTCAGTCGTAGCGCCTATAAGGGTTATGTCACCGCGTTCCACGGCACCCAGCAGGGAATCCTGCTGTGCCTTGTTGAAACGGTGTATTTCGTCGATAAAGAGTATGGGGCTGCCCTTGGTACGGAATAGCGGGTTGCTGCGGGCACGGTCAATCACCTCACGAACCTCCTTGACGCCTGCCGTAACGGCGCTCAGGGTGCTGAACGGAAGTTCCAGTTTTGTGGCAACTATCTGCGCCAGAGTGGTCTTGCCTGTACCCGGAGGGCCCCAAAGTATGAATGATGAAAGCCTACCGGAGTCAATCATACGGCGCAGCACCGCACCCGGACCTACCAGGTGTGTCTGACCCACATAATCGTCAAGAGACCGGGGTCTCATTCTTTCGGCTAACGGCTGCATGGCTTACAATACACTGATATAACAGAGTTTATAAAGCGAAAAGATACGCAGTTTGGGCTTGGGGCCCAAAAGGTTCTTCTCCATACTTTTCTGGAAGAAAGCCCAGAAGAAACGGAACACCCATCTCATTCTCAGGCTCCTGACCTTGTTGTAATTGGTAAGCAGTTTTGAACTGTCACCTATCTCATCCTGATGGTCAAAGGCATTCTGTACGGCCTGACGGGTCTTGTTAAGATATGACGCACTGTCATCCAACCCTATATGGGCCAGAGGATTGTCAATATGCAGTATGCTCACGCCGTTTTCTTCAAGTTCATGTCCGAACTGCACATCCTCATATCCGTAACGTACATATGACTCGTCAAATCTGATCTTCATGAACACATCCCTGTCAATCATGAAAGAGAATGACGTGAATCTAAGATAAGGATTCTGGCTCCTGAAACCGGCCGAACGCTCGTATGCCGCATTTTTCTCATATAGATAACGGAGTTCCTGCCCTTTCATGGGGATCTCATCAGGATGTGTCAGTCCGCCGCATACGACCGATGCCTTATCGGACGCTTCCACGTATTTCTTAAGGAACAGTTTATCCTTAACCTCTGCATCACAATCCAGAAACAGCAGTTTCTCATATTTGGACTGGTCTGCCATGAAATTTCGGATGGCGGCACGTCCTATATTGTGCGGAAGAGCAAAATAGCGGCAGTTCTCATGAGTCTCGGCAACCAGACGGCTCTTCTGCTGGAGATCCTTGTCAGTTGAGCAGTCATCGGCCACAATTATTTCATAGGGGATTCCCAAAGTAAGTCCCTGGAAATGCAAGTCCTTGATCAACTGGGTGCAATCCCAGTTAAAGACAGGAATGAGTATCGATAAAGCTTCCATTAAATGTGCACGTCGTTTTGCAAAAGTAATTATTTTTGTGGAGCATAAAACAAATAGTGCAATGAATATTGGCTCAAAGGCCTCTGACAGGCAGAAAGAAATTTACAAAGTGACGCTGCTGGGCGGTGCGGTCAACGTCGTACTGCTGGCGTTCAAGTTTGTAGCCGGCATACTGGGACACAGTGCCGCCATGGTGGCCGATGCCATTCACTCCCTGTCTGATTTCATCACGGACCTGATTGTACTTGTGTTCGTATACATAAGCGGCAAACCTCAGGATAAGTCACATGACTACGGACACGGCAAATATGAGACCCTGGCTCTGATATTCATAGGCATTGCGCTGCTGGCGGTAGCCATAGGGATCTTTACCAACGGAGCGCAGAAAATTGCCGCCTGGTACAACGGTGAGCAACTTCCCGCACCCGGAATGCTGGCTCTCTGGGCCGCACTCATATCCATCATCCTTAAGGAACTGACCTACCGGTACACCATACGCAAGGCCCGCCAGCTGGATTCATCGTCAATGGAAGCCAACGCATGGCATCACCGCAGCGACGCCCTATCATCCATAGGAACCGCAGTGGGTATTGGAGGTGCCGTCCTGCTGGGCAAACGCTGGACCGTACTTGATCCGCTGGCATCGGTAGTGGTGGGTGCATTCATAGTCAAGGTATCCTTTGAACTAATCCACAAAGGAATTGGTGAACTCATGGAAAAATCCTTACCGGATGACGTTGAGGACGAAATCATGCGCATAGCCACATCCGAGCCCGACGTGATTGAGCCGCACGACCTTAAGACCCGCCGCATCGGAAACCGCTACGCCATTGAACTGCACATACTTATGAGTGGAGACATAACTCTGGCCAAGGCGCATGACCACGCCGACTCCATAGAGAACCAACTCAAGGAAAAGTTCGGTGAAAACACCCATGTGGCCATTCACATGGAGCCCAAGGAGACCGAGACTCCTACATGACCTGACTTCCGTACAGCGCAAAGTCACCGCGCACCGGGTCGTCGGGCCAGATTTTGGCCATTTGACCGGTGATTTCAGCACTTGTCTTCAAATCAGCGCTGCTTCTTGACGTAAGCCCCAAAGCCTTTGCCGTCGCATACACGTGAGTATCAACCGGAACCAGCAACTGGGCCGGAGTGACACGGCTCCAGATGCCAAAGTCTACCGGACTCCCCTTGCGCACCATCCAGCGCAGAAACATGTAAAGCCTCTTGTTGGCCGATGTGCTGCCGGGCACGGGGATGCCGTTTACACCTTCAAACTCACGGCACAGGTTCAGGACACCCTTCTCAAGCGGTTCACCCGGCACAAACAGTTCCTCCAGGCTCTCCATCCGCGAATACAGCCCGGCCAGCCTCTGGCAAAGCACGCTGAAATCGGCCCATTTGTAGAACCTGTACAGACACCCCTCGTTGCTCAGGTAACGCCACGACCCGGATACGATGAAGCGGTACGGGCCGCCCGCCGCGTCCATCATACGGTGCAGCCTGTCAAGCACGCCCAGGAACACCTTTCGGCTGCCGTAAGCCATCCAGGCCGATATAAAGGCCGATACCTCTATGTCCTGACGGCTGCTGTAACGGTGCGGGAACTGCACGGGATCACCCTCTATGAACGATTCACATTCACAGCGTTTTGCGTTATTTACAAGTTCTTGTATAATCTTTGGTGTCATATAGTAGTTCAAAAATAATAATTTAACAGCAAAAAGAGGTAAATTTGCACTCTCAAAAATAAAAAGCATGATAGAGAATACTGCAACAGAAAACAGCGAGAAGAAGAGTCTGAACTTCATTGAGGAGATGGTTGAGAAAGACCTTGCCGAGGGCAAGAACGGAGGCCGCGTACAGACACGTTTCCCGCCGGAACCCAACGGTTATCTTCACATTGGACACGCCAAGGCCATCTGTATGGACTTTGGTATGGCCGAGAAGCACGGAGGCATATGCAACCTGCGCTTTGACGACACCAACCCCACCAAGGAAGATACCGAGTACGTGGATGCCATCAAGGAGGACATCGAGTGGCTGGGATTCCACTGGGCCAACGAGTTCTACGCATCTGACTACTTCCAGCAGTTGTGGGACTTTGCAGTAGACCTGATAAAGGAGGGCAAGGCCTACGTTGACGAGCAGGATCAGGAGACCATCCTTTCACAGAAGGGTACCCCCACCCAGCCCGGTATCAACAGCCCCTACCGTGACCG
>JAZMZT010000030.1:0-18996 GCA_045586125.1 Bacteroidaceae bacterium | reverse complement strand
GCATCGGCATTCACGCTTACGCTGCCCTTGGAGGGGATGATGATGGCATCCACGCCGGCGCACTCGGCGGTACGGGCAATGGCTCCGAAGTTGCGGACATCGGTCACGCCGTCCAGAAGTACGAAGAAGGGATCCTTGCCCTCCTCAAACAGGGTGGGGACCAGATCCTCTACATGCTGGTAGGTTATCTGGGTGGTGAAGGCAATCACGCCCTGGTGGTTCTTGCGGGTAATGCGGTTAAGACGCTCCACGGGTACTCTCTGAACGGGTATGTCCAATCCCTTGATGGCGGCAAAGAGTTCTTTTGAGAGGTCTCCCTGCATGTCTTTCTTTATGAGAAGGCGGTCAATTTCCTTACCTGCCTGAACTGCTTCAATCACGGCACGTATGCCGAATATCATTTCATCTTCCATTGCTGTCAATCAGTGTTTTTGCATTGTCAAGAGCTGCCTGTGTAAGCGTAGCGCCGCTCATCATCGAGGCAATCTCGCGTATTCTTTCATTATAGTCAAGGAGCGCTATGCGGGTGCGAGTGGCATCCTTCTCCTCGGTCTTGTATACTTTGTAGTGGGTGTGGCCAAGCGCTGCAATCTGGGGCAGGTGGGTGATGGCCAGCACCTGACGGCCTCCGCCGGCCATCTGCTCCATGAGCAGGGCCATCTTCTGGGCTACGGCACCCGATACGCCGGTGTCAATCTCATCAAAAATGATGGTGGGCAGGGTGCGTACGCTTGCTATGAGTGACTTGACCGATAGCATTACGCGGGCTATTTCACCGCCCGATGCCACCTGGGATATCTCCTGCATGGGAACGGCCTTGTTGGCCGAGAACATGAACCTGAGGTCATCATGGCCCGTACGGTCAAACTCTGATGCCGGCTGTATGTCTATACCGAATTGGATATTGGGTATGCCCAGCGGCACAAGCAGATCCTTGATGTCCTTAATTATGACATCTGATGCCTTACGGCGGGATTTGGTGAGTTCTGCGGCACGCTTTTCCATCTCTAAGTGTGCGGCCTCCACCTGGGCGGTCAGTTTCTCAATATCCAGTTCATATGAACCGCTGCGGTCCAGACGGGTGCGTATGCTCTCGGCAAGTTCCAGCAGTTCTGATATATTCTCCTTCTTGTGTTTCTTGAGCAGGGTGTATATCAGGTCCAGGCGCTCGTTTACCTGCTCCAGGCGGGCGGAATCAAAGTTTATGCCCTCCTGGGCGTCTTCAACGGTCTCTGATATGTCCTTGAGTTCAATCAGGCAGCTGTCCAGACGCTCTGAGAGTTCCTGTGCCTGCGGCCAGTTCTTCTGTGCCGAGCGGAGTGCCTGAAGTGCGCTGCGAAGACGCGTCAGGGTGCCGTCCTCATCGCCGGAGATAAGTTCCGATGCACGGAAGAGTTCCTGCTTTATCTCCTCAGCGTGTTCCAGCATATCGGACTCCTGCTCAAGTTCCTTGAGTTCACCCTCCTTGAGGCGGGCGTCGTCAAGACCTTTCAGTTGGAACTCCAGATACTCGCGGTCGGTGTTATCGGACTCGAATTCGGCCTTGAGACGGGCCAGTTCAGCCTTCAGGGCTGACCAGTTGTCAAAACTCTGCTCGTATGAGGCCTTGATTTGGCCGTTTGAGGCTATGGTATCCACAACATCCAGTTGGAAGGACTGTGTACCCAACGCCAGGTTCTGGTGCTGTGAGTGTATGTCTATGAGGCGGCATCCCAAGTCACGCATCTGGTTGAGCGATACGGGGGTGTCGTTTATGAATGCGCGGCTCTTGCCGGACTGCAGGAGTTCGCGGCGGAGTGTGGTGTCATCGGGGTAACAGTCAAGTCCGTTCTCCGTGAAGAACTGTTCCAGACCGTATCCTGCAATTGAGAAACTGCCCTCAATTGTGCATTTATCGGCGCCCTGCATTATGGTTTTGGAGTCGGCGCGGCCTCCCAGCAACAGGTTCATGGCACCCAGGATTATGGATTTACCGGCGCCTGTCTCACCGGTCATGACTGAGAAACCCTCCTGGAAATCAATGTCCAGACGGTCTATCAGTACATAGTTGTTTATGTGTATTTCCTTTAGCATCAGTCAGTTTTTATGGCATCCCATTGATTTGTGAGCGAAGGATTGATCTGGCTAAGCAGATCCTTGACACTCTGCTTCTCCTTATTGATTCCTGCGCTGTATATGTTGACCAGTTCGTCTTTCTTTATTTCGGTAAAGAGGGTGGGCAGGGCCGATGTGCTTTTGGCCTGCTTGGCCTTCTTGAGTAGTTCCAGGCTCTCGGTGATGGTGGCGCGGCCGCGGTCTGCGTTGGCAGACATGTCATCCAGTCCCTGGCGGTGATACTTGTACTGCAGTTGGCGGAAATCGGCCATGGTGCCGCTCATGTAGTCGTTGATGATGGCGTAGCGGTTGGCCTGGTTATCGAACGAACGCCATCCGCTTCCCAGTGACTGGGCGCTGGCGGCTATGTTTTCAACCTGACGCAGTATGTCAGTGCCGCCGTTGGGTGACATGGTGTCAAAATCCAGACCTATGATAAGCATACTGTAGTAGGCCAGGATGGCTGTCAGGTTATTGTCAGGGGTGATGCCCGGGGTGTACTCCAGGCGGTCCTGCTCGGTGTAGTTGAACTCAACCTCGGTGTCGCGGAAATTGAACACGGTGGTGTTGTAGGTTGATCCGTATACGGGGCGGCTGCTCTGAACTGAGAGTTCACAGGTCATCTTGCCGTTCTCCTGCTCATATTTGTTTACCGTGAGGTTGAAATTGCACTGTATGCGCTCTTTTGCAGTGAAATGATAGTCTGTCCAGACCTGATGGGTGAGCAGTTCCCTGATGGCACTCTCAAGTGACTGGAAAACATCCTTGTCAGTTCCCTGAATCTTGGAAGTGTTGATTGTAAAGGTGGGGTTGAGTTCCTGCGCCTGAGCCCTGAAAGGCATGAGCAGGAAAGCCAGACAGAACAGCAGTCCGGCCAGTTTGTCAATGATGGCCTTGGCTACGTTCTTCTTGGACTGCAGCGGCAGTTCCTGACTGCCTTTACGGTCTATAAGGGTAACCTTGTTGGTATCATAGCCAAATCCCGCACCCTTGTCATTAAGTGAATTCAGAACAATGAAATCCAGATTCTTGCGCTCCAGTTTACCCTGTGCGTTGTCAGCCTCATGGTCTGTCTCCAATGCAAAGCCTACCATACGCTGGTCAGGGCGCTTGATTGCACCAAGTGTGGCTGCAATATCCTCTGTGGGCTTAAGAGTGATGGTCATATCGCCCTTGCGCTTGATTTTGGTGTCCGATACCTGCGCGGGAGTGAAATCGGCCACGGCGGCACAAAGGATGGCGGCATCTGAATCCGGGAAATTCTGCATAGCCGCCTCATACATCTGATGGGCGGACTTTACGTCTATGCGCTTGATATTGGGATGCTCTGTGGTCAGGCTTACGGGGCCTGCTATCAGTGTAACTTCAGCACCGCGCTGTGCACACTCCTCGGCCAGTGCAAAACCCATCTTGCCGGTTGACCAGTTGCCGATAAAACGGACCGGGTCAATCTGCTCATAGGTGGGTCCTGCTGTTATCAGGACTTTTTTTTTTGAAAGCTGTGCCTGCTTTGTAAAATACTCCTCAAGTGCGGCAACTATCTCATCCGGCTCCTGCATGCGGCCTTTGCCTACCAACTGGCTTGCAAGTTCACCGCTGGCGGGCTCAATGATGATGTTACCAATTGAACGAAGGGTCTCCAGGTTATGCTGTGTCACGGGATGACGGTACATATCCAGGTCCATGGCCGGAGCAATGAACACGGGAGCCTTCATTGAGTAGTAGGTGGTAATGAGCATATTGTCTGCAACTCCGTTGGCCATCTTGCCAAGCGTTGCGGCGGTGCAGGGGGCAATCAGCATGGCATCGGCCCACTGTCCCAGGTCCACGTGGCTGTTCCATGAGCCGTCGCGACGGTCAAAGAACTCGCTTACCACGGGTTTGCGGGTGAGGGTGGAGAGGGTGAGCGGTGTGATGAACTCCTTACCGGCAGGTGTCATGACCACTTGGACCTCGGCTCCACGCTTAATGAGCAGACGTACCAGAAAAGCGGCCTTATAGGCGGCTATGCTTCCGGTCACGCCCAGAACAATATGTTTTCCGTTCAGTATATCCATTATCTGGACTGCAGTTTTATTCTTGTAAGTACCTGCTTGGTGTTGAGTGCAAAATCACCCTGCAGAATCCAGGAGTAGTATCCGGGATCACGCTTGAACACCTCTACAACAGGCATATCCTTGTATTTTCCAAAATTGAATACCTCCTGACCCTTGTCATTCAGGACTATGCGGCCGGCAAAATCCACGTTGCGTGTGAACGATGAGAACTCTGAGAGGAATCCCATATCGTTCTTCAGGTCATCGGGGTAGCGGTCCAACTGGGCCATCAGCACCTCATAAGTGGCGCGGGTGTCACCGTCGGCGCTGTGGGCATCGGTCAGGTCCTTGCCGCAGTAGAACTTGTAGGCTGCCGTAAGGGTGCGCTGCTCCATCTTGTGGAATATAACCTGCACATCGATAAAGCGGTGACGGCTCAGGTCAATGTCCACGCCTGCGCGCAGGAACTCCTCGGCCAGCAGGGGTACGTCAAAGCGGTTGGAGTTGAATCCTGCTATATCGCTGCCCTCAAAGTCACGGGCAATCTCCTTGGCAACCTCCTTAAAGGTGGGGCAGTCCTTTACATCGTCATCATAGATGCCGTGTACGGCCGATGCCTGCTCGGGGATATGCATCTCGGGGTTGATACGGCGGGTATGCATGTCCTCATTACCGTTGGGAGAGACCTTGAGGTAAGAAATCTCTACTATGCGGTCCTGTACAGTGTTGGTGCCTGTGGTCTCCAGGTCAAAGAACACTACCGGTTTGTCAAGATTGAGTTTCATCAGTCGTTCAGAACCATTGGCATGAGCAACATAAGCAGATTCTCGCCCTCAGCCTGCTCGGTGGGAACAATCACACCTGCGCGTGAGGGATCGGCCAACTGAAGGGTAATCTCCTGGCTGGGAATATTGTTGAGGATGTCAATCAGGAAACCGGCCTTGAAACCGATGCTCATGTTGGTGCCCTCATACTGGCATGCCAGGCTCTCCTTGGCTGATGTTGAGAAATCTATATCCTGGGCTGAGATGTCAACCTTATCCTTCTCAATGCGCAGTTTGATAAGACCGCTGCTGGCAGGTGAGAATACTGATACGCGACGCAGTGCTGTTACCAGTGTCTGACGGTCAATGATCAGGTGATGCGGGTTGTTCTGCGGGATAACTGATGCGTAGTTGGGGTATCGGCCGTCAATGAGGCGGCAAACCATACGGAACTCGGGCAGTGAGAAACGTGCTATGCGGCTGTCAAACTCTATGGTGATAGTCTCTGCCTCCTTGCCTATGAGTGAGCGGAAGAGTGATGCCGGCTTCTTGGGCAGTATGAATGATGACTTGCCGTCTGTCTTGACGTTGCTGTTGCGGTTGCAAACCAGCTTGTGACCATCGGAAGCAACGAATGTGGCGCCCTCCTCGTTGATGTCAAAGTAGATACCGTTCATCACGGGACGGAGTTCGTCATCGGCCGTAGCGAAAATGGTGCGTGCCAGGCCGTCTGAAAGAACCTGGGCCGATATCTCCAGACTTACCGAGCCCTCCTGAAGGACTGCGGGGGTGGGGTATTCATCGGCGTTCTGGCCTACCATCTTGTACTCACCGTTCTGGTAGTTGACCGTTATCTCGTAGTTGCTGTCGTTTACATTGAATGTAAGGGGCTGCTCGGGGATCTCCTTGAGGGCGTCAAGAAGAGTCTTGGCGGGCAGTGCAATCTGACCGTCTGCGTTTGAATCAACAAGGTCGATAATGGTCTCAAGAGTGGTGTCATTATCGGCAGCGGTTACGGTCAGTTTGCCGTTCTCGATACGGAACAGGAAATCCTCAAGAATCGGGTAGATAGCCTTAGGGTTAATAACGCGGCTGATAGCCTGTAGACGGCTTGAAAGTGCCGAGCTGGATACTGTAAAATTCATATATATTACTTTTTGTTTTTGTACGGTTTGTGCGTCTCACAAAGATAGGGAAAAGTAATGGTAATGTGGAAAAAATAGCACTTAAAAATGCGGGCTGGAAAAAGGAAATGTCTTAAATTCGCGCATACTTAAAAAACTAACAATAGAAAATGGACATTACAGGTAAAATTATCGCAGTCCTTGAGCCCCGTTCAGGTGTGGCCAAGGCATCAGGCAATCCTTGGAAAATACAGGAGTACGTATTGGAAACCATTGGCGAGCAGTATCCCAAGAAGATGATGTTCAGCATCTTCGGAGAGGACAAGATTCAGCAGGCCGCCATCAATATAGGTGATGAGGTAGTGGTAAGTTTTGACATCAACGCCCGTGAGTTCAACGGCCGCTGGTACAATGACATCCGTGCATGGCGCGTGAGCCACGACGTAAACGGCGCCGCCCCCGCAGCACAGCCCTATGTGGATGCCGCTCCCGCTGCATCCGCTCCGGATCCCTTCGCTCCAAGCAACGAGAAAGACGATTTACCGTTCTGAGGGCACAAAAGGGACGGTTCTTACTGTGCCCTTAATCCAAGAGAACTTTTGGGGTATCAGTATCTGAAACTACGCGCTTCGCGCTATCCCTCCCATCCATAATAAGACGCTCTGAAAGGCATGAGTAAACTCCTACCTTCCAGAGCATCTTCTTATGCACGGGCCCCTCCCGTTAAGAACTACGTTCTAGACCTCCTCCTCGTTCGGTAGAGGAAGCTAGCTTCCTCTACACTCTCTTCGTTCGTCGGTTCACAAGCCCACGGGCGGCCATGGTTTCTGATACCGATACCCCAAAAGTTCTGTACACCTTGGAATATATTCAAAAAGGGCACAGTAAGAACCGTCCCTTTTATGGTCGTTTATCTGTGATTCTTGTAGTGACCGATAATGATTGGGGGATTGCTGCAGTCTTTTACTTTGCGGTAGAACGCCTCCACCTCAGGGTTGTAGCGGTGGTCGTAATCCTTGCTGTTTATGCGTTCCAAAGTTTCCTGTATCATCTCAACATCCACAAACGCAATGATATCATTGCCGTAAACCGAAGACACTCTGTGATACGGGAATCTGGCGTGTACGGTGTCGGGGTCTATGCGGAATATCTTTGAAGTCTCTTTATCGAAAATGAATATATCCTCATAATTGCCGATATACATATAGTCCTTCATATCCATGAAATTACCCAGACAGTATGAATAGAACTCATCATCTTCCATTTCAATACCTTTTTTCATCTTTTCGGGTGCATCGGGAATAAAGGACATTTTGGCTATGCACTCAGACCTGCCGCCGTTCATGCGGTAGATGTGGTTGTCCATCTTGCGGATTACATATGTGGTGTCAGAATACTGGTTGAA
This sequence comes from Bacteroidaceae bacterium, assembly GCA_045586125.1. Lineage (GTDB taxonomy): Bacteria > Bacteroidota > Bacteroidia > Bacteroidales > Bacteroidaceae > Colenecus. The sequence goes on along the minus strand of JAZMZT010000030.1, from coordinate 11,573 downwards.
TATTCCGATAGTGGTTTGTTTGCCTCCTGAATTATCATTTGTAATTTCACCTGACATCGAAAATTCACTTATGTCAAAGAAGAAACTCTGGTTAAGATGGTATTCCTGCAGGTCAAGCGGAGTGCTTATGCTACCGTCCTTGTTGATATTGAAATAATCGTGTGAAGGATTGTTGTGAATGATGTTATCCTGAATTATAAGCGTACCGTCCGATGTCATCTTGGCTATATCCATCATAATGCAGTTGTCGCTAAGCGTATCGGTAACGGTCTGCCCAAGATAGTTGCCGGAATAGTCATATCGTTTGATCGTAACTGTACTTGGGTGTCCAAAGCTTTGAGCTATCAGTACCTCATTGTTATCTCTGTCAAGAATCCATTTTTCCAAGGTCAGCACCTCATTTCTGCCACGCCCTATGCGGCCGATGTTGTTAATATAGTGGCCTGATCGGTCAAACACCTTGATTGTGGTGTTCTTGTAGTTGTCATAAGAAGAACTGTGTACAAAGAACAGTCCGTCATCGTACTGAATACCCTGGTTGATTATGCCAAGTTCGGCATCCAGATTATCGTCCTCAAGAATGATATACTCCCAACTTTCAAGGAAATTGTCATCGAATGTACCGTCCAGACGGATTACATCATTGCCGGTCTTGCTCTTGCAGGCCGAGAGTAGGGACACTGCTGCAAAAAACAAATAAGGATAAAGTCTCATATTGCAAACTATTGATGATTTAGGGACATACGGGACGGACGGCAAGGGACTGGCAGCGGGATTTCATTCCGACGGAGGCTTCCCTGACAGACAGTTCAAGGGTATATGCATCGGACGGATAAACTGTGCCGCAGTCTCTTGACCAATAATGGCCGCTCTTAGTGGGATTGAATATCTTGCCGTCGTCATAGGTTCCTGTAACCGGAATGAAAATGGAGCGGTCAGTATAACCGGGTTTCTTGCCGGTTACCAGGTATCCGTTGATGTCATTGCGGGTGGTCCAGGTCCAGGTGCAGTTGCCAAGGAGTTCCTTCATCTCGGCCTTTGTGGGAATGCGCCAGTTGCCGCCCCATTTTTTATGGGCTACGTCATCGTCCGGTTCCAGGGCCGATAAGCTGTCGGCCAGTTCGTGCCATCCGTATTGGGAATTGCTGCAGTATTTTGAGATTTCGTTTTTGTCTCCTTCGGTGAACCTGTATGTTTCCCAGTTGTTGATCCTTTTATTCTCCGTTTCACCCCAGGAGAAGTATTCTCCGTGTTCTTCGGGCTTATCGGCACCTATATTACAGGTGGCCCATTTTACACTTAGTCCAAGGTCAACATAGTGATGTTTTGATTGGGCCGATGAGAACGTCGTTATCAAAAATAAAGTGGAAAAGGTCAGTGCAGTTATTCTCATAAACAAGGATTATTGATACTCTGACAGCAAACATAGGACGTAATCGCCTAGTTTCCAAATCCGTTAACCTTATTTATGAAAACACGAAAAGCCGAAGACGATGCGGCTTTTCTGTATTAAGAGGACCCTAATAAGGTTACGAATTCATGCTGGCCAGGAACTCGGCGTTGTCTTGAGTGTTCTCAAGACGGTCCTTGACAAACTCCATTGCTTCGATGGGATTCATGTCGCTGAGGTACTTGCGCAGTATCCACATGCGGTCCAGAGTGGTCTGGTCAAGCAGCAGGTCGTCGCGGCGGGTGCTTGATGCCACTATGTTCACGGCAGGGAAGATACGCTTGTTGCTCAGGTTGCGGTCCAACTGGAGCTCCATGTTACCTGTACCCTTGAACTCCTCAAAGATAACCTCATCCATCTTGGAGCCGGTATCGATAAGGGCGGTTGCCACGATTGTGAGTGATCCTCCGTTCTCAATGTTACGTGCGGCACCAAAGAAACGCTTGGGCTTGTGCAGTGCGTTGGCATCGACACCACCTGAGAGTACCTTGCCTGATGCAGGGGCTACGGTGTTGTAGGCGCGTGCCAGACGGGTGATAGAGTCAAGGAATATGACTACGTCGTGTCCGCACTCAACCATACGCTTGGCCTTCTCGATTACGATGCTGGCAATCTTTACGTGATGCTCGGCGGGCTCATCAAATGTTGATGCAATGACCTCGGCCTTTACGCTGCGGGCCATATCGGTAACCTCCTCGGGGCGCTCGTCGATGAGCAGCATTATCATGTATGCCTCGGGATGGTTTGCGGCAATTGAGTTTGCTATATCCTTGAGCAGTATGGTCTTACCGGTCTTGGGCTGGGCCACAATCAGGGCACGCTGTCCCTTACCTATGGGGGCGAACATATCAACCACGCGGGCCGACAGGTTATCGTTCTTACCGTTGCACAGGGTGAACTTCTCATCGGGGAACAACGGAGTCAGGTGCTCAAACGGAACGCGGTCACGTGCCACGGAGGGCTCCAGACCGTTAATACGGAACACCTTTACAAGCGGGAAATATTTCTCACCCTCACGCGGCGGACGGATAACGCCCTCCACAACATCGCCGGTCTTAAGTCCGAACAGCTTGATCTGTGACTGCGATACGTATATGTCATCGGGCGATGCCAGATAGTTGTAGTCCGATGAACGCAGGAATCCGTAGTTATCGGGCATGATCTCCAGCACGCCCTCACCGCGGAGCACGTCACCGAAATCGTACATACGCTCCTCCTGCATTTGACGGCGGTTCTGATTCTGCTGGTTGTTCTGGTTCTGGTTATTCTGCTGACGCTGACCATTCTGGTTGTTCTGTTGGCGCTGTTGGAACTGCTCCTGACGGGGCTGCTCCTGCTGCGGCTCCTGAACAGGTGCCTGAACGGGTTCCTGAATGCTTGCTGCGGGCTCGGCAACCTGACGTACAGGCTCTTCCTCCTGCTCGTAAGCATCAGCAACCGGCATGGTTACATTCTCATCGTCAATCTCGGGCAGAGGTACCTCAACCTGCTGCTTGCGTGGGCGTCCACGACGCTTCTGCTGGCCTGCCTGCGGTGCGGGCTGGGGGAGTTCCTCCTTTCTGGCGGGCTCACTTGCTGCTGTTGCAGGCTGCTCCTGAACGGGCTCCTGTGCGGGCTGCTGTTGTGCGGCCTCCTGATCGGGTGCCTTATCCTTATTATTATTGTTGTTTGGGCGGCCGCGCTTTTTCTTTCCCTGAGCAGCGGGAGCGTTTTCTTCCTGAGGCTTATCCTCCTTGGGAGCCTGAGGCTTATCGGCCTCCTTTACCTCTTTTACCTGAGGCTTGGGCGCGTTCTGCTTCTTCTCTACGGATTTGGCCTGGCCGTTCTCATCGGCGGTATAGACTTTCTCGGAGTCGCTCTTGCGGGTTACCTTCTTGCGGTCGCGGCGCTCCTTTTCGGGCTTGTTCTTGGCGGCTGATATAGCCTGCTCATCCAGAATGTCATAAACCAGCTGGTTCTTGTCATCCTTTGCCTTGATGCCCATCTCTTTTGCAATGGCCTGGAGCTCATCCAGACTCTTGCTCTTTAATTGCAGTATGTCAAACATTGTTTTATTGGACCTTGGCAATATCCGTGATGCACTACGGGCACACTGACATTACGTAAGGTATGTTTAATGAAAAATCGGATTGATTGCCGCTTCCGGAAATCCCTTGGAAGGGCTGAATTGCGGCTTACGGGCACAAAGATACTGCAAAAATCCGATTTGGTGCGCTCCCGGTGGCGATTTTTTTGCTTTCCGCCAAAGTGTCCCACAGCGAACCTCTTTCTGAGTGCTGTGGGGCCGATGAGCGTGGGACACACCCCCTGTATGAACGTGTGTCCCACAGCCACCCGCGAGAGAACGTATTCTGAGAGGGGTGGGTGTGGGACACTTTGGCAGGAAAGATATTTACTTAAGGTGTTAATCCTGCTTGTAGGTGACGTTTATTCCATCCATTTTGTTCAATGCGTCCTGGAGGGTGTTGAATTCTTCCATGGTTCTGGGGGTATTGGGCAGTACAAATGATCCTTCGGTACCTTTCTTACCCAGTTCCTTGAGTTTAGAATCCAGATCCTCCATCCTGATGACTGACTGCTGCTCCTGCGGCGAGAGTTTTTCTTTGTAGGTCATCGTGCAGGTTACGGCCTTGTTTCCGCTTTCGGCCTTTTCATACTTGACCAGGATGACGTCTTTGACCGGTTCGGGTTTGCTGAAATTCATAGGTATGTAAGATTTTGAGATTACAGGTGTGCCGTCAGCTTTCAGGGCTGGGGTCCATGCGGGCATCATGGATACCACGCGGATTGCTTCTGCATCAAGGAGAGGATGGACAGGATCTTTTACCTGGACATCGGTAACCTTACCGTCTGGCTGGATTGTAAATAATACCATAACGCGTCCCTGGATGCCTTGTTCCCTGGCTTCCTGGGGATATTTCAAATTCTGACTTATGAAATTTATCATTGCCATGGTACCGCCCGGATATTCGGCCGGCTTGTCTATCTCAGGCTCTTCCTGTGCATATGCATTTACACTGCCGGAAAGTAGCATGACAAGGGTTGCCGCAAACAAAGTTTTGAAGCTTTTAAGACTGTTCTTTCTCATAATTATTGGTTTTAAAAGAGTGATGATGAAGTTACAAGTAATGAAAGATTTACGTCGTCCTGAGCGATGCTGCGGCAGGTGTCGGCGTAATTGAAGGCTGTTGTCGCGCCATTGTAAGTGCTTCCCAGTTTGGGCATTGCAAAGCCGATGACGATGCCTGCGAGCATGGCTGCCACAGCGACCCAGGAGGGTATGCGGCGACGCAGCAGTTTAGGCTCGCTGTCAGTGATGTCCAGTGAAGGCAGGGACATCTCCAGGTTCTCTTTATCGGCCATTGATTTGATTGAGGTGAGCAGTTCCTGACTCTCTTTCTCAAGTTCTTTCAGTTTGTCCATATTATTGATTTTCATTGTTCATACAATACTCACGTACGGCTGTCAGTGCTGTAAACAGACGTGATTTCACTGTGCCCTCAGGAATGTTGCACACTCGGGCAATCTCGGATAGGGGAAGTTCCTCCTCATATCTTAAGAGGAATACCACCTTTTGCGGTTCAGGAAGACGGCCGATGGCACTGCGCAGCATCTCTTCGCGTTGCTCCTGTTCCAGGTGATCGGTCTCAGTTACAGGCTCGTTCTTATCGGTATTCTCAACATACTCCATGACGGTCATACGGCGGCGGTACTCGTTCTTGAGCATGTTGTATGCGATTGCGAACATCCAGGTGCTGAAAGGCCGTCCTGCATCATAGCTCTCCCTGGCAGACCACAGTCGGGTAAACAGGTCCTGCGTGAGGTCTCGGGCCAGTTCACGGTCATAGCCGGTCATCCTCAGAAAGAAACCTTGGGCACGGGGGCCGTGCTCAAGGTAGAGGGTTCGGAACGTATCAGCGGTCAATCTCATCGTAGTAATGCTTCAATAAGTATTGATCCTCCTTGCTGTCCGGGTCACAGATGTGCTCCTTGTACATATCCACAATGTGAATCATTATCCTGCGCAGTTTGTCATACTCGGATTTGAGCCCCTGAGCCTTGTAATAATCCAGCAAAGACTTGAAGTTGGCTATGTAATTGAGACTGAGTTTGTATGCAATATCGTCAAACGTATCGGCCGAGAATGATTCAAGCAGATAGTCAGTGAGATAGACCGATTCAAAGTTCCTGCGCTTGGCTGAGAGATTGTCATATCGGCGCGTGCTGTATCTGTTTATAAGACCTTCTGAGTACAGAAACTCTCTGTAATTCTGACTACTCAGAGTGCTGGAGAAATAGACGGTACGTCCGGAGTTCTGTGAGATATAGAAAATCAGGTTGTCAAGCCACTGGTCCATCTCTTTCTGATCTCTGAAAGCCTCAGGCCCCTCATATGGCTCCAAGTCTAACTGACGGAATAATGTCTTACGGTATTCAGGTTCCCACAGCATGTTTTTGTTTATGACAATACGGTCCTGGAACAGTCCTTTGCCATACTGTATCATAAGAGGACTGAAAGTGTCGACGTCGCCTCCCACAAAGAGGATTCCGTTTTCCTCCATGCCTGCCAGTGCGTTATAGAAGAATGCAAGTGTGGCGTATGAGTAATCGCCGGATTCATACCATTTTTTCAGGATTCCGGACAGAAGGTCGGTTCTGCCTGTCTGAGTCAGGTATACCACATATCGGGGATATAACGACTCAAAGTCAGGTCGCATCTGAATAGCCTTGAGCATGTTGTCCTGAAGGTCATCGGGCCTATTCTTATAGCTGACGAAATGATTGCACTCATAATCAATGACATAGCGCGCGTAACTCTCGGGGCGCTCTTTATGAAGCCTGTATGCTATGTCGGTCAGAGCTTTGTCATAAACATCCTGCTCGGCATCATTGAACATCTGATAGTAACGTGTGGCTGTAAACCAGTAGTACCAGGCATCGTCATTATCGGGATGCTTATTTACCTCTTTCTCCCAAAGAGCGGCTTGGTGGGCATACCACTCCGTGTCGTATTGGGTCTTGATGAATGACTCTATCTTTTCTGGCTTATCCGTGTGGGTCTGGGCCGATGCTATTGCAGTAACCAGGGCTGCTGCAAGGACTAAGGGAAGCAATATCTTTTTCATCTTTTATTCTTTAACGTGATACACTTTTTGTTTTTGAAGCGCTTCATGTGTGCATACACGCAAATGCGGAAAAGGTTCGGCAAAGATGTGACATTCTTTTGTATTTCAGTAAGTGGAGCAAATCCATTTTTGCAGAAAACGGTCAGAGACGCTGTAGATTTTGGTGCGATTATCGTTCTCAAATGTAATCAGTTGCTTGTCAAGCAAGGTGCTGATGGCGTATTGAACGGAACTGGGAGATTTAAGTGAGTGCTTCTTTATAAATGCTACCGATGTAACTCCGCTGGCTTTGCCTTCTTTGGCAATAGCAATCAGTGTTTCCTTTTGCTGATAGTTAAGCTGGTTCATCATGGATGCAAATATGTGCCCTCTGTCTTCCAGGATGTCATCTATAGTCTTAAGGATATCACTTTCTTCTATTGGCTTTTCCTTATCCAGATATGCAAAAGCATTGTGAAGTACATTGTGTACATAATATGTGTGTCCTTCAAAGAGGTCATATGCAAGTGAAATGGCACTTGAGTCAATTTGTCTTCCCGATTTGTTGAACTGCTCTAATGCAAACTTCATATAGATTTCTTTAGGGATGCAATCCAAGTATGTCTGTTCGGTGCTATTATAAAAAGGTCTTGCGGCCGAATTGAACATGTTCTCCAATATGTGCCTGTTGCTGCCTGCATAAATAAACAGGCAGTTATTAAGTTTCTGAATGTGGGTCCGGAGTAAGGCTTCTACATTCTTTTCAGGATAATTGGCTATCTGCTGGAATTCGTCGATGGCAAAAATGCATGGCTTATCGGCGTTTTCCAGATAACCGAATATCTCTTGCAATGTGAGTTCCGGGGTGTGGATATCACCCAGTTTAATATCAAATGTAGGTTTGCCGGAAATAGGGTCGTAACCGAAACTACCCGTCAGAGACTGTAACCCTGAAAGGAATCTGTCAAGTGCATCTTTGCCTTTGGGTACCAGCTGGGAGTATATCTCCTTACTTAAGAACAGAACAAGTTCGTGCAAACTTGTGGTTGCATATATGTCGGTATAGAAGGTGTAATAGTTGTCTTTTACGGATGGTTGCTCAAAAACGTGGCGGATCAATTGGGTTTTACCCATTCTTCGGGGGGATGTAAGCAGTATGTGCGCTTTGTTTTGGAGCGTACGTATAATCCACCGGGTTTCTTTATCCCTGTCACAGAAATATTCTTCCGGAATGATACCGGTTATGTAAAAAGGGTTCTCCATTGTACTGTTGTTTTGTGCAAATGTAGTCATAGCATTTTGATTATACAAATTCTATAATAGAAATTCTATAATTGAGTTTTTGCGCTGGTATATTGTACTTTAAGAATGAAACGCAGATTGTTTATTCCTTAATCTGGATGCCGTCCAGGAGTTTTTGGATCTTGTGCTTGAGTTCTTTCTGGGTTTGACGGTCTCCCTTGCAGAGTTTCTTTATCTCCTTGTTTGACCTTTTGCGGAACTGTTTTTTGAGCTTGTTGAGAGTCTTCTGGTCAAACTTCTTTATCTCTTTGTCTTTGAGTTGGTTAACCATTCCGTCGTCACCTGCCAGGGTGTTATAGATTACCTGAATGAGCAGGAATGGCTGAGAGGAAGTAAAATCAAGATTGAAATCAAATTTCAGGTTTAATGGTACAGGATCAACATCTTCCGGGTAATTATCGGCGATATTGTTCAGCATATCCTTGAGAGATTCCAGTATAGGACCGATCTTAAGATCGTCCAGACTGAATTTATCAAGCCTTATACTGGAATTGACGGTATCTGCATATTGTGAGTAATTATTGCTGACGTTGTTATTTGCTCCGGCTGTAATTGAAATGCAAGTGAGAGCGATGAGGCAGAATGCTCTGCTCAGACTCTTTCTGATAGTTACTATAAACATAAAAGGACTTAATTGGTTAATATTTGTATAGATGACGTAAAGATAGTGTATTTGTTAATACATACAGGATGATTTACATTTCTTTGAATATTCTCAATTTAGTGCCGATGACCTTTTTCCGGAAAATAACCCTTTCATTCCGATACGGGAGCGGGTATCTGATTGTTGCAGGTATTGCGTCATTGTGCTTTGCCTTTATCGTAGGCGCTCATTCCGGTGATCCTGAAGGGCTGTCCGAAGGTTTGTTCCTTTGTAAGATTTTCAAGTTGCTGACAATACCCATCATCCTGTATGTATTCCGCAAATTTGACCGTAGCGGCGCCCTATACTTCTGGCTCAATCTGGGTATAAGCAGGACCGAATACTATGTGATTCCGATAGTTATTGAGTATATCATATTCCGGATCCTGATTTTTCTGGCACCACCATTGTTTACCCTGTTGCATCTGAACTGATATGGAGGAGAACGAGAACGGAAAACTTCTTATTGACAGCGTCCAGTTACGCTTTGGAGAGAATGTCGTCCTTCAGAGCGCATACGTGACTTCATACAAGGGTAGGGTGACAGGTGTGCTGGGACGTAACGGCACGGGCAAATCATGCCTGTTCAAATGTATCATGGGCGGCATTCGTCCGCAGAACAAGTATATCCGCCTCAATGACGAGCCGCGCACTGACTACGGGCATATCGGACTGCGTGTCAAGTATCTGCCACAGGTTCATTTCATTCCGCCTGGCATGACTCTGCCACAGGCCTATGAATTGTACGGCGTTGATTTTGAGGGGCTTGTAAGGTTTGATGATAAGTTTGACTGCCTGAGAAGCCAGAAGGTTAAGGAACTGTCTGGCGGCGAGAGGCGCATCGCGGAACTCTATATGATTCTTAATTCCGATGCCGAGTTCTGCGTCCTGGATGAGCCGTTCTCCAATATCGCACCCGTATATGATGAGAAAATCCGCGCCATGATTCAGGAACAGAAAGCCCGTAAGGGAATCATCATAACGGACCATGTCTATGAGGAGATTCTCCGTGTGGCCGATGACCTGTTCCTGCTCAGGGACGGATTCACCTACCAGATTCACTCCCGCGATGACCTGGTCCGTCTGGGGTATATCTTTGCTTAAGTTATTTGTCGGTTCCGGTTATTTATCGGATGTGTTGGCCGGAGCTTTCTCGTCTTTGTTGGTTATAGAAACCTGGCCGTTTTCATTAACTGTAACGGTTGTAACTCTGTTGTGCCCATCCGGAACTTCACCTTCAACCTCTTCTACTATTCTGCTGACATAGATGTTGTCGGGATCACTGCTGTTATACTCTTTACCATTGACAAGTATCTTTTTTACGGATTTCCCGTTGACGGTGATATTGCCGTCCTCATCAAACTCTGCACCGGGTAATGCTTTGATGATTTTGTCAACAGATTCACTGGAATATCCGGAAAAATCAATGTTCATGTCTGATCCGGAATAGACTACACTTATTCTGGGTATAGCCGGCTCGGCATTGGCAGTCGCCTCCTGACCATAGAGTACTTTTCCGTTTACAATGATTTTTTGTACTTGACTTCCTTGGGAAGTGGTGATTTTGCCGTTGTCGTCTTTCTTTAAATCAGGGAGCAGGTTTAAGATTCTGTCAAGCGGCAAACCTTCCATTGCCTCTCCGTCAAGCTTAATCTCATTGACAACCACACTGGTGGTTACAGTCTTGTCGTCATTCACGTAATCAACCTTGGTTTGGGCATTGAGTGCCAGACTAATGCAAACTAAGGGGAGAAGATAGAGTGCTCTGAGCAGACTCCTTCTGGTTGATGTTTCCTTTTCCATCATAAAAATTCGGTTTTTTAAAATACTGTGATTGAAATTATTAGCTATTGTGTATCCGTTCATTGCGGCCGCTTTGCTGATGAGCAGATACTGATAACTGCGTATGTCGGTGCCGGCGCGCAGTACGGTGTCATCGGCCTCGTATTCGTGGACGGCGCGCAGGTCTATGCGCAACATCCAGATGGCTGGGTTGAACCACTGCAGGGCGGCAATTATATCGGTTATAAGTACGTCTATCGAATGGTGGAGTGCCACGTGGGCTTTCTCATGGTTGATGATGGCGGTTTCATGGTTGCTCCAATCGGCCTCAGATATTACAATGTGTCCCATCCAACTGAATGAAGGGTCGTTGCCGGGCATGACGTAGACGGTGGTACCATCGGCCGTAACCTCCTTGCGTGCGTGCCTTATTATACTGCGTACGCGCAAGGCCGATGCCAGAACCCTTGCCAGCACAAAGACTACGCCTGCCGAATAGACCGCCATGAGAGCAACGTGCCACCAGGGTGTGGATGGCTGGTCAGGAGTGCTTGAGACGGCTTGCATGAGTTGGGTCATCGGCACAGGCAATACCTCTGTCTTGTGGATTGTAATAATGCAAACAGGGAGGAGAAGTGACAGCAAAGCCGTACTCAATAGCACAATCCTGTTGAGTCTGTGCCATGTATCCTTGATGAGCAGCAGACGGAAGAATATGTAGAAGACGGCCATTATGACCGCTACTTTCAATTGGTAGGTAAGGAAGGTGATCATTTTTGTTTCTTTTCCAGGTGTGAGATAAGTTCTTTGAGTTCATCGACCGATACCTTGCCGTCGCCGACAAATGCCGAAACCGCATTCAGGTATGAGCCAAAGTAGTTGCCGATGAAACCGCCCATGGAGAACCTGCTGTACTCCTGACGGCTGATGATGGGGAAATACTGATAGGTGGGGCCGTATGCCTTGTGATCCAGGAATCCGTCCTGCTCCAGCTCACGCACCTGTGTGGAGAGGGTATTGAAATGGGGCTGAGGCTCAGGGTAGAGCTCACGGAGTTCACGCACAAAGAGTGCTCCCTTGTCCCAGAAGTGGTTCATTATGACCTCCTTCTTCTCACTGAGTTTGATAATCTCTTTTTCTTTCATAATGCTAGCGTAACTAGTGATGTTGCAAATGTAACTACTAAAATAGTTGCTCAACGATTAATTTAGTTAATGTTTGCTAAACGAGCGCACAATAGGATCAGTTCCCTGTGCTACTAAATGAAAAATAGTACAAAAGGGGTCTGTCC
>JAZMZT010000029.1:0-7522 GCA_045586125.1 Bacteroidaceae bacterium | reverse complement strand
AGGGCCTCTTTGGCTACGTCGGCACGGGCGGCAGTATCCACGACGTCAACCTCGCCGACGCACGCATCACCGGCCAGCTCTCCGTCGCAGGCATCGCCGGCCTGAGCTACGGTACCGTCACGAACTGCACCGTCGCCGCCGACGTCCTCATCGCCTCCAAGCATACCGGCAGCCACTACCACGCTGGCATCGTCGGCAAGAACTACGGCCCCGTCAGCGGCTGCACCAGCGCCGTCACCTTGACCGCCGCCTATACAGGCCCCGATGATTACGGCGCCGTCGTGGGATGGAATGGTGATGGCGGCACCATCGAGAACTGCCTCGCCCTCGGCGCCACTATCCCCGTCATGGAGGATTATTACGGCGTCATCGCCGGCTATAACAGCAACGGCACCCTCACCGCCAACTACTACCGCGACTGCACCGTCGGCAGTACCGCCAATGCCGTTGGCGTCGGCGCAGGCAAAAGCGGCGGCGCCCCCACCGACGTTGACGGCGCCCGTAGCGTCCACGCCCTCACCCTGCTCGACGGCGTCACCGCCACCGGCGAGAGCGTCACCATCGGCACCGACACCTACTTCGCCGCCGGCACCGCCGTCACGCTTGACAACTCCGGCAGCGCCCCTACCGGCTACGTCGAGCCCTGCTACTACACCGTTGACAGCACCAACATCAGCGGCTCCATCGTCACTATGCCCGCCAGCGACGCCACCATCGCCCTGCTCTGGACCACCGACTACGAGACCGGCCACGCCGGCACCTACGCCGACCCCTACATCATCAGCGACTACCCCCAGCTGGAGCTGCTCGCCAGCCGCGTGAACACGGGCTACAACTACTCCTCGGGAAATTCTTCAAGCTCGGCGCCGACATCGTCTGCTTCGACGGCGAGAACAACCACGCGCCCATCGGCGTCCACGGCGATTATCAGTATTTCTTCGGCACCTTCGACGGCGACGGCCACACCGTCAGCGGCATCCGCATCAGCAGTAGCACCGGCTATCAGGGTCTCTTCGGCTGTCTCAGCGGCGCCACCGTGAAGAACGTCACCCTCGCTGGCAGCACCATCATTGGCCGCGACGAAGTAGGCGGCATCGTGGGCTACAGCTTTGTCGGTACCTTCGAGAACTGCCGCGTGCTGGGCGACGTCACTATCAAGGCCAATGCCAGCAGTGCCGACTACCACGGCGGCATCGTCGGCCATATATTTGGCCGTGGGACCGTCAACGGCTGCTACAGCGCCGCCACCGTCACCCGCGACGACAATAGCAATTGCAAGCACTATGGCGGCATCGTCGGCAAAACTGACGGTACCGTCAGCAACTGCATCGCCGTCGGCGCCTGGGTCACCGGAAGTGAAGAGAGCAGCAGCGGCGCCATCGTCGGCACCAACGACGGCGGCACCCTCGCCCACAACTACTACTGCGACTGCAGCGTAAAAAGCTTCGTCAACAACGTCGGCACCGGCGGCGGCGACGTCAGCGAGAACGACGGCGCTGTGCAGGCTAATGCCATACTGAGCGAATCGGAGACTGTGCCCACAGATCTGAGCGGCACGGTGGCTTTCCGCCGTGAGTTCACGGGCGGCAAGGCCTCGACCATCTGCCTGCCGTTTGCCATGACCACCATCAGCGGCGGTAAGGTGTATGAGTTTGTAGATGTAACGTATGACGCTACTGACGGCTGGGTGGCCACCATGAGTGACGCTACACCCGGCGGCAACAACGTGACTACCACCGAGGCCAACAAGCCCTATCTGTTCTTGCCCGATGCCACAGGCGCTGTGGTGTTTGGCGGTGCGGCAGACTATGATGTGTCCGGCGGACTGGCAACCACCAGTGGTGACTGGACGTTCATCGGCACATATAGTAGGCTTACATACGGTACGGCTCCGTTTAGCGGAACGGTGTTCGGATTTGCGGCCACAGGTGGTAAGGCTAGCGATGGGCAGACAGATGTAACGGCCGGCCAGTTCATAAAGGCCGCTACCGGAGCTTACATACAGCCGTTCCGTGCATATCTTACATACTCCGGCAGCAACAGCGCCCTGCAGGCTCCTTCCAGACGAGTTCAGTCTGACGTAATGCCGGACCGTATAACCGTACGTCTGATAGGCAATGGTGGCGGAACAACCGCTGTAGGTACAATAGACACTGCCACGGGTGAAGTAACGATAGAGCGCTGGTTCAATTTGAACGGGCAGCCGGTTGATGGCACTCCAGCAGCTCCAGGTCTGTACCTGAACACAGATGGCAGGAAAGTGCTCATCAGTGAATGATAACCACAGTCCGTAATCAAATGACAGCAATAATTATGAAAAAGAGATATGGCAAACCCAATACTCAGGTTATAGATATTGAGACAACAAGTATCCTGTGCGGCAGTGGAGACAGGACAATTCCGGGCTGGGGAAGCGGATTCGGCCAGATTCCCGGTCAGATGCCAGGCAGAGACGATAGTCTGGCTTGATTGGAACAGATTCTTAATCAGAGGCCCAAATGGGGAATACCCGTTTGGGCTTCTTGCTGCTTAAGCACCTTGTAGTAAGTGAGCGGGTGCCAGTGTCCTGCAGAGTGATTTAATACAAAAAACCAAAGAGCCAGAGGGGAATTTTGTTTCCGAGTACATATTCTTGGTCAGCTGAAGCAATGAAACTGTTGGCAACACCCGTAATCTGTTTACCATCCTTGGAGCGTCCGCCAACCTCAATGGTAAACTGATGATCTATAGTGAAGTCTGCAGATGTTTTGCTATACTCAACCACATGAGCTGCTGATAGCTGATTAACGAAAAACACTTCGCGTTCCGTTCCTTCATTAACCTGTGTAGAGGTGAGGGCATGCAACATGTTGGTATTCTCAATATAGATCTTATCGGGTTTTTGCAATCGTTTCACATTTGTGACATCAGAATATAGCAACTGAATCAATCGTGCCTCATTGAGATTCTGCAGATACTGCAACAAGGTATTTCTCGAAATCTGAGCCATCAATGACAGTTTTGTAGTGTCGACAGTATAAGGAACACCTGATGAAAGAATTCCCAAAAGTGACTTTATCTTCCGGATATTCCCTACATCCAGTTTCCTCAACTGAGGCAATTCCTCCTCTATGATAGTATTGACAATATTCTCTATGCGTACATAGTAATTATTCTGTCCCTCTTTCAGGAACGGATAGTACCCATAACGCAGATATTCCGAAAAAAGTGGCAGTGGACGTAATTGCGCATTCACCTGCGCACATAGGCTATTGCCATCCGTCAGGAGCTCCTGAAGTGACCTCTTCTTGAAGTCCATCTGATGAAACATATTCAGATACTCTCTGAACGAAAGTCCCTGCATGGTATATGTAATGCAGCGGCGCGACAAATCAGCCTCACCTTCATTAAGGTTTACCAGAGAAGAGCCGCTCAACACAAAGTGCATATCTTCAAATTCATCGTACGCATTCTTGATTTCCAAACTCCACCCTTTGTATTTATGCACTTCGTCCAGAAACAGGTATTTCCCGCCTTGCGCATGAAATTGCTCAATGAAATCCAGAAGATTGTGCGTACCAAAATAGATATTATCCAAGCTGACATACAACACTTCAGTGGTATTAACAGGTCCAAACACCTGCATAATGCGTTGAGTCATGAGTGTGGTCTTTCCCACACCCTTTTGTCCCTTAATCATCAGCAGACGATCATTCCAGTCGATTTCATCCATTACACTTCTGACAAAATCCAGTTTTACAGTCTGCATTCTGTTAATGTGTCTTCTAATCAGTGCTTCCATTCTCTCACTCTATTATATTTTCGGGTGTAAAGATAAACAAAAGAATGTTCAATATACAAAACATTTTAGAAACAAATCTGTTTAACATACTGAACAATTGGTGTAATATCGCTTTTGATTTGAATAATATGTTCGATATGTTGAACATATTTGATGCAAAATCGTTTAACATACTGAACATAATGACGCAGGAATCTGATCCCTTTGTGTCATTTTAGTTAGAGTGTGAGGGTTGAGTCGCAGAGCGTAGTGACGGCGGTGCGGTGAGTGATAAAGATCATAGTCTTGCCGAGATAAGTCTGGAAGAGGCGGCGGTAGAGCTCGGTCTCTGTCTCAGGATCGAGTGATGAACTTATCTCATCAAGCAGCAATATGGAGCCCGGACGCAGCAAGCCCCGGGCTATTGCTATCCTTTGGGCCTGGCCTTCACTCAGGCCGCTGCCGCGCTCGCCGAGCAGGGTATCAAGACCATCTGGGAGTTCCTGAACAAAATCAGCGCAGGCGGTATGAAGGGCCTCTTTTAGTTGCTCGTCCGATGCCTTCGGATCGGCCACCTGCAGGTTGAAGCGGATTGTGCCGCTCATGAGTGTATTGCCTTGGGGTACGAACACAAAGTCGGGGCGTGTCTCTGCGCCTGCCGTCAAACTTTCATTATCACCATAAAGATTTATGCTACCGCTGTCAGGGCTTATGAATCCAAGCATCAGGCGGAACAGGGTGGTCTTGCCTATGCCTGTCTCTCCCATAAGGGCGGTCTTGGTGCCGGGCCGGAAATCATGTGTAAAGCCGGACAGTATCTGGCGGTCACCGCCTGCGTACCTGAAATCAACCTTATCAAAACGTATTCCGCGCAGGGTGGGGTGCAGGGTACCGGCATGGTCCACGGCATTGCCCTCAAGCTCGGCCAGACGGTCTATGCTGGCGGTGGAGTGTATTACCTGAGGCACCAGGTTGAGCAGCTGCATCACGGGATGCTGTATCTGGCCTACCAGTTGCAGGAATGATGTCATGATACCGAATGTGATGGCACCGTTACGCAGTTGCAGGCCTCCCCATACGAATGCCAGCAGGTAACCCAGGCCGAATGCGCTGCCCAGTATGATACGTATCATTATGGTAAAGCGGGTGCGGCGCATTATGTTGCCCTTAAGTTTTTGCTGTGCTGAGTCCAGACGGCCGGTCATCCACTCCTGGCTGCCCATGGCACGCAGTACGGCGTTGTTCTCCATGCCCTCCTGTACCTGCATCTGTATGCGGCTCTCGTCCTGACGGATATCAAGTGTCATCTGACGCAGGCGGCGGCCTATGAACTTGGCCATCAGTATGGCAAGCGGGGTCATGATGAGAAGGGCCCAGGCAAGCCATCGGTCAAAATAGTGGAGCAGCAGGAAGGCACCCACCAGTTGGATGGCGGTTATGCACATCTGGGGCAGGGTATCGGTGGTGGTCTCGCTTACCACCTCAATATCCTTGGTAAGGCGGGAACTGATGTCACCGGAGTGGATCTCCTTGTCTTCATAGAGCTGGCGGCGGAACAGGCTGCTGAACATACGTAAGCGCAGGGTGTTGGTCTGGTGTATGCCGGCCTTGGTGGTGAGCAGGAAATAGACCTGACGGAGCAGAACTCCGCCCACTACGGTCAGCACCAGCCAGCAGACCATCGTTATCACGTCACGGGTGGTTCCGGTACGGATGGTCTCATCAATGAAACGGCGGCTGAGCCATACCATCATAAGACCCAGCGCTACCTGCGCCGTGCCTGCCACTATGCGGACCGCCGTGTTCCAGCGGATTCCCTGTGTGTTACGCCATATCCAGCTCCAGTATTTCATTCTATTACTCCCAGCTGTTTCCAGTTTTGAATAGTCTCAGTTACATCCTGTAGAGCCTGCTCCGGAGTTACGTCATACTCCTGACAGAGAGCTTCTGATAGACTCCGGGCAGTAAAATCGCTCTGCTCCTGGGCCTGTTTCCAGAGCCATGCGGCGGTTTCGTTAAGGCTGAGCATGCGGCCAAAGTTTATGGCGTCAAGGCCCTCGCCTACTATCACGTTCTCACCGCACACAGTGCGCAGCACAAATCCTTTCTTTATCTTCATATCTTATATTTTGCGGGTCTTAGAATTCTTAGTCCGGCCAGGATATATCTTCTGAGCGGTCTTATCATATACCATATATGTGCCTTGGCCAGTTGAATGAATGAGTCAAGCGGGCGGCGCCGCCCGTTTTCATCAACCACATGCGTGGCAACGGCAAGCACATTTGCCGGTGTGCAACTCTCTGTGCCGCAGATGTTGCCGTCACCCATCAGGGTTATCCGGTCCGGCTCTGTCCTTATGATCCGATGCACGACATACCGGTCCGGACCCACCTGGGCAAGCACAACCTGACCGCGCTGCAGACTACCGGGTTTTTGCAGAATGACACTCTCGCGACCGCCTATTATGAACGGCAGCATGCTGCGGCCCTTGACGGGGAATGTCACGCTCACTCCGTCCTGCACCAGGCGCACGGCCTCCTTTATGATCTGCTCATCGGTCATAGGGCAATTGCATCTTTACACAGGTGGGCTGCATCGGCATCGGGCAGGCAGTCCAAGTGCCATACGGGCACACCACTTGCCAGCGCGTTCTCGGTCTCATGCAGGCCGTCGGCAATGAGGCTGTCCCACCGTTTGCCCGATATGCTGGGCACCACGGCGGCGTATGCTCCTATGCCTTTAAGGCGAACTATCTTATTATAAGGTGCCTGACTGAGCAGCACAATTCCGCCCAGCGGCGCACATATGTTGCGGTAGCACGGTGTCTTGCCGCTCCAGGGGGTGCCATAGACAACGGCGGTGCCATCGGCCTTGATGCGTACGGCAGGGTTGTCATCATTCATAAGCTCCGTGCCGGGTATGTTGCCAAGCCACAGCCTTGCATGGGTGCTCTTGCCGGTGCCGCTCTTGCCCAGGAACATATATCCCTTACCGTCCAGACTGACCGCAGCAGCATGGAACAACGCCGTATCAAGTGTGGCCGATGCCATTGCGAACTGTATCATAAGCGCATTGTCAACAGCCGCCTTGGTCAGGAATCCGCTAAGGTAAAGAGTACCCTCACGGTATCCGGCCGAGCAGACCAGCCATCCCGCCGTCTTACCGCCAAACCGGAACTCAAACACCGCATCACCCTGCTCAGTATGTCCGCAAACAATATCCTGCCCCTCCTCATCCTGGCTCAGCTCCTCAATGTATTGAATCGGCCCACCGTCAGTTACGGTGAGGCTGAACAGTGCATCATTGCTCTGCTCCGTTCTGAACGGCTCGTAGTTGATGAGAAGCTTGATGATAGCCTCATCAGCCTCCACGCAAAACAGATGCTCTGCAACGATGTAGTACTGTTCCCTCATATATCGCAAAGGTAGTGTTTTTTAAAATACGGCCATACCTGCGTAAAACCCGCGTTTAAACCATATTTTCTGCAAGTATGGCCACTAAAACCGCGTTTTTGGCCATTTTCGCTACCATACTTGCAAAGAATCGGCCTCACAAGCCTTATATTGAAAGGTTTGGCCGTATGACCGAGCGTAACCTCCCAGGTGCGCGAGCAAAACTTAGGGTATAGGGTATCAGAAACCATCGACGCCCGTGTCGCTGTGAAGAGGCCACTGAAAAAGTCCCTAGGATAGCATAGAAGATTAAATCTAATAATCCGCAAACTATTTCAATTATTTTTGGTGGTTTGCGGATTATTTATTA
>JAZMZT010000028.1:0-31060 GCA_045586125.1 Bacteroidaceae bacterium | reverse complement strand
CGCTGTCCACCACGTGGAAGCTTACACCGGCCTGAGGAGCGCCGTTCAAGCCCAGAATCAGCACAGGCTCTGCGGGAGCGGCCGATTTCATCTTCTGGTTACGCTCGTTGAACATTGCCTTTACCTTACCCCAGGATGTACCTGCTATCACGATGTCACCCATCTTAAGGGTACCGTTCGATACCAGCACGGTAGCCACGTAACCGCGGCCCTTGTCCAGTGAAGACTCGATGATGGTACCGGTAGCCTTACGGTTGGGGTTGGCCTTGAGGTCAAGCATCTCGGCCTCAAGCAGCACCTTCTCCATAAGTTCGTTCACACCTATACCCTTCTTGGCCGATATATCCTGGCTCTGGTACTTGCCTCCCCAGTCCTCGACCAGGAAGTTCATCTGTGCCAGTTCCTGCTTGATACGCTCGGGATCAGCAGCGGGCTTATCGACCTTGTTGATTGCGAATACTATAGGTACACCGGCTGCGGTGGCGTGTGCGATAGCCTCCTTGGTCTGGGGCATCACGTTGTCATCGGCAGCTACGATGATGATTGCAATATCAGTTACCTGAGCACCACGGGCACGCATGGCGGTGAAAGCCTCATGACCCGGAGTATCCAGGAATGTGATGTGACGGCCGTCATCCAGTTTCACGTTGTAAGCACCGATGTGCTGTGTGATACCACCTGCCTCACCGGCAATTACGTTTGACTTGCGGATGTAGTCCAACAGAGATGTCTTACCGTGGTCTACGTGACCCATAACGGTTACGATAGGTGCGCGGGGTACCAGATCCTCCTCCTTATCGGCCTCCTCACTGATCTGCTGGGCAACCTCGGCGCTGACAAAGTCAGTTGTGAATCCGTACTCATCGGCCACGATATTGATTGTCTCGGCATCCAGACGCTGGTTGATAGACACCATCATACCTACGTTCATACAGGTTGCTATAACCTGGGTGACGGGTATGTTCATCATGGTGGCCAGCTCATTGGCTGTCACGAACTCGGTAAGTTTCAGTACCTTGCTGTCTGCCATCTCCTGCTCCAGAGCCTCCATCTGACGCTGCTGAACCTGCTCACGCTTGTCCTTGCGGTACTTTGAAGACTTGGTCTTACCCTTCTGGAACGATGAGAATGTATCGCGGATCTGACGGTTTACGTCCTCGTTTGAGAACTCGGCCTTATCGGCCTTGTTGAAACGGTGATCCTTGTTGTTGCGGCCGCCGCCCTTCTGGGTATCCTTGCCGCCGCCACGGTTATCGCTGTTCTGTGACTGGCTGTAACTGTCGGCCTTGGTCAGGTCAACCTTCTCACCGCCAATGCGTACACGGTTCTTCTTGCGCGGGGCATCGCCGTCCTGGCTCTTGTCACCGGGCTTGATCTCCTTCATCAGAGACTCCTTGAACTGCTGACGCTGTTGCTGGCGCTGAAGTTCCTTGGCCTCGCGTTCCTTCTTCTTCTCCTCCTTGGACTTCTTCTTGGGACGGGTTGACTGATTGATGGCTGTCAGGTCAATCTTTCCCACGGTCTTGATATTCAGACCGCCGTTCTGGGGAGTTTGAATCTTGAACACGCTCTCCTTGGGAGCCTCAACCTTAGATTCGGGAGTAGCCGCTACGACAGGCTCTGCAGCCTTGACGGGAGCCTCCTCTACCTTGGGCTCAACCTTTACGGGTTCTGCCTTGACGGGCTCTGCCTTGGGCACAACAACCTTCTTGGGCTCGGGTTTGGGTTCCGGCTTGGGCTCAGGTTTGGGTTCGGCCTTAACCTCGGGCTCCTTCTTGACGGGCTCGGCGGGTTTGGGCTCCTCCTTCTTGGGCTCAACAGGCTCTGCCTTGGGTTCCTCCTTGACATCGGCCTTATCCTTACCCAGGTCTATCTTACCTACAGTCTTGAACTTTATTACCGGCTCCTCGGGGATGACAGTCTCTACCATCTCGGGCTCCTTCTTGGCAGGCTTCTCCTCCTGTACAGGCTCATCGGCAGCACTCTTTCTGCTCATACGGTCCTGAAGGAAACGGTTGGCCTCCTCACGGATTGACTTGTCCTGACTGTACTCTGCCACCAGGAGGTTGTACTCCTCGTCGGTAAGTTTCTGGTTCAGGTCCTCGGTAATATCGGCAAAACCCTTCTTGTGCAGGAACTCGACCAGGGTCGATACTCCCACATTCAACTCTCTTGTTGCTTTACTTATTCTTATCGCCATCTATAAAAATACTTTCTTGTTGTCCAGGGCTCTGCCCCGATAAAATTTACTTCTTAATGAACTTCTGGAACTCCTCCTCATCGGCAAACTCACGTGCCAGGATATCCAGTATCTCATCTACCTGCTCCTCCTCAAGGTCAACTGACTCAGTCAGGATCTCACGGTCAGCACGCAGAACTGCCTTGGCTGTCTCAAAGCCTGCATCGTGCAGAGCATCGACAACCCAATCCTCAATATCACCGCGGAAGTCATCCAGATAGATATCCTCCTCAGTTGAATCCTGTTCCAACTCACGGTAAACATCGATGGTATACTCGGTCAGCATACTTGCCAGCTTGATGTTCAGACCGCTCTTACCGATAGCAAGTGAAACCTGATCCTGCTTCAGGTAAACCTCAGCACGACGGGCCTCGGTATCCAGATTGAGTTCGGATATCTTGGCTGGGCTCAGGGCACGCTTGATAAAGAGCTCTATGTTGGTGGTGTAGTTGATAACGTCAATGTTCTCGTTACGCAACTCGCGTACTATACCGTGTATGCGTGAACCCTTTACACCTACGCAGGCGCCTACGGGATCAATGCGGTCATCATATGACTCAACGGCAATCTTGGCGCGCTCACCCGGTATGCGGACAATCTTCTTGATAGTGATCAGACCGTCAGCAATCTCGGGAACCTCCTGCTCCAGCAGACGCTGCAGGAACACGGGTGATGTACGGCTCAGCATGATCTTGGGGTTGTTCACGTTGTCAACGCGGTCAACAACAGCACGTACAGTCTCGCCCTTGCGGAAGAAATCGCTGGGAATCTGGTCAGTCTTGGCCAGCAGCAGCTCATTACCCTCCTCATCCAGGAGCAGGATCTCCTTCTTCCAGATCTGATAAACCTCACCGGTAACGATGGTGCCTATCTTCTCTACATACTTGTTGTACAGGCTGTCCTTCTCAAGTTCCAGAATCTTTGAAGCCAGTGTCTGGCGCAGATTCAGGATGGCGCGGCGGCCGAACTTGCTGAAATCAACCTGCTCGGAAACCTCCTCACCTA
Source organism: Bacteroidaceae bacterium (assembly GCA_045586125.1). Lineage (GTDB taxonomy): Bacteria > Bacteroidota > Bacteroidia > Bacteroidales > Bacteroidaceae > Colenecus. The sequence continues at coordinate 27,816 of JAZMZT010000028.1, read as the reverse complement.
CCTCAAAGTCCTCGTCAATCTGACGGGCCTCAGAGAGTGAAATCTGAGTATTGGAATCCTCAAGATCCTTGTCCTCAACCACGATGCGTGAACGCTGGATCTCGCAGTCACCCTTATCGGGGTTGACAATAACCGAGTAGTTCTCATCGGTTCCGAACATCTTTGAGATAACACTGCGGAAACTCTCTTCAAGAACAGAAACCAGTGTCATACGGTCTATGTTCTTAAGTTCCTTGAACTCCTGAAAGGTATCGATCAATGAGACCGTTTCTTCTTTCTTAGTAGCCATTTTACTTTAAACTTATTACGTATTTTACATATTTCACTTCATCGTAGCCGAACGGCATCTCTACCTCGACTGTCTTGGGACGCTTGCTGCCCTCAACCTTCTGCTTCTGCTGAACCTGGACTGCAAATCCCTTTTCATCGGCAGACACAAGTATACCCTTAAGTTTGGCACCGCTCTTGGGGAGCACCTCAACCTCCTGGCCGATGTGGTTTATGTACTGCTGGAGTACTTTGAAAGGCTGGCCGATACCCGCGGAGCCCACCTCCAACTCATAATCCTCGACATCACGGTCAAGTGAAGCCTCGATGAAACGGCTCAGGTCAACACAATCGTCAATCCAGACGCCTTCGGCCTGGTCAATCTCTACGACAATGCGATTGTCAGGGGTAACATCCACATCAACAAGAAAATAGCCCTCCTTTGTATTGAGCCATTTCTCTGCGATACTGATAACTTGTTGTTTGTCAATCATATAAAAGTTAAACTTGTTTTCTGATAAGCAACCGTATGGCAACAAAAAAGAGGCCCTCGGCCTCTCCACACATCATCTTATCGGGTGCAAAGATATGGAATATCCTGCACCCGACCAAGAATAATGTTAAAAAAATACTTAGTATCCCAGATAGCTCAGCATGCGGGCGGCATAGCGGCGGCCGAACTCACGCTGACCCTTCACGTTGAAGTGAAGATGGTCACGACCGGCCTCGCAGCCGTAAGCGGGAACTACCATAGCCTGCGGCAGAGTCTCTGGCAGCTTGGCAATGACATCGTTATGACCTGCGCATACGCCACGCTGATCGGCGGGAACGACCTCACCAGCCAGCAGAGGAATTGAACCGGCCTCCAGACCCAGGTCAGCCAGGATATCATCGTAAACCTTCTTTACGTTGGCGGGCCACTGGGGATCATTGGTGTTGGTCTCACCCTGGTGCAGCAGGATACCCTTGATCACGCCGTCCTGCTGAGCCTTCTTGCAGAGCTCAATCAGACGAGCATAGGGATTGCCACCGTATTCCTTGCAGATATTCTTCATCCAGTCTGCCTGATTGGGAATATAAGCCTCCCACTTGTCCTTATCAAAAAGGTCTATGGAACAACCGGCAACGGCTACCATAACGACACCAATCTTAACGTCCTCGGGCATGTTCTGAACCATTGTACGGCCAAAATAGTCAGCCGGTGTAAGACCTGTGTTGGGGCGTGCCAACGGCGGAACTGCAGTACGCCACTCACCCATCTTGCTGTCAGGGAAATCAACGGCGTTCATAGTTACGAAACGCGGACTTACATTCTCCTTATCCTGCTGAGCGGGACGGGGGTTACCCTCCATATTGGATTGACCTATGCAAATGTAAATGTGGAAGTTGGGATCCGGCTGAGCCAGAACTTTAAACGGAGCCAGCATAAGAGCAGCCAGCAGAACGATTCCTGATTTTTTCATATTAAAGTATGTTTGGTTAATTTAATTAGTGATGCAATTTTCGGAATTTTAAGCGAGTTCTACAAGAAAAACCGGTAGCTTTGTGCCAAAATCCTACTTGATGAAAAGAAGATCCATAAGATCAAACAACAATTTCCTTCTGGGGTCACTCTTAATGATAGTGGCTGTACTCGTTATTGTTGTCCTGTTCCTTTATCTGTCATTCAGGTTCTCAACTCCCTCTCATTGAGGAGAAGCCAGAATGGAATCATAACGCTTGCGGTCGCCAAGCAGACCCGCAGCCTCTTCAAGGAACCGGTCCGATTTCATGTTATACATTATCAGGCCGCGCTGATAGTAGTAGCGTACCAGTATCTCCATTGAGACAACCCTCTCCAGGTCATTACGGAACACATCCAGGTCATTACGCAGGTCATACTGCAGTTTGCTCTCCAATGACTTGAACTCATCCTGAGCCTTATCGGCCAGGCCTTCCCTTTCGGCCAGTTTTCTGAGCGATGTCAGAGCCTTGCTGCTGTTGCTCTCAAACTTGAAGTCACTGTTGCATACAAACTCCTTGAATTCATTGTAGTCCTCATCGGTCAGTTTGAAATCCTGTGCGGGAGCAATCGTTGCATGCTTGGTGCACCAATCGTTCACGTAGTCAAACAGCACCACGTTCTGAGAGAGGTAATAGAGAATGTCAGGCATGGTATCCTGCTTGCAGACCACGTCGGGACGTATTCCGCCGCCGTCACGTACAGGTCGGCCCGCAGCGGTATAGAACACCTTGGTCAGACTGTCGGGAATATGCTGTGCCTGTCCCTTTTCATTACGCTTTGAGTAGTCAATCTCCTGGATGCAGCGTCCGCTGGGTATGTAATACTTGGCTGTGGTAACCTTAAGTGTACCGTTGAACGGCAGCATACGGGTGGTCTGAACCAGACCCTTTCCGAATGTACGCACGCCAACTATCACCGCACGGTCCAGATCCTGCAGGCTGCCGGCCACAATCTCAGAGGCCGATGCCGACTGCTCATCGGTCAGAACCACAAGGGGAATGTTCTCATCTATGGGGTTACGCTGTGTAACGTATGTCGATGCAACCTGAGGCACCTTGCCGCGTGTCTCAACCAGTTTGGTGCCCTTGGGAACGAACAGGCCCACAATCTCGACCGCCTCGTTCAGCAGTCCGCCGCCGTTGCCGCGCAGATCCAGTATGATGCCCTTGGCGCCCTGCTCCTTAAGTTCCACCAAAGCCTTCATCACGTTCTTGGAGCAGTTCTCGGTAAACTGTTCCAGAAGGATATAGCCGTAACCCTTGTACATTCCGTAATAGGGAACGGCAGGCAGTGCAATCACACTGCGTATCACATCAATGCTCAGCGAATCAGGCACACCCGGACGGCGTACCGTAACGGTCAGTTTGCTGTCAGCCTCACCGCGCAGATGGTCGCTCACGTACGACGAAGCCTTACCCTTCATGCTCTCGCCGTTGATGCTCAGTATCTCATCGCCAGCCTTGAGTCCGTAACGTGCGGCAGGCATACCCTCATACGGCTCATCTATATAAATGTAGTCGCGGCCGGTATACTGACGGATGATGGCACCTATTCCGGCATACTTACCGGTGGTTATCATCTTAAGGTCCATCATGTCATTCTCAGGATAATACTCGGTATACGGATCTATGCCGCTGAGCATAGCCTGGATTCCCTTCTCGATGGTCTGCTTGGGGTTGATGGTATCTACATAGAAACGGTCCAACTCGCTTACTATCTCATGGAAAACCTCAAGGTTCTTGGCAATCTCAAAGTTGTGGTCATCGGCCTTCTGTGCCGATACACCCGTACTTGTAAGACCCAATATGACTGACAGGGCGATGCCCTTGATTAATCTCTTCATAGCGATTTTTGTTTTCGCGAAGATAGATATTTTGGCTATGACAAAAAAAAATCAGTCCCAATTTCTTGGAACTGATTTCTGCGCTCCTTCTAGGACTTGAACCTAGGACCCCCTGATTAACAGTCAGATGCTCTAACCAACTGAGCTAAAGAAGCATTTTGCCGCATTCAGAGCACTACTGCTCTCAAACGCGGTGCAAATTTACCGCCTTTTTTGGAATATCCAATACCTGAGAGCAAAAAAAACAACCAATTGTCACTTTTTTCTGCTTATAAGGATAGATACAATAACACTTATTCCTACCGCAAAGGGATAATAGAGGTAAGGAATGATCTGTGTGGTGGCCAGACCGGTCAGGCCGGCAGCCATAAGCAGTTGGGCGCCGTAGGGAATTATGCCCTGTACTAAACAGCTGAATGTATCCATCAGGCTGGCAGCCCTGCGCTTGGGTATGCCGAACTTATCGGATATGTCATTTACAATTCCGCCCACGGTGATGATTGCAATAGTGTTGTTTGCCGTACAAAGGTTGGCAAGCACCGTAAGCAGGCCTATGCTGAATTCCGCACCGCGAGGTCCGTTGGCCCTGCTCATCACAGTACGCATGATAAAGGACAATCCGCCGTTGTAACGGATAATACCCAGCATACCGCCCGCCAGCAGAGTCACGATAATCAGGTCACCCATTCCAGCTATACCCTGACCCATAGAACCCAGCCAGCTGAACCAGTCAAGCGTTCCGGTACCAAAGCCCACCACCGCATTCAGAAGCAGGCCGATAACCAGCACCAGGGTAACATCGATACCCATCAGCGCCAGCACTATGACCGAAACATATGGGAGCAGTTTAAGCCATTCGATTGGATGGATATCGGACACAGTATTGATACTCAGGCCCTTGAATATGTAATATCCTGCAACCACAACCACAGCCGGCAGCACAATCATCAGGTTTGCACGGAATTTCTCATGCATCGCGCAACCCACCGCACGTGTGGCCGCGATGGTGGTATCGGATATGAACGACAGGTTATCGCCAAAGAATGAACCGCCCACCACGAGTGCGGCCATCATAGCCTGACTCATCCCGGTCTCCTGTGCAATTCCGCTGGCAATGGGAACCAACGCCACAATCGTGCCCACACTGGTACCAATGGCCAATGACACGAAACAAGCCGTAAGGAACAGACCTGCCAACAGGAAATGACTTGGTATAATATGAAGCGTAAAGTTAACCGTGGCCTCAATGGACCCGATCTCCTTGGCCGATCCCGCAAACGCACCCGCCAGCATGAAAATCCACACCATCAGCATGATGTTCCAGTGACCGGCACTCTCCGAGAAGATATTGACACGCCTGCTCAGTTTGCCCGGAGTGATAGCGATGGCATAGACCGATGCCACAAGGAATGCCGATGAAACCGGCACCCTGTAAAAATCACCCGCCAGAAGCGACGAGACCAGATAAACAACCAGAAAAACCAGAATGGGACTCAAAGCCAGGAGTCCCGGCATCTTTACACCTTTACTCATTTAAGAGTACTTTTCGCCATATTTGAGCATGGCGTCATTAATATATTTCTTAAAGTCCGTCTCGTTGTTACGCCTGCAAATAACCAGCACGTCATCGGTATCAACCACAAGGAAATCACTAAGATCGTCAATCACCACCAGTTTCTTATCCTTGTTACACAGGAACATACTGTTATGGCAGTCATAAACCTGGTAATTGTACATACCCAGTACGTTACCGTCGGCATCCTTGGCACAATAGTCATACAGCAGGTCCCAGCTCTCAATATCATTCCATCGGAAATCACCTATGGTCATACATACCTTATCGGTCTTTTCAAGTATGCCGTAATCTATTGATATACGTGGGAATGCCTCGTAAACCGAGTAAAGCAGGCTGCGCCTCTCATCCCGGTTATGCTTTGTGTCATATATGCGGTTGAACTGCTGGATCATATCCGGCAGGTATGTCTTGGCAATCTCTATGTACGTATTCACGTTCCACATCAGAATACCGGAGTTCCAGTAGAACTCGCCGCTGTCCACGAACACCTTTGCAAAAGACTCCTCGGGTTTCTCAGTAAACGTACGCACGCTGTATATGCCATCGGCCACCTTCTCGTCCATCTGGATATATCCGAACCTAGTCTCAGGGCGTGTGGGTTTGATTCCCACCGTCAGAATGCAGTCGTTATCGGCCACATAAGACATTCCCTTCTCTATCACATCAATGTAAGGGGCCTCATCCTTTATGACAAGGTCCGACGGCACCACCAGGATATTGGCGTTGGGGTTGATGTCACGGATGTGGTACGATGCCAGCGTGATACTGGGCGCAGTACCCTTCATGACCGGCTCGCGCAGCACCTGCAGCGGATTCAGGTCCGGCAGCTGACCGCAGACATCCTCATAAAAATCCAGGTTTGTGGAAACTATGATGTTCTCCTCGGGAAATATCTTTCTCATTCGCTCAACGGTCTCCTTGAGCAATGTACGTCCGTTGTTGTTGAAATCCAGAAACTGCTTGGGCAGACCCTTGCGGCTCAAAGGCCAAAGCCGCGTTCCGAATCCGCCTGCCAGCACAACACAGAAATTATCTTGTCCTAACATAGTACCTTTTTTACGTCTGCTACGAAGATATTGCATATTTGGACTCATCCAAGCGTTTGGCCGTTAAAATAGCGCAAAACCAAAAAAATCCCCGGCATTACCCTTAGTTTCATCAAATTATTGTACCTTCGCGGCGGTTTTGACACCAAGCCCAGATGGCGGAATCGGTAGACGCGCTGGTCTCAAACACCAGTGGGGCAACCCGTGCCGGTTCGACCCCGGCTCTGGGTACAGGAAAAGGCAGGCTTAACGCTTGCCTTTTCCTGTACCCAGAACCGGGGCCGAAAATACCTTTTTTTAGTTCGCCACAGCGAACACGCTCCATTGCTCGCACCAATACGCTTGAACCTGCGTAGTATTTCACTCAATTGTTTATATAGTTTTTATTTGGATTGTTATGAAATATTGGTAACTTTGCATTGTTAAAGGTTTGATTATGAAAACAACATCTGTAGCACTTGGTCCTCATTTTGAGGATTTTATACAAGCCAGCATCCTGAGCGGTCGCTATAACAACGCTAGTGAGGTGGTGCGTACCGGCTTGCGTCTGCTGGAAGATCAGGAACAGAGAATCGCTGCACTGCGTACAGCCATTGAAGAAGGTATGACAAGTGGTTGTGTGGAGGATTTTGATTCGAAGGCTTACCTTCAGGAAATGAAAGCACGTAAACATGGCAAAGTATGACATATCCAAACAGGCCCTGGAAGACCTGTACAAAATCTGGGAATATACCGTTGATACCTGGTCCGAAACACAAGCCGACAAGTATTATAAACTGCTTGAAAATGCCATGAACGAAATAGGCACAAGTCCACAGGAAACCGGGAAACCGTACGATGAGATTATGACTGGCCTAAAAGGCTATCATGCGGGAAAGCATTTGATATTCTATATCATTCAGGACAATGGCCGTGCTTTCATTGCGCGTATCCTCCATGAGAAGATGGATTATAAGCGCCATTTCTGATATATTTAGACCATTGCCAAATGTTTGTACTTATCCACCAGCCTGCACAGTTCATCCAGCTCCTGGTATAGAGCGGTTCGACTATAGGTACCCTGAACCGGGGCCGAACCCGTTCCTTTTTTTAGTTCGCCACAGCGAACAGGGCGGCCCTCCGGGACCGCTCTCGCTCGCATACTCGCTTCGCCCCAATACGTTATATCATGCATTACGGGCAGACGGGACGGACGCATTGACCCAAACAACGAATGATAGAGAACCTGCCTGGTCCGCGTGAAAAGTTGAAATCAATAGGAAAGACATATGGCATGTCCGATGTATTTCGCGACAATCTGCATGATGTCAGCAATGAAGCAATCAACATGAAAACTGCCACAACAATAGTCTGTATGGAAAAGGTTTTGGATCTCATAAGACTGCTTATTAGTATGCAAAAATACGCTTAAATCTTTTCATTTACACAATAATAGTACAATTGGGGTCTGTCCCCATTTGTACTTTTTTTATAGTTGCACAACGACAGCATCGGGGAACTGGCTAAGGATATCGGCCTTCTGATCATCGGTCATAGGAGCCTTTACGGTCAGTTCAATTATACCGAGTTTGCGGCACCACGCACCCAGATCTGACGGTACGGTTATAGGGTCAAGTGAGAGAATCTCATAACTCTTGCGGCTGTGATTGGGATACTTGGCAAGCATTGATTCCGGAAAACCTATAAAAATCCATGTATCAGATGTTCCGAATAACTCATAGATTTCATCTGATGTAATAAATGATTTACCGTCACCGTATCTTTTAAGGAACTCTATTTCAGCCGGTTCCAAGCCGTCCATATTAAGCCCGAATCCCACTTCTTCACGAACCATCCAACTGATTGAAGGTTTAAGAGAGCAGTTTTCACTGTCCAACTCCATGCCGATGAATCCGGCCCAGACTTCAAGACTATGATTTATCTCGCGTCCATCGGGCAGATGCTCCACATATCTTACGGGCGCTTTTTTTACCTCCGAGCAGACCTTTGTGTTATGAGATACAATCTTAGGAGTACGTGCTATACGGAGGGGACCGTTAATCGGATCTTCCTCATAGAACGGGAAGAAAACCGTAAACCATCCGTTGTATGTTGCCGGAACAGGGCCGCCACCGCAACCGCCTGTTCCCGCTCTTGCCGGTGAATACTGCTGTACCATATCCAACCAGAACTTGCGGTTTATCTTACCCTCCGATGCATTCACAAACTCATCAAGTACAGGCTCCAGTTCCTCTCGCCACCACTCCAGATCCAGATCATCCAGCCTTGATATACGTGAACGTATCTCCTTCCAATCATCGGGCGTGCCAAGAAGTGTGATGTTGGGAATGCCGCATCCCAGATAGTGAAGTTCATATTTAAAGAACCTCTTTACGCTCTCCATCATGGTAATCTGTGATGCAATGCGCTCCAGATTGCCTGTAGTGGAGAAATTACAAACCATAAGGTCCGAGAACTTTGCTTTCATATTCCTGTCAATAGAGTCGCTGAAAGCCGGAATAATCCAGTTCCAGTCCTCCTCATTCTCCAGCACATCCCTGTATGTCTCTATTTTCAATGTACGCTGACCTTCAAAATCTACAAGTCGGTTGCGCAGATGCTCCGCGTGCTCATTAATTTGTGTGGCTATACCCTGGCTTATCAGCATCCAGATAATATCCGGTGACAGCACCAGCGAGTAATGTTTGTCATAGGCTGTCAGGAAACCTTCAAAGCACGTATTGCGGCTAAAGAATACCATTTTGGAATCTTTTGCGCTGTGTGTTCTGATATTGTAATTGGTTGATGCAATATTGGAGCTATTAAGCATCTTCTCCCAACACTGTTGGCCCGATATCTCATCCAACAGGTACAGAGGCTCATCCTTATCCTCTATATGGAACTTTACTCCGCCGCTCTCCAGGAATTGTACGGTCTCATCGGCCTTAACCTTCTTTTCTCTCTTGGCATACGCCACGCTCACACACATAAGTGAAATGAGAATAAAAACCAGTTTCTTCATATCGTCGTCGTTTTTGATTTGTTCTGCGACAAAGGTAGAAGCGACGGTTTCGGCCCACAAACAAACAGCGTTGCAAAACTGTTGCAATCACTTTACGGCCTTATACTTCGCTGCCAGTCTGCACAGCACATACAGCTCCTCTATGAGTCTGGTTCGAAAACAGGTATCCTTCAGGGTACTAAGAAAGGGAGGTTTTTTCAGACCTCCCTTTTCTTATACACGCCGCCGGGCCCAACCCGCCAAAGTGAATCACTCAATGGTGTGTGACTTGGCTTTTAGCGGGAAGAACACCGGCATGACCAGCACTATGGCTATGACTGAGAATAGCATGCCGCTCATCACGCCAATGGCAAAACTCAGCCAGAACGGGTTCTGCTTGCCGTCAAACAGGAACGGAATGAGGCCCAGCACAGTACTCAGGATAGTAAGCATGGTAGGTACGATCTTACGGTTAAAGGCCTTGATATAGGTCTTAAGACCGTGCACTCCCGTGGCCGCCGCTATGGTCCGATACTCGGACGTCAGGTAGATGCCCGCATTCACCGTGATACCGCACAGCATGATCATGGCCGCAAATCCGCCCTGTCCGGACGCCACGCCAAATATGGGGTACGCCAGGAACATTCCCACAAAACTGACGGGGATAAGCAGTATGATCATCATGGGAACCTTGAATGACTCAAACATCGATGCGCATATCATGAATATCACCAGCACCACAACAAATATCAGTGCCGTACGCTGACGCTCCTCGCTCCACCATCCGTACGAATTGCCGTTTCCGACATGGAATCCCATAGGCAGACGTTTGTTGAAACGCTCCACCAGCTCCCTCTCCATCTTGCCTCTCAGGTCATAAGAGCCGATGAACTCGTAGCCCACACGGATGGAGTACTGCTGGTTGTTGCGGTCAATGGAGAGTCCGGTCTTACGCTTTTCAATGGATCCCAGGTCACTCAGACGGATATTCATACTGTCTATGGCAACCATATCGTTGCGAATATGCCACAAGTCATAATAATCCTTGTCCGATGACACCAGCCTGACCGGAGTAAAGGTACGTCCGTCATAAACGCCCTTGCCGCCTAACTGGCTGTCATATAACTGTTCATTGATGTATGACAGATATTGGCGCAGGTTGGTACCGGTGCGTATCAGCCTCTCACGGTCCAGATCCATGTAGAACTCACTGTTCACATATGAGCCCCATCCGCGTCCCGTAAAGCCGGCCTGACCATTCACACGACGGTTGATCTTGAGAGAGTCTATAAGTTCCTCGGCAAATCGGTACAGAAGGTCATAGTTATAACCTGTCAGTTCAATGGTGTTGGACCAACTTGAGCGGTAAATGCTGTTGCTCAGCGTCTGGTCATCCTCGCCCAGACTGGGAATGGTCCATACCGCACCGCCAAACCTCATGGCCTTGGCCCAGAGACGCTGCTTGAGTTCATACGGGAAACGGGTTCTCTGATACTCATCCTTAAAGTGTATCTCAAGACTGCCGCTGGTACCTGACAGACTGGTGTAGAAATCACTTATCTCATCATACTGCTGCAGCCAGTTCTCCATCTCCTTGACAATCTCATTGAGCTGTTGTACGGTCTGGCCCTCTGCCAGATCAGCCCTGACGTTAAGTATCACTTCACGGACCTCATCATCATCACGGCTGAATGACATACGTCCCCTTGAGTGCTTCTCATAAATGTTCAGGGAGCCTCCCAGAGGATACTCAAACCACTTCTTGTTACGCTGATACCACTTGCTTCCGATGGTCTTGTTGTAAAGACCTACCAGACCGCCCTTGGTGTTGTCCTTTCCCAGCTCCATATTCTTATGATGAACCTGGCTGGGCAATTTCTGGATGGGAATTCCGAACAAAAGTATCAGTGCCACAATGTATATCCACCTGTGGCTGCGGCTCCAAGCCGTAAAACGCTCATACTTGTATGTATAACCTACCAGACGGCGACGGCGTTTCATAGTGTTCTGAACCACACCCTTGTTCTTAAGGGGCAAGTACTCCAGCAGCGACGGCACAAACAGGAACGCAATCACTATTGAAAGCGTCAGGTTAATCACGATCACCCAGATGAAGTCGGTAAGATCGGCCCTGTTCTCCTCCGGCAGGAAGAACACCAGCATCAGGGCGCCGATGGTAGTCAGCAGCGCACCGGTTATGGAGAACATTACCTTACGGTTACCGTAGTAGGTATAGTGGTCCGCAATAACTATCGCAGTATCTATGATAATACCCAGTGAAACGGTAATACCGGCCATTGAGTAGCGCTCTATGCCCACCTCAAAGAGTTTGTAGAATATCACCGCACTGAGCAGGTTCACAATGATTGTGCAACCTATCACCAGAAGATATCTGAAACTGCGGCTTACCGCCAGCACAAACACCAGCAGAATAGCCAGTGAAATGATTGCACGCAACAGTATCTTCTGCATCTCATTGTCCAGATACTCTGATGCATCATAGTTCAGTTTGATGGCAAAGTTATCGGGCAGAGTGCTCTTGAGTTCCTCAATCTTATCCTTCACAGCCTGAGTGACCGTGATGGTATTGATATCCTCCATTCCCGTCACATACAGATTGATGGTGTTCAGACCATTGATTCTGTTATATGAACTGGGAGTCTGCTCGCGGTACTGTACGGTGGCAAAATCACCCATGTAGTACATACGGCCGTTAACCATGCCGATGGGGATCTTCTCAAGTTCACCTGTCAGGTCACGGGTCTTGAGCCTTACCAGCATCAGGCGGTCCTCAAGAACCTCGGTACCCACAATGCTGTTCTGGTAATATCGGCTCATAGCCTGACTCAGGTTTCCGGGACCCATACCCACTGCACGCAGCGAGTTGGGATCAAACGTCAGAAGCCACTCAAAGGCCTTTGCGCCCGATGTCTCAACGCTCTCAACTCCTTCAATTCTCTTAAGAGGAGGGGTAATATATTTCTCTACATAACGTACAATCTCAATGGCGGGCATATCGGCATTGATGGTATAACGCAGTATCTGCTGACTGCCGCGTCCGCCTCCGCCTACTGAGCCGCTCAAACCGGCCTGTGTACCCTCAGGGAACTTACTGCGAATCTGACGCAACCTGGTGGACACGTCAAAACGCGTGGTTTCCATGTTGGTACCCGGCTTGAAGTTGAGCGAGACGTATCCGTTTCCGGCATTGGTCGTGGCCTGTACGTTACTCACGCCGTCAACCGTATTCATGGCGCCCTCTATGATCGATGTCACCTCAGTCTCCAGCACACGGGCCGAACCGGTGCCGCTGAAACCTATGGACAGATTCAGGTTCTCACGTACCGGATCAAACTGAACCGTAAGCCCACCGGTATAGAGGATGATGGAACCCACAAGCATGAGTACAACCATCACCAGAATTATGGAAAAGGCGTGGCTCTTCTTTCCTTTCTGCATATCGTTCATCTATCAGACTTCTTATAGATTACATAATAAGCCAGAGGTACAAAGAATACGCTCACGAATGTACCGGCTATCATACCGCTGATAAGAGCCAATGAAAGGGGATATTGCAGGTCACTTCCCATATCACCGCGCACCAGGAACGGAGCGATGGCAAGAATGGTAGTGAGCGATGTCATTATGATAGCCTTCAACCTGCGGCCGCCCGCCTCCAGAATGGCATGTTTAAGGCCCATGCCCTGCTCACGCAGACGGTTTATGGTATCCACCTTAAGAATGGAGTCATTGATAACGATACCGCACATAACCACCATACCTATCATGGACATCAGGTTCAGGCTCTCGCCGGACAGCCACAGAATACCCAGCACAGCAAATATGTCAATGATAAGCTCACTCAGAATGATGAACGGCTGAACCAGACTCTCAAACTGAGCCGCCAGGATAAAGAACAGCAGCAGGATGGAGATAACCAGCACGGTGCAGAGTTCCTTAATCATCTCACGGTTACTGAAATAGGTACCTGAGAAAGTGACATCAAACCTGTCATCATTACGTACGGCCTTCTTGATCACATCCATAGCGTGGCGTGCCTCACGACCCTTGACATCCATAACCAGAGGATAGAACTCACCGTCCACACCTGATGTAATCTGCTTCAGGTCACGGTTACGGGTCTCCTTGAGCAGTATCTCAAGCGGAACGCGTCCGCCGCGGGTTTCAATGTAACTGCCCTGAATCAGGTCCTTGGCTTCTTTGGTGCCCACGCCTATCACAACCGGCATGGAGAAATCACCCTTAGAAATACGCAGAACTGAGTTTGCATTCATGGAGTTCTGCAGGTAATTCAGAATCTGGTTGAAACTTACGTCATACAGGGCAAGACGCTCCGGGTCAGTGATAAGTTCAATATACTCGTTCCACTCGGGTTGCGGGATATAAAGGTCCGGCAACTCAGCGCGCAGGGTATACAACAGAGTAGACAGGTCCTCAGGCTCAGGAGTTGCACCGCCCTTGGTGTTCTTGATTCGTGCCACCAGCGGCGCCTCCTTGTCTGAGAACAGCATATCAAAAATGTTGCCCGATGCCTGACTGCTGTGAACAGCCAGCGGCCACTGGCGTGCAATGTAATCATTGGCCTGGTTCTCAATGCGTTCAATATCATCGGTACCGTTGGCCTTGATATAGATGGTAGCCTCCGATATGCCCATCTCGCGGGTATGTGACAGAGCAAACTGCTGCGCTCCCATCATAGCCGTATACTGGGTGATCTCATTGGGGAACTGAGCCACGATCTGCTCGCAGCGGCGGTTGTTCTCCTCAATTGATATACGCTCGTTCCACTCAATGTTCAGCAGAGTGTCACTGTGTGACAAAGTAGGCAGTTTCTGCTTGTCCAGGTTAATGAACAGCATGCCTATAAGCACCACGGCAGCGGCAAAGATACTCCACATCACACCTCTGTGACGGAAGAACCAACTCAGTATGGCATCGTAGCCACGGGTCATGTTACCTACGCTGATCTTGCTTATGAACTTGTTGGGAGTAAAGCAAGGCTGCTTACGGTAGAACCTGTAGTAGAACACCGGAATCACCAGCACTGACATAATCAGGGCCGATATCAGCGTAATGGTCACTGCCATAGCCTCATCATAGAACAGCGCACCTGCAATACCGCTCATAAAGATCAGCGGGATAAAGATGGCGCAGGTAGTGAGCACTGAACTCAGCATAGGTATGAACACCTCCTGGGTACCGTATACGCAGGCATCGGCCAGGGGTTCACCCTTCATCCAGCGCTGGGTGATGTTGTCTATGGTGATGATGGAGTTATCTACCATCATGCCCAAACCAAGCACCAGACCGGACAGCGATATGATGTTTATTGATATGTGCAGCACATAGAAGAACAGGAATGACAGAATCAGCGCCGTAGGAATGGTAATAACCACCAGCAGCGGACTGCGGAAATCCTGCATGAAGAAGAATATGATCAGACAGGCAAACAGGGCACCGTAAATCAGGTTACGTACCATGTTGTTGATTGAGTAGTCCAGAAGTTCAGTCTGGTCACGTGTAATCTGGAAATTCAGTTCCGGGTATTCGCGTTCAAAGACCTGCATCAGGTCCTGAATGCCCTCGCGCAGATCGGCCATTCGTGCATCGGAACGCTTAATCACAGCCATTGATATGCACTGCTCTCCGTCGGCAGTTACAATACCCTTGGCGCGCTGCTGCTCCTCACGGACCTCAGCCAGATCCTTAATCTGATAGGTGCGTCCACCCAGTTTTACCCAAACATTCTCTACATCCTCACGGGTAACCACCTTTGACTCAAAACGCACGTCAAAACGGTACTCGCCGTCACGGATGGAGAGGCTTCCCAATGATACGTTTGCGCTTGATATGGCACTGCTCAGAGCACTCTCGTCAACACCTATGGAGCGCAGTTTCTCCATGTCGGGAATAATGAGCAACTGCGGATACAGTACACCCGATATATCCACCATGGCCACCTGCGGCAACTGCTCCAGACGGCGTACTATCACCTGACGGCAAAAGTCACTCATCTCAAGCAGGCGTGTTCCACCGGTATGCTTTGAGTCCTTAAGAGAGATGTTTATAAAGAATGCCGGAATGTCCGTTGCGCTGGCACGTGCTATCATGGGGCGCTCCTCACCCGCTCCCCATCCTGATGTGGCACGGTCCACACGGTCATTTACGTCAATGAATATGTAATCGGCATCGGCTCCGTACTCAAATGTCATCTCAACCAGTCCGCCGCCGTCCTTTGATGTACATACTATATCCTGCAGGTGTGCCACCTGAGTGAGTTGTGAGCGCAGACCTTCCATCAGGACGTCATTCAGCTCACGTGCACTGCGTTCAGGCGATGTAACCTGCACCGTTATCTGCGGCACGTTTATGTCCGGTACCAGTGATACCGGCAGTTTACGTATCGCTGCTATGCCCAGTACCATGACCGCTATGAGCACCATGGTAACCGCAATGGGGCGTTTAATCAATCCCTTGAACATAACTGTTGGCTATTGGCTGTTGGATTACTCCTGAATAACCACCTCGGCTGCGTCACCAAGGTTCAAGTTACCACTGGTAATGATCAGGTCACCTATGTTCAGGTCTGCACCGCGGTCCTTGTTGGGCTCTACCACATGCTCGTTGGTATTGGACATGATCACGTTCACGTATGTCCACAAGCTGGTGTTGCCGGTTGTAGGATCAATGCGGAACAGTACCTCCATGTTGTCACGTATAACAACAGCGCTCTTGGGCACCACCATCTGGTTGGGCACGCTGTTCTCGACCGTGATACGTACGTTCATACCGTCCATCAGCTCATCGGCTCCGGGAACCTCGGCGGTAACGGCAATCTGACCGTTCTGGTCAACAGTGGGATTTATTGATATGATCTTACCCTTCATAACCACATCGCTGTTTATAAACGGTGATACAAGCACCTGCTGGCCAACATGAACAAAACCGTACTCAGTCTCCAGCACGCTGAAACGTACCAGGTAACGGCTGTCATCAATCAGGGTGCAGAACTGAGAACTCTGCTCGTACTGACGGCCCTTTACGCTAGCCACCTTACCGCTGAACGGAGCCTTAAGGTCACACTGGCGGAATGTTCTCTCGGCATTCTCAAGCGCCATCTTGGCATCTATGAAACCGCTGTTGATGTAGATAACGCGCTTCTGGTCTGCCGGAATCTTGGCGGTATCGGCAAGTGCATAACCGTAATCCAGCAGACGGTCGGCCAGAGTCATCTCAGCCTTGTCAAAAGCCAGACGGGCCTGCTCCAACTGACGGCGGGGCTGCTCCTTGTCCAGTGATGCCAGGATCTGTCCCTTCTGCACCTTCTGGCCGTCACGGACATTGATCTTGTCAATCTTACCCTGTGCCTCAAACTGAACGGTCACCTTGCTCTGGGCCTCCAGTTTACCGTTGCATATAAGCTGCTTGTTAAAGGTCTTGAGCTGAAGCGGCTCAACGGTCACTATGTTCTTATCGGCCTTAAAGGAACCGCGAGCCATCTCGGTGGTATCCTCGGTCTCTTCTTTGTCTTTATTCTTGTTCTTGCATCCGCAAACAAGGCCTGCAACCAGTGCAAGCGTCAATACTGTAGTAAAAGGTCTGTATGTTTTCATATCAATGTTATTTTATCAGTTTGTCAAATTCGGCACTGATGTCAGTTCCGGTAGCATAGTCATAAAGTGTGGTCTGGCGAATCTGGAAGTAGAAACTCCAGAAACTCTGCACATTACCCACATAAGTGCTCAGCGCATTGTCACGCTTGTCCTTCAACTGATCCAGCTGAGTCATGGTCATAGAGCCGCTTCCAAAATTCTGCAGAGCCAATTGGTAACTCTCCTCGGCCAACTGAGCGGCGCGGGCCGATATCTCGCACTGGCTGCGCTGGTTATTGAACTGCATCACCTGAGTAAGCAGATTCTGACGCTTGTCAATCATGGCCTGCTCCAGCTGGTTACGGGTAGTCAGCGCCTGGGCCTCGGCCATACGTACACGTCCGCGTGCCAGACCCCAGTCAACAATAGGAATGGAGAGTGAAATACCTATCTGCTCATTCTCCTGCAGTTGTACCAAAGTCTGATTCAACTCATCGGCTGATCCCGACATACCAAAATTAGCATGGATGCTGGCCGACAGACCGCGGTTGGCCTTGGCCTGTGCAACGCTGCTCTCTGTCTGAATGTAACTTATCTCCTGATTCAGACTGAAAGTTGAGTTCTCAAGAGCACGTTCCAGTACATCCTCATAATCAAGTGTAATATCCGGGATATTATAGTCAATGATAAGGTTCAGTTCAGTATCCTCTTTATAACCTATGTAAGAGCACAGGCGGTTAAGTGATGTCCTCAGGGTAACCTTCTTGGAATTAACTGAAAGTGAGTCCATAAGCATGCTTGACTCAATCTGCATCAACTGGTCACGGTTAATTGTACCCATTGCAAAACGTGTCTGGCCGGCCTCAAACAGACGCTTGCTGTCATCAAAACTCTTTACCGCACGCTCATAATCCTCTTTATCCCTCACATAAGACCAGAAATATGATACAGCAGTCTGGTTAACCTGCTCCATACTCTCTATATACTGACGCTTGGCCAGTTCATAGTTCTTGGGCTCAGTCTTACGGCTCCACTTAAAGCGGTTATAACCCCAAATGCTCTGTGTATAAGACAAACTGATAGGGGCTGCATAATAAGTGGTACTGCGCATGGGACTGTATTGGTCCAGACGTCTCAGTGAAGTTGTAAGAGAAACATTACCGCCTGTCCATGGAACATTCTGGCTTACATACACTCTTGCTGAATTAGTCAGATTGTAGTTGGTGCGGTAACTGATAGCACCTGTCTGATAATCCTGCAAAGCCACAAGTGAACGGTCAAACTGTACCAGATCAGCACTAAGGTTAAGTGAAGGCAACATCTCAGCCCTGTATGAGCGGAAACTCCAGTACCTGGACACAAAAGTGTTGCGGTTACTCATTGAAGCAATAGAGTTCTCCTGGGCCAGTTCTACCACCTGCTGCATATTAAGAGTTCGGGGTACAATCACTTGTGCCCTGCACACTCCACAAGCCAGGAGACCTACCACAAAAGCAACTCCTTTGGAAAGGGATTTAAATTGAAACATGTTTGCAAACAAAGTTTCTGGTTAATAAATGGGTTAACTGCGCGAATATAGTCATTTTGTGCGTCCCTTCACCGCAACAGCCATGAAATCTTCCTGGCCCGATGCCTGAACGTACACATATTTGACAAAATCACCCGGAGACTCCACGGCAACCTTCACCTCAAGTTTACCGCACTCACGGGGTTTGAGTCTCATGATATCAGTATTAATGGTGGTGCAGTCACACTCCGGCAGGAATGTCAGAGCCAACTGCTCCTTACGGTTGTTGCGAAACGTAAACTGAGCCTTGACCGAGTCCCCCACAACAGCCTGACCGACGTCAATGATATCTCGACGCACCGAGAAAGCTGCGTCCGTATCATTGCAGCCTGTCAGGAGCGGGGTTGCAACAAGGCATGAAAGAACAAGGTAATTAAAAACTTGGTTCTTCATAATTCTTCATACGACAGTTAATAATTAGGTTTTTGGGTTGATGCAAAGTTAGGTTGGTATTATTTCATGGCAAAAAAACGGGGGCTGTTTAAATCTGACATCTTCGGTCGGTAGTGCCTGACTATCAGGCATTTACACTCATGGCGTCATTTTTGTTTCTGACAGTTGGTTTTAGCCTGTTTTTTTACCACCATTCTATACTCATATCCTCTCTTATTATGAATGGACGTTCATTATTACCGCGTGTATAGTTACGCAACCACAGTAATGTATTCAATGGCAACCCGTCATAATGTAGAGCATTTCCATCGGCCAATTTATACCCTAAAGTTTTCCATTCGCCGTCATCAAAAACAAATAGTTCATATTCATTACCGGGACATACGTCATTGTCATCACTACGGGGCGATACGCTTGCATATTTCACTTCAATGGGTTTGCCCATATCCATTCCCACCCAGTTGCCATTAGGTTGATTGATCTCAAAATTGGAGAGCAGATTCCCATCATATGCTCTCTCTATTGCATCCTGTCCGGCTTCAGGGTTGGCTATACCCCTCCTATCCAGACGGTTTCCATCACTGTCATAAAAAGAGAGTTCTGATATACTTCCCCACGAACCGTCCGGTGTCATGTAACGCCAGTATCTGTAAGGACGACCGGCATTCATCTCAATCTTATCAGGTATATCAGTCTTCTCAATTTTATAGAGAGTAACGGAATCTCTAAAATCGGGATAATCAGAGCACTGGAACTTACCACCAAGTATGCGCCGGCGCATATTAACCACATTATATGATTCGTAGTATTTGCGTCTTATTTCTTTGCTTATTGTTTGGTTAGCATCTGTGTCTATGTATTCTACATTCCCGCTTTTATCAAGTATGAAAGGGCTGCTGATAGGAACAAGTTCATCGCCATCATATCCCAGTGCTATGTATAGCATATTTCGTCCCATATTATTAAAACATGCTTTGCCTCTCTTCAGTTTACCAAAATCAAGGATTTTCCAATGAGGACCTCCGGAGTTAACAGACATTGCTATGTAAACGTACTTGTGGTCCTTAAGAGTGGTAGTTAGTTCTTTTTTTGTTTCGATTGAAAGGTCTGATGTTAAGTTGTAACTGTCTGTCACATCTTTTCGGCATATATCAAACGGATAGACATACTTGGCAGTATTGCGGTACCTAATTACCTCACGGTCAATTGTATAAGTATTCCTCCATACTTTGGGAATCCGCTCATAAGGATTAAACTGCATTCCGGCGCCAAGGATGAGAGAATTAATGGTCTTCTGTTCGCGGCCACGATCATCCAAAAAAGCATACCAGCTATGCCCCTCGCTGTTGCGTCCCCAAGAGGGTACCATATCAACAACTGCAGGAAGGCCAAAACTGCGGAATACGGCGGTACCCATAGTAACATAATCCATACAACTGCCGTAAGTCATACGCACCCATGTAGCGGCACTGCGCATAGGTATACTTCCACGGTCCTCCCAGATAACTCTATGCCCAATGGCAGATTGTTTGCTATGTATCTCATCACGGACTATCTCAATAGCGCCATAAATGGTATTGCGCTGGTCATCCGGATCAGTTACAGTTTTGATGCTATCGCTATAGAATTCCGATAATACATCGCGCCAGTTATCCAGACTCTGAAAATCCGTAACCTTGTACGGAAGTATCCAATCCCTAAACTCCTCATAAGATAAATGTTTTGCCCAAGGCCTATTCTTCCACTGCTTGAAGGCGTGATCTATGCTGTAAATCAGATAATCTGCTGTCATCACCTCTACATCCGATATCATATCTCTTGTTATTCCGGGATATTGGGTATCGCTAATCTGACGTAGGGTATCGCGTTGCCAGTCAGGACTGGGACCGGTGCCCAGTATTTGCAGTGCTTTGCTGTAGTAGCGATTAATGGCGGCGGTATCACGATAGGAGTAATGCGCTGGCATGTTGGCTATGAGATACTTGGCGGCTTTTAGTTTCTCGGGGTCTTTGTCGACGGTGCGGTAGTGCTTGAGCACGGCCTTGAGTTCGGACTTGTTCTTACCTGCAGCTTTCAGGGCGTAATACAAATAGATATCATCTTTACTACAACCACTGAAAGCCACTAAGGTAAGGGTTGCAAACAAGGTATAAATGGATTTTCTTAATAGGATATTCATATTGCATTGTTTTTCCATTTATCAAGATTGGTTGAGTTCAGCGCATCGGCGCCTACGTATTCTATGCTGCCATCCTTGTGCAGGATGAAAGGTTCACTTATTGGAATAAGGGCATTTCCGTTGTATCCCTGGATCTGATAAAGGACCTCACGACCCATGTCGTGGAATATGGCCTTACCGTGCTTAATTACGCCAAAGTCTACTATCTGCCAGGGCTTCTCTTCACTGCGTACGGCCGATGCAATATAGACGTATTTGTCCTTTATCTGCTTCTTTACCTTTTTATCTATAGGAATGGCGATATCGCTGACAAGAAAATACTGTGAGGTTACGTCTTTGCGGGCCAGTTCAAAGGGATACTGAAACTTGGCTTTCTGACGGTACTCCCAGCGTTCAGGGTTGATCGCGTAGGTGCTGCGGTAAACCTTGGGGCCGCGCTCGTAGGGGAAGAAACTGCCTCCTATCATGGTTGCGAAATCCCACTCAGAGTTCAGCTGTTCTCCCCTGTCTGATATGATGGTGTACCAACGGGTTGCTGCTGTTCCGCGGCTTCCTACGGGAGTCTCATCCCATACGGCTGGCACTCCTGCACTGCGGAAAACCAATACTGCGGTCAGTGCATAATCGGGTATATCGCCATAGGTCTGGCTGGCCTGCAGGTGGGCACTCAGCAGAGGCAGACCGGCACGGGTGTAGAGGCCGTAACGATGTAGTCCGTTGTAGGCATCACCACGCAACATATCGGCGGTTGCCATTGTGGTGTTATACTCAACATCGTTCTTTATGGGGTGCTCCAAGCCTTTCCCAAAACGAGCAAGCAGCGTGTCACGCCATGCATCCATTTCCTGAAGTTCAATGGCCTTGTAAGGCAAGAGCCACTCCAGATACTCATCAAAAGTAATATGACTTGCCCAGTCACAGTTAACCCAACTGTCGTATGAAGTGTCAATGTTCTTGATCAGGTAATCAGCTTTGATTATCTGAGCATCCGGCACAATTTGACCAGGCAGGTCGCGGTACTTAAGATCAGTGATGAATAGCAGGCTGTCACGCTGCTGCTCGGGAGTAAGTGCGGTATCTGCAAGTATCCGGGCGGCATAGTCGTAATACTGATAGATCTCTTTGCCTGCGTAAGAGTAGTGTGCAGGCATATTCTTTATCAGAAACTCAGCGGCCAGGAGTTTCTGACGATTGGCATCCTTTGTCTTGTAGTGGTCCAGCACAGCCTCCAACTCTGAACGGTTGGAGCCGGCTGAATCCAATACACTTGCAATAGGAGAGTAATCGTTGCAGCCTACAGTTAGGGCTGTTATCAGCAATAACGCCGACAGTGCTTTTTTTTTCATTAATAAAACAAGGTAAGAGAATTCTAAATTTTTTCTATTGGAAAAGCTGTTATAATTAGGTTCTAGAGTTGATGCAAAGGTAGATAGGCATTACTTCATGGCAAAAAAAAAGGGGCTGTTTATATATGACAGCCCCCTATTGATAATGCTTGATTCTCAGATAGTTACAATCAGTGTAACTCTTTGTTTTATTACACTCGGTATTATAGTCCTTATCTGCTGTCTTAAATATAATAGCGACAGCTTTTTTATCGAAGTTATGGAATCGGAAATTTGAATTTTATCGAAGTTTACAAGGCGAAAATTTGAATTTTATCGAAGTTTACGTAAATTCGCACTGTAAATATGATGATATGATGACCGTCCAACAGTTTCTTTCAATCCTTTCTTCGCAGAAAGAGGAACTTGAGACAAATGAACTCACTTCCTTTGTAAGCCGCTATGAAGAGCCATTAATAAACCTTGACAGTAGGATGGCTCAAGTTGTCATCGGAGTTAGGCGTAGTGGTAAATCTACTATATGTGAGAAAGTCCTGCGTGAAAACGTAGGCAACTTTGCATACGTCAACTTCGATGATGAGCGTCTTGTTTCCCTCAAGACAGATGAGCTTGACACCCTACTCGAGGCATTGTATAGGCTGAATGGTGATTTCAAATATCTGTTCCTGGACGAGATTCAGAATATCGAAGGCTGGCAATTGTTTGTCAATAGGCTACTGCGTCAGAATATCCATATACTCATCACCGGTTCAAACTCCAAACTGCTCAGCAGTGAGTTAATGACACATCTCACCGGCCGACATAACCGGATCAACCTGTATCCATTCTCATTCTCTGAGTATTGCAGCATAACTGGTGTTGATACCCAATCATTCTCTACTAAGGCTAGAGCTTTACGTAAGACTGCTCTTGAAAAATATATGGCGGAAGGCGGTTTTCCCGAACTGATATCAGAGACTAACCGCACAGGATACATCAGCGGCCTGGTTGATGCCATCATAAATACAGATATCGCCAAACGATTCAAGATACGTCACAAGGATGTCTTAAGACGAATTGCGACCTATCTATCCGACAATTATTGCCATGAGTTTGTTGCTAAGAATGTTGCAGCGGAGTTTGGGATATCTGACCACACTGCCGAGAATTACTATTCCTTCCTTAAACAGGCCTTTCTATTGATTGGTATCAACAAATTCTCATTCAAGAGCAAAGACCGCATCCGTAACGAAAAGATATATGTGGTTGATACTGCCCTTGCAACAGATAAAGAGAGGACTATTGCCAATGATAACTTGGGCTGGCGCTTGGAAAACATCATCTGTGTAGAACTTATGCGCAGGTGCAAACCATTATTCCGTGATTTGTTCTATTTCAAGACTGCCAGCCACGAAGTGGACTTTGTAGTGTCTGAAGCAGGGAAGCCTGTTGAGCTGATTCAGGTAAGCTATGACATCTCTTCTGCAAAAACACGAAACAGAGAACTGGGTGGTCTGCTGGCCGGAGCGAAGGCTCTCAAATGCGATAAACTGACGCTAATCACATTCGACACTGCTGAGACTATATCTATTGGTGATAAAACCATTGAGATTGTGCCAGCAATTGACTGGCTTTGTCAAAGATAGATCTAAAATAACTGCATATTGAAAAAGGGAGTCTTAATCAAGATTCCCTTTTTCTGAGAGCGTTTGGTTAGGATTGTTGCGGACTTTCTTTCCCGCTACTATTCCTATTATGAAGTCTTCGGGAATGAAGCCCCAATATCTGGAATCCTGCGATTTCAAACTATTATCGCCCAAAGCAAAGTAATAATCATGCTTAAAAGTATGACTTGTCATATCATCTGACGGCCATAAACCCGTTTCATACTCTATGACCGGTCCGTATATAGCTCGGCCAATTGAATCAAGTTCTATGGTCACGCCCTTTTCAGGTATATAAAGCGGTCCGAAATTCTTTATAGTCCACATGGGTTTTGTAAAAGGCATTGCTCCCATAAGTGCAGTCCGCCACAGTATACTGTCAGGAGTATCATGTATCTCCATCTGTTTTTCCAGGACACCAATGGTACCTGGATAGTTGTTGTTCCATGTAATACCTTCCTTTATTCCTATAGTATCGCCGGGAGTTCCCACCACGCGCTTGCAATAAACATAGTTTATCTTGAACTCTATTACCGTCCACTGGTCATAGCCTAGAGGATAATTGAAGCATATCACATCACCAGGTTGTATATTCCTAATTTTGGGCATACGGAAACATTTTAGTGGTGCATGGTCCTCAAAGTTGAAAGATGTGTAAATCCTAGCGCCATATAAAAGTTTGTTCACCCACACATGATCATCTGGCTGTAGAGTCGGCTCCATGGAGTTAGTGGGTATATGGAAGCGCTCCGCTATGAAAATACGCCTACCACAATGTAAAAAGCCCAATGACAGTGCTGCCAACATCAGCCAACATAATATATCTACTAATTTGCAAATTCGGGGATGAGATTTTTGTTCCTCTCCTGCTTTCATATTCATCACTAACTATACTTTTACAATAATTCTACTTTTCATCTGTAACAGCATCCATGTTATATCCAGCTTTAATTTCCATTATCTCTTCACGCATTTTTTCTGTGTTCACAGACTCTACTTTAGGAATGAACGTTTCAACCACTTCTGCCATCTGCATGAATTTTGCACTATCGCCTTCTATATGGTACAGCTTGCACAGTAAATAAAGAGGATACAAACGATTGGGAACCATAACAAATGCATGTTTATACCTTTCCTCAGCTTCACGGAAACGGCCTTGAGCAAGGCTATTATTACCCATAACGTTCCAATACATGGGGTCAGAATTTATTTCTGTACCAAGCATCAGGACGGAATCACTCTTCTCATAATTTCCCTGATAATGAAGTGACCTTCCATACGCAAAAATGAACGGATAATATGAATTTAATGACTCATACAACTGATCTCCAACCTCAATAAACTTGTCATACTTATTCAGCAGATACAGTTTTCTGGCTTTGGTTTTCCATATAGCTACGTTTTCTTTGTAATCCCTGATTGAAGGGTAAAGGCATGTAAGACCTGATAAAGGTAAAAGAAAAAGAATAAGGGTTACAAACCTATATTTTGAGAAACTCATGCCGGTAACTTCTTTTTCTGTTACACACAGAGAAAGAAGCAACGGGAACAATATTTGAAAAACCAATAGCTTTGAAGGATATGAAAATAAAGCAAATATTGAATACACAATCAGTCCATATATCCATATAACATTCCTTTTTTTAGCAGAATAAAGAACTATTCCAATAATTGCCACATAGAGTATCATTGAAAACAATCCTGATTCTATGCCTATTCCAAGATAATCATTAAAGGATTCAGCTGGACAATCCGCAACCATTCGCTCTGACTCATTTACTTTAGAATAATCCTGTATGTTATCTATCTTTTTGGAAAAATAAAGATACTGTTGATGGCCATATACTCCTGAGAAGGATCCCAAGCCATTTCCAAAGAACCTTGTGGAAAACAATGCCTCTGTACTGATTTTTGACATGAAGGCACGTCCATTTGCCGACGGTTTCTTATAAAAATAGGCTGCTGTACCACATAATAATATTGCAGCAAGAATATAAACCATGTATTTCTTCAACTTCTCTCTGTAAGAAGTATAGAAAAAAACTAACAAGCTCACTAAGGATGCAAGCATCGCTGCGCGACTCCTCACAGACGGAAGCAAGATTACACCCAAAATATAAGCAGCAAAGCATAAATAGGAGACGATCTTATGCTTTTCTTTATACTGTAAAAAGAAAATCAGAAGAAAAACGCTAATAATTGCAATAAATCCTCCATATGGTCCTGAATTGTCAAATGTTCCAACAATTATATTGTATTGGTCATTGGTTACTATAAGACCAAATAATTGAAGATATCCCAATACGAGTTCATACATATAAAATGAAAATAGTAGAACTCCAAAGACTATATCTGAGCACCTACCCAGTACAGGAATAATTGTTCGGGCTAAAAAATAGACACCAGTTACAATAAGTCTATCAAAGAACACGCTATCTGCTGTCAAGGATTTGTTAGATAACCAGGATATAATTGTAATTATTGTCCATAATACAAACAAGCTATCTGCTATAACAGCATTATTGCAATTGTAGTTTTTCTTCATTTATTCAATATTTGAGTATTAATTCAACTATCAGCGACGAATCTTTGTTTGGTCAAGGAACTTTTCATCATACATAAAACCCGAATATTTCACATTATTATAGGAATCCAGTATAAAGCCATACAACAAAATGTCTTTCTTCATCCATGTATTTAAAAGCCTAATAGAATCATCCATGGTGATTATTCCATTGCATTCTTCACTAAAAAAATCTTTGAACAAAAAAGGATCATTCTCAGCTATGCTATCTGTGTGAATAATCATAACAGGCTTGTCATATGTTGCGGAATCCCCATTGATGACAGATAACATTCGGGATATTTTATTTTTATGACATATCGCACAATAATCACCTTCCAGATAGAAAACAACGTTACTCTTTTTGTCATCCAACAATTGTTGAATCAGATTCCTGGATGCAAGAAAGGAGGCATTATCAGGCTGTGATAAATTGTTATTAGGATTATTATTAACCCCACTAATGCAACCGGTAAACAATACTGCTACGCATATGATGAATCTATCTAAGGTTCTCATTTTACTTTAAACTTGACAATAACCGGATTACCATCATTATTCTGGAACAATTTGTCTATCTTGTTTGCAAGCGGGCTTTCTCCTGTATAATTCTCATCCCTTGAAGCACCCTGATAAAGATATGCATAGTAATCATTTGAGACCCATGTAGGTCTGACCAGACCGGGGTAACCAGGAATTGTGACATGATAGTTTGTTATTTCATCTCCCATTATACGGTTAAGGATAAATTCTCCATTTTTCACGTCAGGTATACTCCAAAATGTAATCTTTTTGCCATCGCCGGAACTGATTGGGAAGAAGGCTCCAATGCAGTATCTATGACTACTTACATACTCTGCAAAAAGAATCTGTTCATTCAAATTATCCGGGTCTTTTACTCTTACTCTTTCAGGTATTCTCAGTTTTCTTGAATACATAAAATTCAGCCTGTGTGAGAATTCGCCTCTTGTATAACAATATAATTGATTCACATCGTTACTACCCAGCACAAAATAAATAGAGCCTTCACACTGTGAAATATTGGTATCATCAAGGTATTTAGAGGCCGTATTGCTGAAGGTAAATTTCATATCAGAAATCGATCCTGTATTAGTGTCAATATACAAGAATCCGTATCGTTCTTCCAAATCATTTTCCGAAACAAAGCATTTGGCCAACAATCTATTCTTATCTATCACTTTCAATGAATGTATAGCAGGAAGATCTTCAAAAGATTTGACAAATTTATTTTCAGGGATCTTATAAACAAGCATTTTTTTATCTGCATCAACGATA
>JAZMZT010000027.1:0-21988 GCA_045586125.1 Bacteroidaceae bacterium | reverse complement strand
GCAGAAGAGCGGCGTAATCTACCAGATTGTTCTTGACAAGACCCCGTTCTATGCCGAGATGGGTGGTCAGGTAGGTGACCAGGGTGTAATTGTAAGCGAGTTTGAGACAATCGATATAATTGACACCAAGAAGGAGAACGGTCTGCCCGTGCATATCACCAAGAAACTGCCCCAGCATCCCGAGGCTCCCATGATGGCCTGCGTTGATACCGACAAGCGTCACGCCTGCGAGGCCAACCATACCGCAACCCACCTGGTTGACGAGGCTCTGCGCGAGGTTCTGGGTACACATGTTGAGCAGAAGGGCTCACTGGTAAGCCCCGACGGTCTGCGCTTTGACTTCTCACACTTCCAGAAGGTGACCGATGAGGAACTGCGTCAGGTAGAGCGTCTGGTAAACGAGAAGATCCGCATGGACCTGCCCCTGCAGGAGCATCGCGACCTTCCCATAGAGGAAGCCAAGAAACTGGGTGCCATTGCCCTGTACGGTGAAAAATACGGTGACAAGGTACGTGTAGTACAGTTCGGAAACTCAATTGAGTTCTGCGGCGGCGTACACGCCTCATCAACCGGCCACATAGGCATGTTCAAGATTGTATCCGAGAGTTCAATAGCAGCCGGCGTACGCCGTATCGAGGCCATCACCGGTCAGGCTGTCGAGGATATGGTTTACAGCATTCAGGATACCATCCAGGCACTCAAGGCCATCCTGCCCGGTTCATCGGTTGAGACCGCTGTCAGGAAAGCCATCGATGAGAACGCTTCACTCAAGAAACAGGTTGAGGAGTTCCTCAAGGAGAAAGCCGGCCAGTTAAAGGAAAGACTGGTAAGCCAGGCCAAGGATATAAACGGTATCAAGGTTATAAGCGCTGTAATCCCGGGATCTGCCGCAATGGTCAAGGATATGGTATTCAGCATACGCGCAGAACAGCCTGCTTCAACAATCGTAGTGATAGGTAGTGAAGAAGCCGGCAAGCCCATGCTTACCGTCAGCGTAAGCGAGGACCTGACATCACGCTTCAACGCCGGCCAGATGGTTCGCGAGGCTGCCAAACTGATTCAGGGAGGTGGCGGCGGCCAGCCCCATTTTGCAACAGCCGGCGGCAAGAGCCCTGAAGGCCTGCACGCAGCAGTAGAAGCAATTCTGAACACCATCAGGTAATAAGAAAGCCTCGCTCACAGCGGGGCTTTTTTATTCAGGCCAATTCACTAAGTATACCGTTTGGGTGGCGCGGGTAAGAGCGGTGTAGAGCCAGCGGTAGTAATCTTCGTCGCGGCCGTCCTCGGGGATGTAACCCTGATCAATGAATATGTTTTTCCATTGGCCGCCCTGAGCCTTGTGGCAGGTCACGGCATAGGCATATTTGATTTGCAGGGCATTGAAGTGAGGGTTCTCACGCAACTGTTTCATTTTTTCCTTTTTATTGGGGATATGGGCATAATCCTCCATCACGCTGTTGAACAGTTTGTCACTCTCCTCACGGGTAAGTGACGGAGACTCGCTGTGCAGGGTATCCATGAGCAGGGTGACATCCATCTCCAGGTCATCGTAATCGGGAAAAGAGAGCACCGCATCCTCAAAGCGGAATCCGTACAGTTCACGCATGCGGCGTACACGGCGTATCACCGCAATGTCACCGTTGGCAATGAATGACGGCAGGTTGGCGTACGAATCGGCCCCCTCATCGGCCACCAGTTTCTCAGTCCAGTAGTAATTGTTCTTGACAATCATTATGCTGTCACCACGGTTCAGTTCATCCTCGCGGTCCAGTATCTGACTGCGTATTCCGTTATTGTAAATGTTGGCCCGCTTGTTGGAACGGCAAAGCACCATTGTCTCGTCAATGCCGTCACGGCTGTAGCATCCGCTCAGCGTCTCTATCAGGTCGCTGCCCGAAATTTTGATTACATCCTTGAATCCCTCCAGTCTGAAACGGAACCCGCCGGGCTCTCCCAGACCACGGGCATAATCCCTGAGCGCCGTAGCATTATGCAGTATTCCGGATTCCTGCATCTGACGCATCACGTTCTCAAGACAGAATTCCGATACATTGAGACCGTATGATGACAGAACCTGGGCCGATAAGCCCGGACTCTCCCGTTCTCCCACTGGTGGCAGCTGAGCCTGATCGCCCAGCATAAGAAGGCGGCAGTCAACCCCTGAAAAGACGTAGGATATCAGATCATCCAGAAGACGGCCGGTTCCGAATGTGGATCCCGAAAGTCCCTCATTGGATATCATCGAAGCCTCATCAACCAGGAATACGGTGTGCTCATGCATATTCCTGTCAAGTTGGAAACTGCCCATGTCAACAATGGATTTCTGACGGTATATCTTCTTGTGGATGGTGCAGGCCGGGAATCCGGATGTATTGGAGAACACCTTGGCCGCACGCCCTGTGGGTGCCATCAGCACCACCCTGCGGCGGTGGCTCACCAGAGTGCGTACCAGCGCACTGATAATAGCCGTCTTACCGGTACCCGCATAACCCTTGAGCAGAAAGACCTGTCGCGGGGAGGGATTGTTTACAAATAAGGCCAAACGATTCATGGCCACACTCTGTTCAGAAGTGGGTTCAAAGGGGAAATGGGCTGCAATATCCTGAAAGAGTGGGTCAATCATTGCTCCGAAAAGCAAAAAAATGTTGTTTTATTATTTAATACGGATAAATGTTCTATTTTTGCGATGCGAAAATAAAAAAAACATCCCAATATGAAAAAAGTCGTCAACATTCTTCTTGCAATCTGCTCTGTAGCACTCATCTACATTGTTTACGGAAGTATTATGAATCCTATCAGATTTGCAAATGAAAAGAATATCCGTGACAAAGCTGTTATCCAGAAACTTATGGATATCAAGGCTGCCCAAACTGAATACAATTACCAGCACGACGGTTATTGCGACAACTTTGACTCTCTGGCAGCATTCATCAAGACAGGTAAACTGCCCATCGTAAAGAAGATCGGTGAACTGACCGATGACCAGCTCGATAACAACTGGACCGAGGATAAGGTTCTGAAACTCTACGCCAAGGCTCAGACCGCAGAGATTGAGGCTGCAAAGCTGACCGGCCGCAGAGCCGCCCAGAAGAAGTACGAGGCTGACACTCTCTGGCAGAGAGCAGCCACCGAGGGTTTCATTGAGATCCTTGAGGATGGAACAAAGAACTTCCTGTTCAGCCGTGAGACTGAATTCGTAAGCCTTTACGACTCTCTCTACAAGGGACGCATCAACCCGGATTCACTCCGTTATGTTCCCTTCACCAACGGTAAGGAATTTGAAATGACCACTTCATCAGATACATCCAAGACAGGTGTCATCTCACACACCTTTGAGGCAAAGGTTCCCTTTGTTGAGTATCTTGGTGCTGAGAGTGAGAACGGCGGTCTTGACAAGCAGGAGATCATCAACCTCCTTGAGGAATGCGATGACCGCGGCCGCTACCGTGGTATGAAGGTAGATAACAACTCAGGTAACTGGGAGTAATACCTTGCGGGTAATAAGCGGTATATACAAACACAGAAGGTGGGACGTGCCTAGAACATTCAGTGCACGTCCCACCACTGATTTTGCCAAAGAGAGTCTCTTCAACATCCTGGCAAACAGGATTGATCTGGAGGACGCAACGGCACTTGACCTTTTCTCAGGCACCGGAAGCATCAGCATTGAACTTGTATCAAGAGGATGCTCACACGTAGTAAGTGTAGAGAAAGATCCGGCCCATCACGCCTTTATCTGCAAGGTGATGGATACCGTAAAGACCGACAAATGCCTTCCCGTAAAGGGCGACGTATTCAAGTATATTGCCGGTTGCAGCACACAGTTTGATTTCATATTCGCAGATCCCCCCTATCAGTTGGAGAATCTGGCCGATATCCCCGATATTGTATTTGAGGCTGGTATCCTTGCTCCCGACGGCATATTCGTATTAGAACACGGAAGCAAGAATGACTTTAAGGATCATCCCCGCTTCACCGATATGAAAGTGTACGGTTCCGTACATTTTTCATTTTTCAAATGAAAAAGTACAAAAGCTCTTTTTATTTTGCTTCGCAAAAGCGCTCCTGATAGTCGCTTAGCTCCCTCCGGTCGCGTCCTTCGGACCAATTAAGTATTACATTCCCCTACCGCCGCGCATTCCGCCACCGCCGGGACCGCCCATGCCGCCACCGAATCCACCGCCGCCCATCATGGCGCGGTTCTCTTGACGCATCTGCTGACGTGCGGCACGTGTTCCGAATACATTGGCACGCAGTATGAAGTGTACCATGATGTAACTGTGTATGCTGTTGTTCTTGGTATCTGTACGGCCCGTTGTAGATACTGAACGGGTTACGTTTGATTCATCATTAAGGATATCGTAGTACTGGATCTGCAGAGTACCTGCATTACCCTTCAGGAAACTGAATGATGCATTGGCATTCCAGATAAGGTCATTGCGGTTGTATGATCCGCTGTAACCGCGACGGCTCTGCATGGTAAGGTCAGTACCCAGGTTCAGGTTACGCCATGGCAGACGTGCGTTAGCACGGCCTCCGTAACTGAACGTATAGGTATCCATATTCTGGTTCTGACGCTGGTTGTTCTCAGAGTGGTTGTAGGTGAAACGGCCGTTTGCCGTGACCTCAAGCCACTGGTTACGGTAGGTAACCGATGCGTTCTCACCGGCCGATATGGTATTGGTGGTACTCAGCACAGCAGAACCTCCGGTACCTGCACCGGGATTGTACTGGCCAATACTACCGGTTCTCATATAACTCTCCTGATGACGGTATGAACCGTTGGCACTGGCATTGTAACGCCATTTGGTATTGGGTATGGTCTGGTTATATGTCAGGTTACCCGATGAACTCCAGTTGGTCCAGAATCCTTCCATATTGATAGGCTGGGTTACCGATACACCTGTCGAAGGATCATAATCAGTCTTCTGGGTTATATTCCTGAGCGAATTCTCAAGCGAAAGACGTATGTTGATGGTCTTCTGGGTCTCGGTAATATAGTTCTGGTAACTTACCTCGGCCGTATTGCGCAGAGTGGGCAGCAGTCCGGGGTTACCCTTACGGATATTCAGCGGGTTGCTGTCATCGGTGATATCCATCATATCCTCCATACTGGGCTGACTGGTGTTGGTGCGCAGGGTGAACTGCAGACTCTTCTGACGGTCAAACCTGTAACGGTAATTGACTGACGGGCTCCAGTTGTAAACCACGCGTGACGTATCACCTATGACCTTACCCATATACTGGAAGTTGTCCATTCCGGTATACTGCGGCATGAAGTTCACACCTATATTAATGTTGGATTTCACAAAGTTGTAACGGAACTGCAGGGTCAGCGTGTGGTTACGTGATACATTGGTCGCGGATCGGCTCAAACGGTCATCACGATAGGGTGTCAGGTCATCGGGCAGATACCATGTATCATACCAGTTGTTGAAATCATCACCCCACAGAACGTAGGTCTCACGGTTCTGGTTACGGTTGTTCACCTGAATCTGATAACTCAACTGCAGGTTACCGCGACCTGAGTCAATAGGCTCACTCCACATCACACGGCCCGACCAGCTGCTGTTGTCTGTAGGACTGGCGTTGTAGCGGTTCATTACCGTATCACGTCTGTGGTCCTGATAGTATTTCTGGTCAGAGAATGAGAAACTGTCATTGGTACCCTTGGTGCTGCTGAAAGTGAAGCGTACTGTAAAGTTACGGCCCTCTTCATTGAACCTCTTGTTGAACTGGAACTCACCGCTCAACTGGTTGTTTCCTGTTTTGCTGTGGTTGTTGCTTCTCTGTGAATTGACTCCAATGGAATCCATCACTTCAGACGGCAGATATCCGTATTCATCCAGAACGTTCACCATGTCAGTTGCAACATACGGATCCTCGTTAAACGTCACAGACCCGCTGTTGGAGTTGCTGTGGTTGCGGCTTATCTGGAAACTGGGGCGGAATATGATGTTCAGTGAAGAATCGGGTTTCCACTCCATGCGGAACTCACCGCTCACGCTGTTGTTGCCGCTGTTGCTGTTGGAGCGGTTGTTGCGGAATGAGGCGGGCTGGAACTGAGAGGTGAAAGTCTCTGACTCCGACTCGCTGAGTGAGCGTGAAGTAGAACCGTTATACCTTATATTACCGCCTATCACCAGCGGGAACTCATTACGGCGGCGCGGATAGGGCTCGCCTATGTTCTTTGAGAAGTTCACACCCAACTGGTGGTTGTAGCCCACACCGTTACCTCTACCGGAGTTCTGGGTATTGGCATTGACCGAGAACTGGGTGTTGGCCTGGAAACGGTTAAGCGTGTATCGGCCCGAATAGAGATACTTGACCCACTCACCGTAATCGTTCTTGCCCACGGGCTTTCCTATACCTCCGTCTATGTTATGAAGCCAGCCGTTACGCATGTTGGGTTTTATCTCCAGGTCCATGACCGTCTCCTCCTCACCGTCATCAATTCCGGTAATACGGGCCAGATCACTCTGACGCTGGTAAGTCTTGATGCGGCGAATTATATTTACAGGAAGGTTCTTGGTGGCCATCTGCTGGTCATTGCCAAAGTACTCCTGTCCGTCAACCAGAATGCGTGATACACGGCGGCCGTTCACGGTGATGCCTCCGTTCTCATCGACCTCAACGCCGGGCAGACGCTTTATCAGTTCCTCCAGTACAGATCCCTCAGGCACGCGGAAAGCGCTCACGTTGTACATAAGCGTATCATCTACCACCTGTGTTGGCGGAAGCGCATCCTCAATGACGGCCTCGGTGAGCACGATGCTCTGTTCATACATTCTGAACACGCCAAGCGCACGCTCGCGATCCTCTTTTACAGTCTTGAAACTGAATTCCTGGGTTGAATAGCCCATGAATGAATAGCGCAGCAGGAACTCTCCTACCGGCACTTTCTTGATGTTGAACCATCCCTCGTTATCGGTTACGGTTCCGTACAGGAATGAGGTATCGGGTAATTCAAAAAGCTGTACTGTCACCTGAGGCATATTCTCAGTAGTTGAGCCGTCAATGATACGGGCATTGACAGAAACCTTTCCGTCCAGTTTGGGTTTCTCCTTGGAATCCTTCTGAGCGGCGCATACCGACGGTATGAGAATGGAGAATAAGGTCAGTAACAGTAATGATTTTCTCATAATCGCGAAGTCTGATTTTTTGACAACGCTGATTTTAAATGGTTTAATCAGAAGTTGCACACACAAGCGTCATTTATATTATTTTTGCACTATATGGACCTCAAACAGTTCTCATCGGTACTTGAGACGGCCTTCAGCAGGGCCGCATCGGAGCACGGCCTTCAATACCCTGAAGGCGGGGCACAGGCATGGGCAACGGTGGGTGCTTCATACCTTGCATTCGCGCTCTGCGGTCTCAGTTCCGCACAACTGCGTCAGGTCCAGTATTCCGCCCGTGAGCAGTTCGGACCCGTAATTCTGGACTGCAAATGGTATGACAGCCTCAAGACGGAATGCCTGAACGGACAGGACCGGGCCGATGCGCTGTTACCCGGGCCTGACGGTTCGCTTTGCAGTTGCAGCGTAAGCGCCGACCTTTTCCTGGAGATGCTTGATTTCTGCCGCGAAGGTTAAAAAGCTCCGTTTTCTTGACATTTGTAAATCTTTGCAATATCTTTGATAAGAACTATCTATTCTCAATGCTTATGAAAAGGTTGTTTTCTCTTTTACTGACCGCAATGATTGCCGTCTCAGTCCATGCACAGTTCATCAATTTTCCAAATTTCGGTAAGAATCTGAAAATGTGCAGCGACCCTGAACTGGGTCTTGAAAGACTCCATGTGGGCGATGAAGGCTATGTCACTTTCCAAGTGGTAAATGAAGGAGACAGCACTTATGTAGGCCCGGTATTCCTCCGAATCGTGGAGCGTGAATCAAGCGTTCAGGTTCTGGCAGCCAAGAAACTCAAGATCAAACCCGGTCAGACATTCTCAATCACCACTGTTTTCTCAACTGAGACCATGAAGCCCTACACCAGATATTTTGTAGGCTTTGAGTACAACGAAAACGGACATACGGTGCCTATGGGATTCACTGAGGCCAAGCCTCTGGAGAGTTTCTCATTGCAGCCGGCTATCATAAACAGCCCGGAAAAGAAGTCGCCCGTAAAGGCAAAGATTAAGGAGATTAAGAAATCTTCAAAATAATTTTGGGCGAATTATTGGATAATATCATAAAAAGGAATACCTTTGCGCCGGTTTTGAAAGCCGCAAGGCCTGAAACCGTCAGCGGGGTGTAGCTCAGCCCGGTTTAGAGTACGCGTCTGGGGGGCGTGTGGTCGCTGGTTCGAATCCAGTCACCCCGACTGGTTAAAAAAACGAGAACGAGGAATCGTCCTCGTTTTTTAATTTGTTTTTTCGACTGGAAAGAAAAAACGAGAACGAGAAATCGTCCTCGTTTTTTAATTTGATTTTGTACTTTCGCAATTTAGCATCAAGTATTCCGTTATAACAGTATGATATACTATATCTGTGCAGTAGTATTGGTGTTGCTTATTATTCTGTACCGGCTTGAAAGGTATAACAGAACAAGCAAGTTGAGTCCGGATCAGACAGAGCAGCCTGAACCTGCCATACCCGCCGGCGAGTGCTGCGGCAAGCATGCGGTATGTGAAAAGCAGAAACTGGCCGAGGCCCGTTTGCGCAGCGCTCAGTATTTTGACGATGAGGACCTGGACCGCTTCAAGGGACGCAACTCGGACGGATACACCGACCAGGAGGTCGAGGAGTTCCGCTACGTGATGTATACCATGCAGCAGAAAGAGGTCCGGGAATGGATGGAATGCCTCCAGGCCAGGGAGATTGAACTGCCTGACGAACTTAAGGAGGAGTGCTACTCCATGATGAACGAGGTATAACGGAATGACAAGGACCAGGACAGCCATTTTCATACTGATATTGCCGCTGCTTGCAGTGGTAACCGGCTGTTCCACATCCCGTAACACTGCCGCCTCACGTTCATATCAGGCGCTGGTCACTAAATACAACGTCTACTTTAACGGCAGTGAAGCCTACAGAAGGGGATTTGAATCACAGGAAAGGAGCAAGAAGGACAATCTGCTGGAGATCCTGGACCTGGACCCCATAAGTGATGAAAAGGTCATAGGCATAGGTTCTTCGGACTACGACAAGGCCATAGAGAAGGCGCAGAAGGGTATCAAACTGCACTCCATTTCCGTAAAGCCCCAGAAAAAGAAAGGCACTCCGTCTGAATCAGACAAGGCATTCCATAACAAGAACGAATACAACCCCTTCCTCTGGCACGCATGGTTCCTTATGGCCGATGCACAGCGCCAGAAGGGTGATTTCATTGAGGCATCAAGCACCTACTCGTACATCACCAAACTCTATTTTGACGAGCCCGAGATTGTTGCCGAGGCACAGTACAAGATGGCCCAGTGCTACTCGGAACTGGGTTGGTACTATGAGGCCGAGGAACTGTTCCAGCGTTCAGGCCAGACTAAGACCAGCGTGGCCCGCCATCTGGATTATCAGACCCGTTTTGCCTCACACCTGCTGAACCAGGAGCGTTTTGAGGAAACCATCCCACTGTTGGAGGAGGCCATAAACCGCAAGGGAGTGAGCAAACTGCAGCGCATACGTGAAAGGTATCTGCTTGCCCAACTCTACAAAACCACTGACCGCAATGATGACGCCTACCGTATGTTCGGAAAGGTTGTCCGCATGAGTCCTCCGCATGACATAGCGTTCCATGCCCGCATACAGCAGACCGAGACCATGGCCCAAGACGGCAATCTGCGCAAGATAATGAAGAAACTCAAGCGCATGGAGCGGGACCCCAACAACAAGGAGAAACTGGACCAGGTCTATTATGCCATGGGTAATATCCACCTGATGCGCGGAGACACCGTCACTGCTCTGAAACTCTACAATGAGGGAGCCGACAAGAGTGACAAGGCATCGCCCGAGAAGGGAATCCTGCTGCTCACCATGGCCAACCTCTACTGGAATATGAAGGACTACCCCAACGCATCCCGCTGCTATTCACAGGCAGTGGGAATGATTGGTTCCACACATAAGGAGTACTCCACCGTAAAACTGCGCTCCGAGGTACTGGAGGATCTGGTAAACTGCTCAGAGACCGTAAAGATGCAGGACAGCCTGCAATGGCTCTCCACCCTCCCCGAGGAGAGACTCTACAGCATCATTGACAAGGTGATTGAGGAGCAGAAGGAGAAGGACCGTCTTGAGGAGGAACGCCGCAAACAGGAGGAGAAGGAAGCCGCACGCAAGGGAGCCGCATCGGAACTGTCCATACAGGCCGATGATAACACCCAGGCAGGACAGTGGTACTTCTACAACACGAATGCAGTCTCACGCGGCAGGAAAGAGTTCGTAAAGCAGTGGGGTGACCGCAAACTTGAGGACAACTGGCGCAGGTCTAACAAGACCACCCTTGCCCCCATGACAGAGTTTGCCGACGCAGGTTTGGAAGACCAGTCAGGTCTGGAGCCTGACACCCTGGGTGATATCATTGTTGACTCCATTGCCGTAACTCCTCAGGAGACTGACCCCTACAAACGCGAATACTACCTGCAGCAGATACCCTACTCAGAGGAAAAGCGGGCCAATTCCGACCAACTCATAACAGAGGCTCTCCTGCAACAGGGAATCATCTACAAGGACCGTCTTGAGGAGTATCCCGATGCCGAAACCTCACTGACACGAATAGCCCATGACTATCCCGATGCCCAGGAGGCCGATGACGCCCTGTACAACCTCTACCTCATGTACTCGCTCTGGGGCAGGTTTGACATGGCGGACAGTTGCCGTAACCGTATGCAGAGACTCTACCCCGAGAGTGATTACACGGTGATGGTCTGCGATCCGGACTATATCGACAACGCCCGATACGGAAAGCACCGCGAAGATTCAATCTATGTGGTCACTTATGACGCATTCCGCAAAGGTGACCGTCTGACGGTAAAGAACAACTGCGAGATATCGGCCGGCAAATATCCCAAGGGAGCGCACCGCGCCAAGTTCATGTTCCTGGATGCCGCCCTGGACCTTCAGGCGGGTGATACCGACACCTTCCTGGAGAAACTCAAAGAGATAGTATCCAAATACCCCCAGAATGAGATAAGTGAACTGGCAGGCCTGATTGCACAGGGCATCCAGAACGGAAGGATACTCCAGTCCACGTCATTCAGTTCAATCTGGGACCGTCGTAACGGCACCACACAAAGCGACACCGCACAGAGTGAAACACCTCAGTTCAGCCCTGAACGGTACGAGCCTTTCATATTCCTTCTGGCCTATCCCGAGGGAGAACTCAACCAGAACCAACTGCTGTTTGAGGTGGCCAGATTCAACTTCACCAACTACATGATGAGAAACTTTGACATCAGTTTTGAAACTGAGCAGGGAATAGGCATGATGATAGTCGGAGAATTTCTTAACTTTGACGAGGCTTACGTCTATCAGCGCAATCTGTATGAAGACGCCGATATGGCCAGCAAGCTGAGTGGAATAAAGGCCGTCGTGATAACGCGCAAGAATCTGGAGACGCTCCTGAAGCACTTCAGTTTCAATGACTACCAGGAGTTCTACGAGGAACACTTCCTGAACATACCGGAGTTTGACATTGACGGAGCCACACTCTTTGAAGAATACGCCCAGGATGGAGAAGACGGAGATTAAGAACGGAACGCTGCTTTGGGTCGATGACGAGATAGATCTGCTCAGAGCACACATAATGTTCCTTGAGAACAAGGGATATGATGTGGATACTGTCACCAACGGCCACGACGCATTGGACATGTGCCGTCAGCGTCAGTATGACCTGGTGCTGCTTGACGAGCACATGGTGGGAATGAGCGGTCTTGAGACTCTGTCACACATCAAGGAGATAGATCCCAACATCCCCGTCGTCATGGTGACCAAGAGTGAGGAGGAGAACATCATGGACCAGGCCATCGGCTCCAAGATTGCCGATTACCTTATCAAGCCAGTCCACCCCAACCAGATACTGCTGTCACTGAAAAAGAACATACACAAACGTGATATAGTCACTGCCGAGACCGACCGTAACTACCAGCAGAACTTCGGGCGTCTGAGCATGCAGATCAATGACTCCCTCACAGCCGATGACTGGATAGAGGTATACCGCCAACTGGTATACTGGGAACTTGAACTCAAGGAGGCCGACAGTTCCATGCATGACATGCTCAAGATGCAGAAGACCGAGGCCAACGCCGCCTTTGCCAAGTTCATAAAGCGCAACTACATGGACTGGATGAAGGACCGCGAAAAGAGCCCCGTCATGAGTCCCGACCTCTTCAAGAAGTTTGTCTTCCCGGCATTGGATAACGGTGAGAAACTGTTCCTGATTGTGATGGATAACTTCCGTTATGACCAGTGGCGCATACTGAGTCAGGAACTTGCCGAACTCTTCAGCTTTGACGAGCAACTCTACTACAGCATACTGCCCACTGCCACCCAGTACTCCCGCAACGCCATATTCTCAGGCCTCATGCCCGAGCAGATAAGCCGTATGTTCCCCGACCTTTGGGTCGATGAGGACTCCGAGGAGGGCAAGAACATAAACGAGTCGCCCCTTATTCAGACTCAGATAGAACGTTACCGCCGCAAGGACACCTTTTCATATAACAAGGTGAACGATTCCGCATCGGCCGATAAACTGATAAGCCAGTTCAACAACCTGCTGCAGAATGACCTGAACGTGGTGGTTGTGAACTTCATTGACATACTGTCACACTCCAAGACTGACTCCCGCATGATGCGTGAACTGGCAAATGACGAGGCCGCCTACCGCAGCCTGATACTGTCATGGTTCCGCCACTCATCGGTACGTGAACTGTTCCGCTCAATGGCTGCCACCGGCCGCAAGGTCATGATCACCACTGATCACGGCAGTATCATGGTAAATCACGCCGTCAAGATAGCAGGTGACCGCACCACCAACACCAACCTGCGCTACAAACTGGGCAAGAACCTGGGATTCAACGCAAAGGATGTATATGAGATAAGCGAGCCACTCAAGGCCCACCTGCCCTCACCCAACGTGAGCACATCATATATCTTCTGTACGGATGCTGACTATTTTGTATATCAGAACAACTTCAACAACTTTGCATCATTCTACAAGGAGACCTTCCAGCACGGAGGCGTTTCGCTTGAGGAGATGATAATACCTTTCATAACACTTAACCCCAAGAAGAAATGACAATCACAATAAAAGACATTGACCACATAGAAGAGGCAGCCCGTGAGTTTATCGGCCAGATGGGCGATGACACCGTATTCGCATTCTACGGTAAGATGGGAGCCGGCAAGACCACATTCATAAAGGCCCTGTGCAAGCTGCTGGGCGTAGAGGATGAGGTCAACTCACCCACCTTTGCCATAATCAACGAGTACCGCTCCGAGACCACGGCCGAACTCATATACCACTTTGACTTTTACCGCATCAAGAAACTTGAGGAGGTCTATGACCTGGGGTATGAGGACTATTTCTACAGCGGCGCCCTCTGTTTCATCGAGTGGCCCGAACTGGTTGAGGAACTCCTTCCGCTTGACGCAAAAAAAGTAACCATCACCGAAAACAGTGATGGTTCCAGAACAATTACTCTGTAAGATTATTCCCCCAGGGAATCCACGTAGTCGGCTTCAGCCTCGACAATGAGTATCACCTCATCGGCCGGGAAGGTACCTATCTTGTCCTTCTTGGCCTCCTTGATGATATATGCAACAAGTGCATCATTGTCAATGTCAATGCAGCCGTCCGCATCGGGTTCCTGATCCAGTACGCCGCTGGTGGTGAAGTAGTCATTGATGACATCCAGCATGTAATAGAGGATATCGTCAGTATACTTATCCTTCAGTTCCTGCGGCAGCGTATTCTTGATGTACTCGACGGTCTTCTGATCGTCCAGGTCATCTTCAAGGAACTCATCCTGTGCCATAATCAGAGCAGTGCGTTAAGTTTATCCTGATAAACGTTCTTCATGGCCAGGCCGACAACACGGTCCACCTCCTTGCCATCCTTTAAGAACACTACAGTAGGAACGTTCATGATTCCGAACTGCTCGGTAAGCTCATCGTTCTCCTCTATATCGCACTTGCCAATGATAGCCTTGCCGTCATACTCGGCTGCAATCTCCTCGATGATGGGTCCCAGACGCTTGCAGGGTCCGCACCATGTAGCCCAGAAATCAACGAGCACGGGTTTGCCCTGCTGCTTGATCTCATCAAAATTCTGACTGGTAATTTCCAATTCCATAATGTTGGTGTTTATTGGTTGAATGAATATTTGATTGATTCTCTCTTCTTTATATAATCCATAAAATCCTGCGTCACGGTGATCCTTCTGGTGGCCGATGTCAGCGACACCTTGTTATCAGGCGATGTCAGGTCTGTGATGATGAACTTGAGCGTGGTCTTACCCTCGGTTCCGGTAAGTGTATCCAGGTCACTTACAAACTCCTTGTCAAGTTCAGAAACAGGCATGGTCAGCGTAATGGAACTGATGGCATCGTCCTTTACATCCTGCAGCAGTTCAATGGAGTTGATAACAAGGTCCACTCTCTCGGGGTTGAACTTGTAGGGCTGACACTTGGCCTTGATAAAGAGGTAATTGCCCTCTTTCATCATATTGGCCCATTTGAGCCAGGGCTCGCCGAACAGGGCTATCTCAGATGAACCTGTAAAGTCTTCAATACGGGTAAATCCGCAGGGCTTGCCGGTCTTGGTGCGTGACTCGCGGACACCAGTCACCACGCCGCCCATTATCAGGTCCTTGTTCACCAGAGCCTGACGGTCCTCAAGCTGCGTTACGCTTACGTTGCACACGTTCTCCAGTATAACCCTGTACTCATCGAGCGGATGAGCCGACAGATAGATTCCCACCAGTTCCTTCTCCTTATTGAGACGCTCCAGCAGAGGCCACTCGGCAGCCTCGGGGATAGCAGGTGTGGCAATCAGGTCCGTGTGGCCCATATCACCAAACAGTGAGAACTGTGACTCCATACGGTCAGTCTGGTACTTGGTGCCGTAACGCACCAGCACATCGCTGAACACCTCATTCTTTCCGCAAGGCTGAACGAACTGCTCACGCCTTATCTCGGGGAAGCAGTCAAACGCACCGGCCATGGCCAGGTTCTCAATGTTCTTGCGGTTGCAGGCACTCAGGTTCACGCGTTGCACAAAGTCAAATATGCTCTTGTACGGACCGTTGGCCTTACGCTCGCTTACAATGGCCGATACCGCATTCTCGCCCACTCCCTTGACCGATGCCATTCCAAAGCGGATATCGCCCTTGGCGTTGACACCGAATCGGGGTACACT
This sequence comes from Bacteroidaceae bacterium, assembly GCA_045586125.1. Lineage (GTDB taxonomy): Bacteria > Bacteroidota > Bacteroidia > Bacteroidales > Bacteroidaceae > Colenecus. The sequence goes on along the minus strand of JAZMZT010000027.1, from coordinate 6,639 downwards.
CTCGTTCACATCGGGCCCGAGTACGTTTATACCCATGGCCTTGCACTCGTCCATGAGTTTGGTGACCTCAGTGATATCACCGGCACGGCTCAGCACCGCAGCCATATACTGTGACGGGTAGTTGGCCTTAAGATATGCGGTCTGGTAGGCTACCCAAGAGTAGCAGGTGGCATGAGACTTGTTGAACGCGTATGATGCAAACTTCTACCAGTCGGCCCATATCTTTTCAAGTACCTTGGGGTCATGACCGTTGGCCTGACCGCCGGCAATGAACTTGGGCTTAAGGTGATCCAGTTTGTCCTTGAGTTTCTTACCCATGGCCTTACGCAGGGTATCACTCTCACCACGTGTAAAGTTGGCCAGCAGGCGTGACAGCAGCATGACCTGCTCCTGATAGACCGTAATACCGTAGGTATCCTTAAGATACTTCTCCATGACCGGTATATCATACTCAATAGGCTTGCGGCCCAGTTTACGGTCAATAAAGTCAGGTATGTAATCCATGGGGCCCGGACGGTACAGGGCGTTCATGGCTATAAGGTCTTCAAATACACCGGGCTGCAGTTCACGCAGGTATTTCTGCATACCGGGCGATTCAAACTGGAACGTACCTATGGTACGGCCCTCACAATAGAGTTGGAAGGTCTTCTTGTCATCTATGGGTATGGTATCAATGTCAAGGTCAATACCAAGGCTTGACTTGATATTTTCAACGGCCTCCTTTATGATGGAAAGGGTCTTAAGACCCAGGAAGTCCATCTTGATAAGACCGGTATCTTCAATCACGCTGCCCTCATACTGGGTAACCAGCAGGCGGTCACCGGTATCCTTATCGGTAGCCCACGAAACAGGCACCCAGTCTGTCACATCGTCACGGCAGATGATGGTACCGCAGGCATGAACGCCGGTGCCGCGAACGTTACCCTCAAGCATCTTGGCAAACTGGATGGTCTTGCGCAGTTTCTCATCGGATGATGCGGCGGCCTGCTGCAGTTCAGGTACACACTCCAGCACATTTGTCAGATTCATCTTGCGGGGCTTGCCGCTGGGGTCATCGGGCAGACGGTCAGGTATGGCCTTGCAGAGGTTGTTGGATATATCCAGCGGAACCTCAAGCACGCGGGCCACATCCTTGATGGCCATCTTGGTAGCCATGGTGCCGTAGGTGATGATATGGGCAACCTTCTCCTTTCCGTATTTCTCGGTCACCCACTGGAGCACGCGGCCGCGGCCGTCATCATCAAAGTCCACATCGATATCAGGGAGTGATATACGGTCAGGGTTGAGGAAACGCTCAAACAGCAGGTCATACTTGATGGGGTCAATCTGCGTGATTCCCAGGCAGTATGCCACAGCCGATCCTGCGGCCGATCCACGACCCGGTCCTACCGATACTCCCAGCTCCGTACGGGCCGCGTTGATAAAGTCCTGCACTATGAGGAAGTAACCCGGGAAACCCATGGTCTTCATGATATGCAACTCAAACTTGAGCTGCTCCATCACGCTGTCAGGTATGGGGTCACCGTAACGTACCTTGGCACCCTTGAATGTCAGTTCGGCCAGATAGTCAGCCTCCAGTTTGATACGGTACAGTTTGTCATAGCCGCCCAGTTTCTTGATCTTCTTGTCGGCATCCTCCTTGGACATGACGGTCTCACCATGCTCGTTGCAGGTGAACTCATTGAACAAGTCCTCCTCAGTCAGACGCTGACGGTACTCCTCCTCTGTTCCGAACTCCACCGGGATGGCAAAGTTAGGCATGATAGGCGGGTGGTTGATGGAGTACTCCTCAACCTTGTCCAGGATCTCTACCGTTCCGGCAAGAGCCTCCGGTACATCCTCAAACAGACGGGGCATCTGCTCGGTGGTCTTGAGCCACTCCTGCTTGGAGTAACGCATCAGGTTGGGGTCATCGGGAGTACGTCCGGTGGAGAGACATATCAGCAGTTCGTGGGCATCGGCATTCTCCTCATCAAGGAAATGGACATCATTGGTGCAGACCATCTTGATGCCGAACTTGCGTGACATCTCAATGAGATGTTTGTTCACGTTCTGCTGCAGGGGGAACGCCTCATGGTTGGCGTTGGGTACGGTGGCCTTGTGACGCTGCAGTTCCAGGTAGTAGTCCTCGCCGAAAAGGTTATGGAACCACTGGACCACCTGTTCGGCCTCATCTATCTTACCAGCTGTGATGAGTTTGGGAACCTCACCGCCCAGACATGCCGAGCAGCATATTATGCCCTCGTGATACTTTTCCAGGTCATATTTGTCAGTACGGGGATGTGAGTAGAATCCGTCCATCCAGGCCCTTGACACAATCTTTATCAGGTTATGGTAACCCTTCTCGTTCTTGGCCAGAAGTATGAGGTGGTAGTTGGCGCCGTCCAGTTCCTTGCTATCGCGCTGCTCCTTGCGGCGGGGTGCCACATATACCTCACAGCCTATTATCGGCTTAAAGTGCTTACCCTCCTCCTTAAGTTTGTCATTGACCTTGTCGCAGTAGTTCTTGAACTCCTTAATGCCCATCATGTTGCCGTGATCAGTAACGGCAACGCCGCGCATACCGTCGGCTATAGCCTTGTCAACCAACTTCTTGATGTTGGTCTGACCGTCCAGCAGAGAGTACTGCGTATGAACATGAAGATGAACGAATTCCTGCATTTTACCTTTGGGATGAAAAAGTTTTTAAAGTTAATTCCATTTGGAAAGAGAGACAATCCCGAGCCCCTCAAAGTTTTCAACAAAAAAACCCGCTGTAAAATACAATACAATAAGTATGCCATTATTTACTGAAATGTCCTATCTTTGTCAATCAAGACAGATATAGGACATGGCCGAAAACAACGGAAAACATACCACAATAAATCCGGAGGGAAAGACCACTCTCACTATAGTGGCAATCCTTTTCTTTGTAATAAACCTGCCGCTGTTCCTGATTCCCTCCATCATGGGATGGTGGTCTTACGCGGCACTGGGACTGACACTTCTGTTCGTATTGTTTTTTCTGAATTTTTTCAGGAACCCGGTAAGACGTTTCCCCAGTGATGATCAGGAAAAAGTCGTGGTAGTACCCGCCGACGGAACAGTCGTGGCTATTGAGGAGGTCGATGAGACCGATTATTTCAATGACCGCCGGCTGATGGTGTCCATATTCATGAGTGTATGGAGTGTTCACGCCAACTGGTTCCCCGTAAACGGAACGGTAATAAAGTCCGAACATCAGGACGGTAACTTCCATGCAGCCTTCAAACCCAAGGCAAGCACTGAAAACGAGCGTTCACTGGTAGTCATCAAGACCCCTGACGGCAAGGAGATAATGCTACGCCAGATAGCCGGCGCCCTTGCACGCAGAGTGGTAACATATTGCAAACCGGGTGACGAAGCCAGGATTGACCGTCACATGGGATTCATAAAATTCGGCTCCAGGGTAGACGTTTATCTGCCCGTTGATTCTCTGGTCTGCGTAAAAATGAACCAGAAGGTAACGGCCGATATCACCATCCTGGCAAAACTATCGTAAAACAATGGCAAACCGCATAACAAGACACATCCCCAATACCATTACATGCTGCAACCTTCTTTCGGGCTGCATGGCTGTGATGGCCGCATTTCATGCCGACGCATGGCACACCCTTGTCTGGGTGGTTGCCGGTGCACTGTTTGATTTCTGCGACGGCCTGTCCGCCAGACTCATCAAGGCATATTCACCCCTGGGCAAAGAGTTGGACTCACTGGCAGACCTTGTCACATTCGGTCTGGCTCCCGCCATGTTGTGTCTCATGACCCTGCGCCAGTTCAATTACGGCTGTCAGGCGCTTGAGACCCTTTATCCGTATATAGGATTGGCATTGGTAGTGTTTGCAGCACTCCGACTTGCCAAGTTCAATATTGACGAACGCCAGACATCATCGTTCCTGGGTCTGGCAGTTCCCGCCAACGCCCTTTTCTGGTGCGGTCTGTTCCAGTTGGATTTGAGCGCAATACCTGCCGCACCCTGGATTGTAGGTGTACTCGTGATATTGTTTGCAGGACTTATGGTGAGCGAGATACCTATGTTCTCTCTCAAGTTCAAGAGCCTCAATTGGACTGATAACAAGATACGGTTTATATTCCTGATCGTTTCGGTTGTTATCCTTATCCTGCTTCAGGAAAGAGGACTTGCCGCCGTAATAGGCTGGTATATCATACTATCAGTTCTGACAAAAGGTCAGCACTGATTAACAAGGCAAACTTTTTGCCGTCTATTCAGAAAACGTAATACATGCTTATACTTTTCTCAATAACAATAATCATCCTGCTGTTTGTACTGCTTGCAGTACTTACTTTTGCGCGTGACCTCCTGGCTACATTCCTTAACGCCATAGTACGCTTCTTCCGTAGACTTGTAGGACGCGATCAGAAACAGGATAACGAGGGACAACAGACCGTGCGCAAGCGCACACGCGCCAAAAAGAAAGTCCTCTCAGACTCAGACGGCGAGTACGTGGATTTTGAGGAGGTAAAGAAATAAAGAAGGGAGCCCGATGAGCTCCCTCTTCTTTTACTTGTGCACCAGGGTACCGATGGGTTCACCCTCTATCACCTTCTTAAGGTTGCCTGGAATATCCATATTGAATACGTAGATTGACAGACCGTTCTCCTTACACATTGTAGTGGCGGTCAGGTCCATAACCTTGAGGTTGCGGTTGTAAATCTCATCGAATGTGATCTCATCGAACTTGGTGGCGGTGGGGTCCTTCTCGGGATCGGCTGTATAGACTCCGTCCACGCGGGTGCCCTTGAGCATGACATCGGCCTCAATCTCTATACCACGCAGGGATGAGCCGGTATCGGTTGTAAAGTAGGGATTGCCGGTGCCGCCCACCAGAATGGCCACCTGACCCTGCTCCATTGCGTCAATGGCTTTCCACTTGCTGTAGAGCTCGCCTATAGGTTCCATGCGGATGGCGGTGAGCACCTTGTTGGGGCAGTCTATCGATGTGAGTGCGGAGCTGAGTCCAAGGCCGTTTATTACGGTTGCCAGCATACCCATCTGGTCACCCTTGACGCGGTCAAAGCCCTTGCCTGCGCCCTTGAGACCGCGGAATATGTTACCGCCGCCAATCACAATTCCAATCTGCACGCCCATATCATGTATCTCCTTGATCTGCTGTGCATACTCACCAAGACGCTTCTCGTCTATTCCGTAACGCTGCTCACCCATCAGGCTCTCGCCGCTGAGCTTGAGCAATATCCTTTTGAATCTTGCCATATGGAATCTGTATTTAATTACACAAAAGTAGTCATTATTTCAGATGCAACGGTTTTGCAACGGTTTTTTGTTGCTTTTAGGATTCAGGTGTGATACTTTTGTCCTGCAGTCAAGGCTGTTAATTATTCAAAATGGGTTTTAACATGAGATGCCTTCAGAATTATCAAAAGTACAATTATATGATTATGAGAATACGTTTTTCTGCAATTGTCTTTTTCTGTGCCTTGTGCAGCGTAGTGTCAGCACAGGAGTACGTTGATTTGGGATTGAGTGTAAAGTGGAGTACCTTAAATACCGGTATAACTGCCGACAGACCGGTAGGCTGGTATTACCGCTGGCCCGATGCTATGGAGCTGAAGACTACTGACGGCAGCCGCATGGGCACCAAGGCCGAATGGGATGAACTGCGTGAATACTGCTCGTGGAAATGGACCGAGCAGAACGGTATAGGCGGATACCTGGTTACAAGCAAGATAAAAGGATATACGGACAAGAGCATATTCCTGCCCGCAGCAGGCTGGCTTCAGGACGGCAAGCTGATGCAGGTAGGCGCATACGCATCATACTGGTGCTCCACCCCGGGCGTCCAGCCTGATAATGAGGCCGCATACGGTTTCAATTTCAAGCGCGGAGCCGATGAGTGGCACAGCGAGAACCGTGAATCGGAACAGTCGGTACGTATGGTGATGCCGTTGTCAGGTAAGGAGGTGTCCGGAATCACGTTAGAAAAAACAAGACTCACTTTGCAGCAGGGTGCAGGCACCAGACTGAAAGTGACAATGGGAAAGCGTGACGTGAACAGCGCCTGCACCTGGCAATCATCCGATGAAAACGTAGTAAAAGTTGTTGAAGACGGCCTTTTAGTGGCCGCAGGCCCGGGCAGTTGCAAAGTTCAGGTTACCGCATACGGCAAGACTGCACAGTGCACCATAACAGTAACTCCCCATGAGTTTGAATACGTGGATCTGGGACTGAGCGTTCTGTGGGCCAATGCCAACTTGGGAGCATCGGCACCGGAGAGATACGGTGACTATTACGCCTGGGCCGAGATTGAACCCAAGGAGACTTATTCATGGGGCAACTACCGCTACTCGTCCTTTCCTCAGCAGCAGGATGGTATGGACAAATACACCGCCCAGGGACAGTCCCATCAATACCTCAAAGCCGACAATCTTAACCGCCTTGAGCCGACCGATGACGCAGCCACAGTAATGTTAGGTGACGGCTGGCGTATTCCTACCAACGATGAGATTGTAGAGTTGGTGAAAAACTGCACTTATGATACTGCTACCCTGAACGGTGCAGCCGGAATGCGTTTTACAAGCAATGTTCCCGGATTTGAGGGACACAGCATATTCATTCCCTATTCAGGTCAGATGAACGGCAAT
>JAZMZT010000026.1:0-2318 GCA_045586125.1 Bacteroidaceae bacterium | reverse complement strand
TCAATATGTACGGCGGCACCATTTCCGGCAACCGCTCAATAAGTACCGAGGGTCTTGCATGCGGCGGCGGTGGCGGAGCGGTCTGGCTCGGCGGCGGCAACTGCTATTTCAATATGACCGGTGGTGTTATTTCGGAGAACTCGGCAGCTTCCAACAAGGGGCATGCCGTGGCAGTATCCAACCTGCTCAGCGGAGAAGAATGTTTTACATGGACAGGCGGCAGTATAAAAGATAACGGCGATGGTGGCTGGGCCATTTCTCTCCAGAACGAAATATACATATTTAAGTATGCCCTTGTTATGATGGCATATCCTGAATATGAGTTGGATGGCGATTTGTCCGAGATTGCGACAGAGGACTATAATATTATTTCGGGCTATTCCATCAAAGACCTTTGCGAAAAGGTTTATGAAATGTACCAGAATGGCGAGCTTGAGGAAGACGGACTGGATATTGAAACCCTAAAGCTTCTCTCTCAAATGGCGGACTCTGATTGTTTTGCGGTAAGAGGCAATATCCAGCTGGGCGAAGATCAGCATATCTATGTTGGCCCGGATGTCAGCATTTCCGTAACAGGCACTATATATACTGATTTTGAACCTACCCTTTATATCTATGACAACGCTCCCGCAGGTACGAAGCTGATAAACTACGACTACTACAAGCCTGCCCGTACAGGTTTCACCCTGCAGAACACCAACTATCTTCTGGGCGATACCGGCGAATACTACTTCCTGGCGGACATTCCCTTCAACATCACCTATCAGATAGATCTTGACGGCGACGGCAATATCGGCGAAAGCGAGAAAAAGACTGTGCTGATCAATCCGGGAACAGACTATGTTGGCCGTATCAATCTGCCCACACCGGAGGGGATGAAGGAATGGGGCTGGGAGGTTGAGGCTGATGGCTTCTATTGGGAGCACGACTATGTTGGCCTGATTACCATGTATGAACCCGGCACTGCCATAAGTATCACCAGGGACATGATCTTCACAGGCAAGATCGATACTACGCGAAACTATCTGCTCACCGTGGACCCCAACGGCGGATATTTCTACAATGTGGATAGCTCTGCGCTTGTAAACGGCTGCTTCAGACAAGAGTTTGCGGGGGGAACTGAGGTAACGGCAGAATTCATGACCGGCCTTTATTCCAAACTTCAACACAATACCGGAGCAATGCTTGTGGGTGTAAGCGAGGATGAGTCTGTATATGATAAAGTTTACACATACAAAGAAGCTCCCGATGAGGAACTGGTTATTTATGGTCTGAAGGAATACGGTGCCAATACCGAGAGCTTTACGATCAACAGCGGTATTTATCTCTATGCGGTGTGGGCCGAAGACATGAACGACAACGACATTCCCGACTATCTGGAGCCGGAGCAATTCTGCACTCTCAAGATCAACCCCAACGGAGGCAAATTCTCGTCAGAAGCGGGCATACCCGAGGACTATCTGGTTGATGGTATGCTGTCCATGACCGTACCGAAATATGACAGCGATGGCAACAGCACTCAGCTGCCTACGGACGATGGACTCACCGAAATGTTTGTTTATCCGGAGAATGAGACTGTGATGGTGGTGGGTGTCACTACGGATGCCCGCGTACTTGGAAAGGTGTATGGCGAGGATGATGCTGACCTGTTGGCCGGCGTGGAGCGATACGGCGACCCCGATGTGGACATTGAAAATATAGCGACGCTGGAAATCACGGGGGACATTACCCTCCATGCCATCTGGGCCTACGATCGCAACGAAAACGACATCCCTGATTACCGGGAGATATTCCTAACTGTGAACTATAACGGCGGGCAGCTTTCTCCTGAGGTTGAGTTCGGAGAAGGCTCGGTGATTGCCAACGATTACTTCAGAATACCCGCAATAGCGGGCATGACACTCGGAGCGAGTGAGTGGACCGAGGTCGGATCGATGTTCAGTTATGACGGCAGAGGTGATATGATGCCCGCTGGCGTTACTGCTGACACTTCTGTGCTTGGGCAGATATACGGAGCCGGCGATGCCGAAAAGCTTGAGGACGTTGTTCGCTACGGCACTACCAGATGGGATCCGGATAACATTGAGGAATTCACCATTACCGAGTCTGTGACCTTGTATGTCATCTGGGCTTATGACCTGAATCGAAATGCAATTCCGGACTATCTGGAGGAGTATTGGACCGTTACATATACCGACGGCGTGGAAGACGTTGAACTCTTCCCTGATGAGGTATACCGACTGCCCAAGATTACAGAGAACTGCTTGGTGGACCACTATGTAATTCCCAATTATGAGGGAGACGGCTCCTCCATGATT
>JAZMZT010000025.1:0-6580 GCA_045586125.1 Bacteroidaceae bacterium | reverse complement strand
TTTTTGTTTTTACCATGTGTAGCCAGTTTTTTCTGGTTCCTTTCTTATCTTCTTTTTACTCCCAAGGGTTCTTCTTACCGTAAACTGTCTCAGTTTCTTCTGGTATTTTCACTGTTCCTGCTTTTTACCATATTGTCACTTGACAATGAGGCATTCATGCTGATGCAGTTTACGCTGTTCAAACAGGTGACAGCCCTGATGATGATACCCTATTTCCTTAAATATATAAAGTCGCTTGAAGGAAAAAGGCCCTCAGGTGTGTTTTATAATGTATTGAGCGTAGTTCCGTATGTTCAGCTTATGGTTGGTATTGAGTCCGTTTACTCAGTCGGTTATGAGACCGCGGTAGGTATTCTGGTTGATTCTTATACATTCCAGGGTCCCATGTTTCCGTATCTGCAGGACCGTAACCAGATACTGTACTATGCATGCTACACCTATATGTTCAAGGGTCTGCTTCTGGCAAATTTCCTGCTTTTCTCTATCAATCTGATGAAATGCGCCGTAAGCGGTGTCTGCAATATAAAACAGGTTTGGGGATTTCTGTTCAAACGCAGAATGGCACCCGTCAGACCGGTTCAGTTCTTTATGTCGCTCCTGCTTTTCCTGATAGTTGTTTCAGCACTCATTCTGGGAAAGGATAATTCATTGGATACCATTCCGCTGACCGCTCTGGGCTCTATCCTGGTGGCATTATTTGTCTCCATGATTGCTTTTGTGGGTACTGCAGGCTCCCAGGAGTATCACTCAATTCCGGGCTTGCTGAATTATGTAAGGTTTGGAAGAAAGGCAGATGATGAGACTGCGTTTGAGGATGTCCTGAGGCCTTCTGAGTTGGCTCCGGGTAACGATTTTGCCGCCGATAAGAAGACTGAAGATGTTGTTTTCCATACATCGGATGCCGCTAAAGAGGAGGCTTTGGAGAAACTCCGTGAGACTATCAGTGTGAAACTTGAGAAGTATGTGGTTGAGGATAAGCTGTATCTCAAGCATGATCTGACGCTCAACAATGTGGCTGACAAGCTGGGCGTATTCAAGGATGAACTCTCTGATTATATTAATTATAGGTATGACATGTCATTTCAGAACTACATCAATATGCTGCGTATATCATATGCAGAGAAGTATCTGATGAGTCATGACCGTGTAACCCAGAACGAGATAGCCATGGAGTGCGGTTTCTCCGGCGCTTCATCATTCAACTCGGCTTTCAGCAAGAAAAACGGGGTAACCCCTAAGATTTGGAAGGACAGGCAGTTGGAACTTCAAAAGAATCAGGAGGCCTGAGGCAAATCACCATCCGATTTAAAAAAACAAGAGACTCGCTGCACAGCGGGTCTCTCGTTCTCAATAGTCCTTTTCCAATAATTGAAATTTAGATGAACCGGTTTCACAACCAATCTTCTCTCTCCTTGTTTGCACTACAAATATATGTCATATTTTTGATTCGCGCGCTACATTATTAAAAAAAATGGGCGATTTCTTAATTTTTTTATGATTTGGGAATGTTTTTTGTGAATATGTTAGGTTGAAGGGGCCCGGCAATCTGCGGGTGGGATAAAAAAGCAGGGAAGCGGGACTTCACAGTTCCGCTTCCCTTAAAATAAAATCTAATACCATGAAAAACACGTAGCAAAGATATAATCCCGAATTGTTATTTCCAAGAGATATGGAGTTTTTTTCTTAATTTTGTGCTACAATAGGTTTTAGACAGTAAAATGGGTACCAGAAAGCTTTATACGGCTGATAATATTAAATCCTATAAGGTAGAAGAGGAGACAACGCTGCTTCCTTTTCTGATCAAATCATTACCTAATCTGAGCCGTACCGAGGTCAAGTCAATGCTTAAGTACAAGCATATAGGAATAAAGGGTTCGGCTGTTACGCAGTTTGATACTCCGCTTATGCCCGGAGACAGCGTAGAGGTCAATTTCGGCCGTTCATTCTATCAGTTCAACAACCCTCAGGTGAAGGTCCTGTATGAGGATAAGTACATGGTGGTGATTGAAAAGGCATCCGGTCTTCTTTCCGTAGCCAATGACAATGCGCGTGAAAAGAACGCCTTCCACATTGTCCGTGACTATGTCCGCCATTCAAATCCTGAGGCTGAACTCTATGTATGCCACCGCCTTGACCAGTATACTTCAGGTATCCTTCTCTTCTCAAAGGATCAGGATATGATGCTTGAGATGCGTTCCAACTGGGATTTTTATGTTAAGGAGCGCAAGTACATCTGCGTGACTGAGAACATTCCTCCCAAGACGGAGGATACCATAGAGAGCCTTCTGACTCAGAATGACCATATGCAGGTGTTCTCTACCAATGATCAGGAGAACGGCCGTCTTGCCATTACCCATTACAGGGTGATCCAGACCCGCGGTCGCTATGCTCTTGTGGACGTTGAGATTTTTACAGGCAAGAAGAACCAGATCAGGGTTCACATGTCTGAAATGGGCTGCCCAATAGCAGGTGACATGAAATACGGAGCCGAGACAAATCCGGCACGTCGCCTCATGCTCCACAACTACCGTCTTGCATTCATCCATCCGGTTACGGGAGAACTGATGAGATTCTCGCTTCCCACACCTGTGGTATTCAGAAAACTGACAACTCCAGATAAATGAAAAAGAGTTACAAGCCGGGTACAATGATCTACCCACTGCCGGCAGTCCTGGTAAGCTGCGGCGCCACCCCTGATGAGTATAATGTGATGACCGCTTCATGGACCGGAACCGTATGCAGCAATCCGCCTATGTGCTACGTTTCCATTCGTCCGGAGCGTTACTCATATGATGTAATAAAGCGTAACGGCTGCTTTGTTATTAATCTGACAAACAAGGCTTTAGCTCGTGCAACTGATTTTTGCGGCGTACGTTCCGGGCGTGATATGGATAAGTTCAAAGAAGCCGGCCTCACCCCGGGAAAGGCTGAGGTGGTGGCTGCTCCCATTGTAGAGGAGGCCCCGGTTTCAATTGAGTGTAAGGTTGTGGATATCAAACCGTTGGGCTCTCATGATATGTTCCTGGCCGAGGTAGTGAATGTGATTGTTGATGCAAAATATATTGACAAGGACGACAAGCTTGACATGGCTGCCATGAACCTTATCGCCTACACGCACGGCGAGTATTTTGACGTGACTAACCCTGCCGGTTTCTTTGGCTGGTCAGTCCGCAAAAAGAAGGTTATCAAACGCGAGAAAAAATAATTCTGCGGTTAATCCAAAAATTTCAAAAACTTTTCAGGATCGGGATCAAAGGTGTACGGACCTTTGATCAGTCTGCCTTTTGCGTCTATTATCACGTAGAACGGCTGGGCGTTTGCACCGAACTTGTGACGCTGCAGCAGGCTCCATTTGTCTCCCACTGTACGTATCTTGATCTTGTTGCCGTTCTCGGTTACGGTCCAACTCTTGGCTAGCGGAGTCTTGTCATCAACAAAAAGTGACACCAGAATGTAATCCTTTCTTATCTTATCGGCCACGCGAGGATCAGTCCAGACTGATGCCTCCATCTTGCGGCAATTAACGCAACCGTATCCTGTAAAGTCCACCAGAATGGGCTTGCCGGTGGATTCGGCGGCAATTATCGCATCGCTGTAATCAGTGAACTGAGGCTCTACGGTCTGGTCGTTATGACCGAATATCTGAGTGCTCATGGGCGGTGTGAAGGCGCTGATAGCCTTGAGCGGTGCACCCCACAGACCCGGAACCAGCCAGGCTGCGAATGCCAGTGAAACCAGACCGGCTACCGGACCGGCCTTGCCTGAACGGTGTCTGATAAGGTAGATGCCCAGGAACAGTGCCATAAGAATCCAGAGCAGTATAAAGAGGTCACGCGGCAGGATTCCCTTTCCGTATGCCATATCGGCCACAGACAGGAACTTGAGCGAGAAGGCCAGTTCTATCACACCCAGGGTAACCTTTACGCGGTCCATCCATCCTCCGGATTTGGGCATTGACTGCAGCCAGCGCGGGAACATGGCAAAGAGGGTGAAGGGTATGGCCATGGCCAGTGAGAATCCAAACATTCCTACTGTGGGTGCCAGGATGCTGCCTGTGGAGGCGGCGTCAACCAGAAGGAATCCTATGATGGGGCCGGTGCATGAGAATGACACTATGGTCAGTGTAAGCGCCATGAAGAATATGCCTCCCAGACCGGCGGCTGATGAAGATTTGCGGTCGGTTCCGGTGCTCCAGCTTGAGGGCAGGGTTATCTCAAACACTCCAAAGAAGGAGAGGGCGAACGCAACCAGAATAAGAAAGAACAGAATGTTCACAAAGGCGTTTGTGGCCAGTGCGTTGAGTGCGTTGGCTCCGAATATGAGCGTTATGATAAGTGCCAGTGCAACATATACCGCTATGATGGAGAGTCCGTAGACAATGGCGTCACTTATGGCTTTGCGGCGATCCTGTGAACGTTTCAGGAAGAAACTGACAGTCATGGGAATGATAGGCCAGACGCAGGGGGTGAGCAGGGCAATCAGACCGCCTATGAAACTGGTAAGGAAGAGTCCCCAGAGACTTCCGCCGCCGGTCACTGCATTGGCATCGATATATGTTACCGGCGCCCAGAGCAGGTTGTCAAATCCCTCTATGGCTTCAATTCCCTGTTCCTGGGATTCGGCCGGTCGGGCTGCGCCTTCATCGGCATGACTGAACTCTATCCTCTGCGGGGGCAGGCAGGTCAGGTCATCGCATGCTCCGTAGGTGAAGACACCCTCCATTGACCAACCCTCTGAGATTGCAAAATCCTGGAAGAATGTGACACTCTTCTCGAAATATCGCACGCTCATGTTGAATAACGGATCAAAAACTTCCTTCTCGGTGCCTTGAAACTTGAGGGCCGATGCGGGCTTTACGCCGTTGGATGCATCGAATGTGAGTTCGGCACTGATGGGACCGCCTTCAGGCAGGGAGGATGAGTAGACGTGCCATCCGTCAGATATCTTGAGACTGAATACAAGCCTTACCGTATCGGCCGAAATCTTTTCCAGTTTCCGGGTCGAGGTTACCGGCTTGACGGTGTTTCCGAACGGGGCGGCCAGCAGAATGGCCAATATGCAGGAGATAAGTGTCATCAGTTTTTTCAGTTTTGCGCGAAGATATCAAAAAACACTAATAGGATTATAAAGAATAAATGATATATTTGCTTTTTAAATAACCCTTAAGAAATGAACCAAAGACGTATTGCCTTCATAGGCATTGTGCTTGCGGCAGTCGTTGTGGCTGCTTATTACTGTATGATTGACAAGAAAGAAAACAGCAAGGTAAACATCGGACGTAGTGATATCCGTATTGAAGACGGCAGATTCACCCCTGAGGCACTGTGGGCCATGGGGCGTATAGGAGGAGTTGCCGTTTCGCCCGATGGTACCAAGGTTGCGTATCAGGTGTCATATTACAGCGTTGAGGAGAATGCCAGCCACACCGTCATCTACGTGATGAATGAGGACGGTACAGACGTCAGGCTGCTGACCAGAACCGCCAAGTCAGAGCACAGTCCCGCATGGATAGACAATGACCGTATAGCGTTCCTTTCAGTAAACAAGGGGGTGCAGCAGATTTTCAGCATGGATGCCAAAGGCAAGCACCGCAGGCAGTTGTCATTCATGGACAGGGACGTGGAGGGTTTCCTCTTCTCACCTGATAATAAGAACGTGCTCATGGTAATGAGCGTTCCCAATCCGCTGGTAAAGGAGAAACAGTATGAGGACCTGCCCAAAGCCACCGGTATGATTGCCGATGACCTGATGTTCCGTCACTGGGACACCTGGGTAACATCACTTCCGCATCCCTATGTGGCTGCGTTTGACGGCAGTAAGGTGGCCGATAAGTGCACGGACCTGATAGAGGGTGAGCCCTATGAGAGTCCGATGCTGCCGTTTGGAGGCATAGAGCAGTTTGCATGGAGCCCCGACGGCAAGAACGTGGCATACACCTGCCGCAAGAAAGCCGGTTCAGATTACACAAAGAGCACTGACTCAGATATATACCTTTATAATATTGAGAACGGTCAGACCGCCAACCTGTGCAAACTGCCGGGTGCCACAGACCTGAACATGGGTTATGATACGAATCCTCAGTTCAGCGCCGACGGACGTTACATTGCCTGGCTGAGTATGGAGCGTGACGGCTACGAGAGCGACATAAACCGCCTCTATGTCATGGACCTGCAGGATAACAGCAAGAAGTTCGTATCCTCTAACTTTGACAGCAACGTAGACGATTATATCTGGGCCGGTGACATGAATTATTTCTATTTCATAGGCTCATGGCAGGGATGCATGTCACTCTTCTCGGTTGATCTGGAGGGTAACGTGCTGCCTGTAAATACCGATGCCTGCGACTACAATTCACTTGCCCTTGGAAACAACGATCGTCTGATAGTTACCCGCCAGTCAATGCGTTTTGCCACTGAAATCTACTCGGTGGACATCAGACGCGGACTTGCCGCCAAACTTACCAATGAGAACAACCATATCTATTCTCAGATGGATAACATCAAGGTCGAGGCACGCGCAGTAAAGACCACAGACGGCAAGGATATGCTGACCTGGGTGGTATTCCCACCAAACTTTGACG
>JAZMZT010000024.1:0-1984 GCA_045586125.1 Bacteroidaceae bacterium | reverse complement strand
TGCCCAGATAGTTTATCCAGGGCCACGGGGTGCAGGGATCGGTAATGACATACTCCCTGGCAGCATCATCGTAGTGTCCGTATTCCTTAGCCATAGGGTTACTTCTTGATGGGGAACTTATATGCCAGCAGTCCCATTATCACGGCAATGACTGCAGGAATCAGAGAGAACAGCGACCATACCATGGTACGTACCGACTCGGTGACCGATGCCGGATCAATTGACATGTTGCCAAAGTCATCCGGAATCATGCGTGCACCTGCCAGACCCAGCAACAGGGCAATCAGGGAACCTGATATCGCACCGCCCAGTTTCTGAGCCATCGTGCCCGATGAGAATATGAGTCCGGTCGATGATGTTCCGAACTTCTCGGTAGCAAAGTCAGCCACATCGGCATACATTGACCAAAGCAGAGGTGAGTAGAGACCTACGCCCACCGAGGTGAGGATAACCACTGCAACCATCAGCCAGATGTACCTGGGATTCATCGGAATAAAGAAGAACACAACCGAGAATACCACACATATAACTGCGGCCCATACAAAAGCCATATGCTTGGAGCCTACCCATTTGGTGAATCTGGGCGACAAACCGCCGAATATCATGCATGTTACCTCACCGAACGCCATAAGTACCGTATAGTTTATGATAAGTCCACCCACGGTGACATCACCTCCCAGGCAGTAAGATATCATATAACCTGCCACGGCATAACGGAATCCGTTAAAGAAGTTGGTGCACAGTCCAATCAGTGTCAGGTATATCCAGGGCTTGTTCTTGAACAGGTCAACAAACTGACTGAATGAATACTTCTCGGCCCTGACGGGTTTGAGACGCTCCTTGGTCATAAGACCGCAGGCCAGTGTCATTGCAGCGGCGATGATGCCGAACACGGCACCCAGCACTGCATACTGGTGTGCATCGGTTCCGCCTACCATCTTCTGCAGGTAAGGGAATGAGAGCAGGGTGATGAAACCCATTGCGTATGCACCTACCATGCGGTATGATGAGAACTGGTTCTTCTCATTGTCATCATCGGTCATGACGCCAAGCAGTGAGCCGTAAGGTACGTTGACTGCGGTATAGACTGCCATCATGAGCAGATAGAGAACATATGCATAGACGCGCTTGCCGGCAGGACCCAGGTCAGGTGTATAAAGCAGCAGGGCGAATATCAGGCCGAAAGGAATGGCGCCGAATATGAGCCACGGGCGGTAAGTGCCCCACTTGGACTGTGTACGGTCGGCCAGACTGCCCATAATGGGATCGGTGACCACATCAAACAGACGTGCTATGAGCATCAGCGCCGCAGCATCGGCAAAGGTAAGACCAAAGACATTTGTAAAAAACAAGGGGAAAGCAATGGACATGATTTTCCATGTAATACCACCGGCAGCAGCATCTCCAAGGGCGTATGCTATCTTTTCCCGGATTGTAGGTTTGTTGTAACTCATAATTGAAGCAATAAGGTTAGTTTATCTTAGTAATTTGTCAATTTCATACAGTTCATTGGCTGTGAACGCGGTGTTGTTGACGGCCTTGATATCGGTCAGAATCTGTTCCGGAGAACTTGCTCCCACCAGGACCGATGTCACCGTAGAATCCTTGAGCAGCCATGACAGCGCCATCTCGGAGAGTGTCTGCGAGCGGGATGCGGCCATAACGTTCAGGCGCTGGAGTTTGGATACCATATCCATGGTCAGCACCTCTTTTTTGAGGAAATGGTTGCGGGCCATCCTGGAATCGGCCGGAATACCCTTCAGGTAACGGTCCGACAGAAGTCCCTGATTCAACGGTGAAAAGGCGGTAAATCCCACTCCGGCCTCATAGCACTTGTCAAGGATTCCGCTCTCCTGCACCCTGCGGTCCATCATATTGAAACGGCCCTGGTAGATCAGGCACGGAACATCACGCTCCCTGAGGTAACTGAAGCAGAAATCCAGGGTCTCAACCGGATAGTTTGATATGCCCACATACAACGCCT
>JAZMZT010000023.1:0-2002 GCA_045586125.1 Bacteroidaceae bacterium | reverse complement strand
TTAACCCTCTTTTCTTTGATTGCGCTAGCATTGGGTTCTTTTACCCTATCCGCTTGCTGGGACGAGCAACACCCCGGCACCTATTACACCTTCGTTGGCCAGACCATCGGATCTGATTTGGCTGAAAAACCCGAGTACAGCGACTTTGTCCGTATCCTGGAGAGAGCCGGCATGTGGACCAACCTTATCACTTACGGTCACACAACATGCTTTGCGCCTAACAACGATGCCATTGCCGTGTTCATAAAAGAGCGTGAAGCCATGGCAAGAAGACTGGGTAAGGATGTTACCTACAACAGCGTTGAAGATCTCCCCAAGGAGGATTGCGACACCCTGGCATGGACTCACCTGGTTGACGTTACATGCTATTTAGGAGATCTGGTACCAGGCCTTCTGCCCAAGGTTAACCTTAATGACCGTTTCCTGATCCTTACTTTGGACTCCGTCCGTCAGGAGATGTTGGGAGACAGCGGAATATTCCTTCAGAGACGCATAAACAACGCTATAGTAGATGTAAAAGATGACTCATGCGAGAACGGCGTGGTACACTTCATCAGAAGTTGCATTGACTTTGGAGGTGACTATGTTTACGACCTTGTAGACAACGACCCCAAGACACACCTGTTCAGTATCGCACTTAAAGAGTGCGGATACCACAGCATCCTGAGCGAATGGTATGACCAGAACTACAAAATCGGTGATGATTCAATTCCTGGCGGCAAGGGAGTAGCCCTGAAGTCTGCCGGTAATGACTATACGGTATTCTATTGGGACAAGAGAAAGACCAATTTCACACTGTTGGTTCCCACTGATTCCATATTCAACCTGAACGGTGTATTTGATTTGGATGACATGTTTGAGATGGCCAATGAAATATACAACCCCAACAATGATTTGAGTCAGGAGATTCTGGATGATTACAAGAATCCGCAGAACCCCCTCTTCAAGTTCCTGGGTTACCATATCCTGCCGTTCCTGATGGACCTGTCCAGAATTAACGGTCGAGAAGATATAGTAGAAACATATAATGCCGGTCTCCTGGATCCTGAAGACTACTTCCAGCCCTATCTCTCCAAGAGTCTTATGAGAATCTCAACGAGACTTAAGAGCGGAAAGCCTGATATGAACAATGTCTACATCAACAGCCGCGGTAAGGAAGGAAACGGAACTCTGAATTTCGCCGGAGCTAAGGTAACCGGTATCAAAATTCTCACAGCCGAAGAGATGGGTGTTAGCAGATACAGTGCATTGAACGGTGTTTATCATTATATTGACGGTATTCTGAAATATGACCAGGATACACGTGAGAATATTCTGGACCGCCGTCTGAGAATAGACTGCACCACTCTGTCACCTGACTTCATCACTTCAGGAGCCCGCCAGTTTGATGCCAGCAACACAGGTGTAAGCAAGTACGGAAGCGGATTCAAGGATCCCAAGAACTTTACATCATACAATTCTGAATACACATTGTCCGTCCGTGCCCCGAACACATCAAGCAGTTATGCTTATGAGGGTGACGGTATTGACATTGAGGGACAGTTTGACATGTATGTTAAGCTTCCTCCCGTTCCGCACAACGGAACATGGCAGCTGCGCCTCTCATACCGTTCCAACAGCCTGTGCGGTATTATCCAGACCTATTTTGCCGCTCTTCCGGTAGGCCAGGAAGTTGACAGAACTGATTGGTCTCCTCTGGGTCTGCCTATAGATCTGAGAGTCAATCTGGAAGCTCCTGCAGTAGGTTGGATTAACGACGATGATCTTGAGAGCGCTTCAGAAATTGAGGCTTTGGATAAATCAATGAAGAACCGCGGTTGGATGAAGGGTTCCGATGCACAGAGAACCGCTACTGACATTCTGCACCGCAAAGTAAATACAATGGGACGTCTGATTCTGGCAACAGAATACATGACTTCAAATACTGACTACTACATCCGTTTCAAGCAGCTTCTTGACAACAATAAGGCCGAGTTCCTGTTTGAAGTCGGATCGTAGCCAT
>JAZMZT010000022.1:0-26282 GCA_045586125.1 Bacteroidaceae bacterium | reverse complement strand
TAAAAAGCCCCCAAAGCTCTATTATCCATAAAACAACCCTCTGAGTATTGATTATCCGATAGAAATCCGAATATCTCTGAGGGCGATTCAAATATGCAATCCTCAGGGACTTATTAAACTGGGATCTTTTTCAGTGGCCTCTTCACAGCGACACGGGCGTCGATGGTTTCCGAGACTATACCCCTATTCTGTTCTGCTCGTTTAGGAGCTTTTTCAGTAGGAGGTGGTGCGCTCGCAGTCTATGCGCAGAAAGACTGCCAGGAGGATGGTGAAGCCCCAGAGTGAGGAGCCTCCGTAGCTGAAGAAGGGCAGCGGGATTCCTATTACGGGCGTGATGCCCAATACCATTCCTATATTTATAAATAGGTGGAACAGCAGGATGCACACTACCGAGTAGCCGTATACCCTGCCGAATACTGATGACTGCCGCTCGGCAATCACTATGAGGCGTAGCAGAAGTCCCATGTAGAGCAGCAATACAAACAGCGAGCCTTTGAATCCCTGCTCCTCACCTACCGTGCAGAATATGAAATCGGTATCCTGCTCCGGTACGTATTTGAGTTTGGTCTGGGTTCCTTTCATGAATCCCTTGCCGGTAAGTCCGCCTGATCCTATGGCAATGAGCGACTGGTTCACGTTGTAACCGGCACCTTGGGGGTCATCCTCCAGACCCAGAATCACATTGATACGGGTGCGCTGATGCGGCTGGAGAATCTGGTTGAAAGCATAATCCACAGAAAGCAGATAGCCCACTGATCCGATGGCGAACACTGCTATAAGGATATACTTTCGGGCCATGTCCTTGACTGCACGGAATATGATATAGACGCTCGTCACAGCAATCAGACCCATCTGAAGCCAGGTAACCTTGAACGGTACTATAGACAGTGATACAGACAATCCCACAAGCATACCGCCCATTCCTATACCAAGTACGGCAAGGGATAACTTGCGGTCACGTGACATTATCCACATCATGAGTGCTTCAAGCAGTTGGATTATGGTAAGCACAAGCCAGGTTCCCACCTGGAACGGCTGCTCGCCAAAGTTTACGGGGCTGAACTTTATCTCCAGAATAAAGAACAGTATGACACAGAATCCCAGGAACAGCACGCTTCCGGTCATACCCTCGCGATAAAGCACCAGAAGGAATGCCAGATAAACCAATGCTGATCCGGTCTCATTCTGGCAGACAATAAGGAACATGGGCACCACGAATACTGCACATGCCTTGAGCAGGTCACCCAATTGTGCCGGATTGAAATCAAACCTGTCCACAAATTTGGCAAGTGCCAGAGCCGTGGCAAATTTTGCGAACTCAGCCGGCTGCAGACTCACCGGACCCAGATTGAGCCACGAGCGTGAGCCTTTGGTGTCCTTTGCCACAAAAATGGTGACAATGAGTAGCAGCAAAAGCGCTATGTAGATGATATAGGCGTATGAATTCAGGAAATTCTGATTAATGAACATGACCATCGCTCCCAATGCAATGGCGCATAGTATCCAGACCATCTGCTTGCCCGGACGGGTAGAGAATGAGAACAGGTCCACATTCTCCACGTTGGCGCTGGCACCGCAAATACTGAACCAGCCGCACACCATGATTACCAGCACCAGCAGTACTGTGAACCAGTCAAGTTTACCCAGTATGTCAACGTTCCTCCTCTCCATAATCAATCACACGACTTGAATAATCCTCAACCTTACGCTGGCTGGCCTCTGAGAGCCCACCCGTGATATACTGCTCCATCATAAGGGCACCTATAGGTACACCGTAAACGGCACCGAATCCGCCGTTCTCAACATAAACTGCAATGGCTATCTGCGGATCATCCATGGGAGCGAATCCCATAAACACAGAATGGTCTATTCCGCGGTTCTGAGCCGTTCCTGTCTTTCCGCATACAACATAATTGGGGTTATTGGCCGATCGGCATGTACCGTCTATTACCGACTGGCGCATACCCTGCACCACAATCTCATAGTTCTCCTTGTCAACGCTAACATAATGGCGTTTGGTATAGGCGGTATCCTGCTGCTCGCCGTCAACTGTCTTGACCACATGGGGAGTGATGTAATAACCGCGGTTGGCGATGGTGGCACCCAGATTGGCAATCTGCAGAGGGGTAAGAGTCACCTCGCCCTGTCCTATGGAGTTGCTTATGGTAGTGAGTCCGTTCCAGGAGCGGTTGTAATGACGGTCATAATAATCAGAGTTAGGAATCATGCCGCGGGCCTCGCTGGGCAGGTCAACTCCCAACGTGTAGCCGAATCCCATCTCGACCATATAGTCTTTCCAGACCGTAAGGGCTTTCTGCGGCGTACCGTATTTGGCGGCGCCTATCATATAGTAGTAACCCCAGCAGAAATAGCTGTTACACGATGTGGCTATGGCAAAATTCAAGTCAAGCGGCGACGAATGCGAGTGACAGCCCACCCTGAGACCGCGGAAAGAGAATCCGTCGTTACAGGGATATTTGGTCCTGGTATCTATGATACCCTCCTGCAGCAGAGTAAGTGCCTGCGATGTCTTGAATGTTGAACCCGGAGGATAGGTTCCCTGAATGGGACGGTTAAGCAGAGGCTTGTCCGGTCTGGCCTGCAACTCCTGATAGTGTTCACCGCGATGACGGCCTGATAGTTCCGTAGGATTGAACGACGGGGCCGATACCATACACAGAATCTCACCCGTCTTGGGTTCGATGGCCACAATGCTGCCAATCTTGTTCTGCATCAGTTTCTCGCCCAGCATCTGCAGATCTATGTCCAGACCCAGTGTCAGGTTACGTCCGGGTATGGCCTCCTTGTCATACTCACCGTCATAATAACTGCCCTGAATACGTCCGTAGGCATCTTTGAGCAGCACCTCGGTTCCCTTCTGCCCGCGCAGTTTGGACTCGTAGTATTTCTCTACGCCCTGCTTGCCTATAACGTCGCCCTGGGTGTACCAGTTGTCATCCTCTATCTCACTCTTGGAGACCTCGCCCAAGTCGCCCAGCAAATGGGCTGCTGCCTAATAACTGTATTTGCGCTGCTGGCGCTGGGTTATGCCGAACCCGTCAAACCGGTACAGTTTCTCACGGAAATCAGATATCTCCTGGAACGAGAGCTGTGCCATAAACACCTGCTCGGTATAAGGGGAGTAACCGGGATTCTTGCGGCGGTTGCGGATATCGTCCATCCGGCTGTCAAAATACTCCCTGGTTATATCCAGTGACTGGCAGAGTGCCAGAGTGTCCAGATTACGTATGTTGCGCATGACAACCGTCACGTCAAATGACGGCTGGTTGCTTACAATCATCTTTCCGTTGCGGTCAAATATGACTCCACGTGTAGGATATACCGTACGGTAATAAAGTGCGTTGTTATCGGCCGAATTCCGGTAACGGGTATCGATAAGCTGAATCTGGATAAGACGTATCACATACAGGAGCACAACAAATACGACCATTAGGCCGATAACGTATTTCCTGTTGTCAAACCTGTGGTTCTTCACAGCTTCAGCGTTTGATTCCCGAACCACCCGAGACGTGCTCCGTCACGAGCATGAAAACGAATGTGAGAAGCGAGCTGAACACTACCTTCAGCACAAGCATCGTCCAGTCACCCAGAGGAATGCTACGCAGTATGAAATAGACAGAGTGATGCAGGGTAATCATAAGCAGCAGATAACCGGCAAAAGGTCTGCCGCCCATGGTTGCCGAGCAGGGCACCAGCACGTCATGACGGTCCAGAGGCACGAACAGTTTCACTATGCCGGGCTGGAACATGGCCAACAGGGTGGCCGATGCCGCATTCAGTCCGGGCGTGCCTGAGAACATATCTATGATGAGTCCAAGGAAAAACGCCCACAGCAATATGGCGGAACGCTTCATTGCACTGTCAAACCTGATTATCATCCAGATATAGAACAGCGGAGTTACGTAGCCGAACAGGCAGATGCGGTTAAGGATAAGCACCTGAAGCAGCGCCAATCCTATCAGCGAAAGCAGCCTGAACATGAATGACCTCTTATCCATAACCCTAGTCTGATATCTGTTCGTAAAGAGTCTCTATCTCCTCATCGGCGGTACAGGTATGCACATATACCCAGCCCAGGTTGGACAGATCACAAGACAGGTTGACCTGAATCTTCAGGGTATAACCGTTCTTGGAGCGCTCAACTGAGGCCACCGTGCCTACAGGAACATTCTCGGGAAAGACCGATGAAAAACCGGTGGTGACAATGGTATCACCTATCTCAACAGCCGAATGGTACGGCATATCCTTGAGTTGGGCCACGTAGGGGTCTCCTCCGCCCCACTCCAGGAAACCGAAACTGTCAGAACCTTTCTTCTTGCAACTGATACTTGAATTTCCGTTTAGGACAGGAAGGACTACCGAGTAACGCTTTCCGGTCACCATAACTACTCCAACCACACCGTCCTGGTTATAGACGCCCATTCCCGGAATGAGTCCGTCGCGGCTGCCTTTGTTTATGGTCAGGTAATTGTCATCCTTGCGTATGGTGTTGTCCACTACGCGTGCCGCTACTATATCGGCCGATGACAACGCCCTCTGCTGATCCACATACTGGCTGTCGGAGAGTTCATAAAGCATGTCACGGAGCATGGTGTTCTCCTGGACCAGACGTGCATTCTCCTTTCTCAGAGAGAAAAACTGGTCCACTCCCGAACTCCACTCCAGAAGTGTGCCGGAGAAAGAGTTGGCCGAGGTCATGAACGCCTCCTTCTGCCGGTCATTGAAACCGAACAGAAGCACCAGCGACAGAATCTCCAACAGCAAGAACAGGAAAACGTAGCTGTGCCTTACCAAGAAATCAAGCAGTGAACGCACGGCTGTCCTGTTATATTATCTCATCAGGAATGAGAAACGGTCTACGTTCTTAAGAGCCACACCTGTACCCTTGGCCACACTCAGAAGAGGCTCATCGGCTACGTGGAACTCAATACCTATCTTGTCGGCCAGACGCTTGCTGATACCGCGAAGCATGGAACCGCCACCTGACAGATAGATACCGTTCTTGAGGATATCGGCATACAGTTCAGGAGGAGTGTTCTCAAGTGCGTTCAGCACGGCGCTCTCAATCTTGGCGATTGAACGGTCCAGACAATGTGCAATCTCCTGATAGCATACGGGGATTGACATGGGCAGAGCGGTTATCTTGTTGGGACCGTTTACGATATAATCCTCGGGAGCCTCGTCACCCAGTTCGGTAAGGGCGGCACCCACGCTTATCTTGATACGCTCAGCCATACGCTCAGATACCTTGACGTTGTGCTGACGACCCATGTACTCCTGGATATCGGCTGTGAAATCATCACCGGCTACCTTTACGGAGTTGTTTGATACCAGACCGCCAAGTGAGATAACGGCAATCTCGGTAGTACCGCCGCCTATATCGACAATCATGTTACCCTCAGGGGCAAGCACGTCAATACCGATACCTATTGCGGCAGCCATAGGCTCGAACAGCATATATACTTCACGTCCTCCGGCATGCTCGGCACTGTCACGTACGGCACGGAGCTCAACCTCAGTACTGCCTGAAGGAACACCAATCACCATCTTGAGTGAAGGTGAGAAAAGACGGCGACCGGTATCAACCATGCCTATCAGTCCGCGCATCATCTGCTCGCAGGCATCGAAGTCGGCAATCACACCGTTTCTCAAAGGACGGACCACGCGAATATCCTTGTTGGTCTTCTCATACATCATCTTGGCCTGGTTACCCACTGCCACCATCTTGTCAGTGCGGTTGTCAAGGGCAACGATCGAAGGCTCGTTAACTACAATCTTATCGTTGTGCATTATGATGGTGTTGGCGGTGCCAAGGTCCATCGACAACTCTTGTGTTAATGAAAACAGTCCCACTTTAATATCGAGTAATTAGTTAAAAATCAATGTTTGAAATGACGGAATCCGGTCATAACCATTGTCATCTCATGCTGCTCACAGTAATCGATAGACTCCTGGTCACGTACTGAACCTCCCGGATGGATGACGTTCTTGACGCCGGCCTTATCGGCCAGTTCAACACAGTCAGGGAACGGGAAGAAGGCGTCACTTGCCATGGCTGCACCCTCAAGGGTGAATCCGAATCCGTGTGCCTTCTCTACAGCCTGCTTCAGGGCGTCAACGCGTGAAGTCTGACCTACACCGCTTGCCAGTAACTGCTTGCCGCGTGCAAATACTATTGAGTTGCTCTTGCTGTTCTTAACGATCTTGTTTGCAAAGAGCATATCATCTATCTCATCATCTGAAGGCTTGCGTGAAGTAACCAGCTTGAGGTCATCAGGAGTCTCAATCTTGGTGTCCTTATCCTGAACAAGCACGCCGTTCAGGGCTGAACGAACCAGCTTGACGGGGAGTTTCTGATCCTTGCGTACCAGGATGATGCGGTTCTTCTTCTGACCCAGGATCTCCAGGGCGTCAAAGTCATAGTCGGGAGCGATAATAACCTCAAAGAATATCTTGTTGATCTCCTCGGCAGTAGCCTTGTCAATGGGAGCGTTGGCAACCAGTACGCCGCCGAATGCCGATACGGGGTCACCGGCCAGAGCGTCCTTCCAAGCCTGGAGCAGTGTGGGACGTGAAGCCACGCCGCATGCGTTGTTGTGCTTGAGGATGGCGAATGTGGTCTCGCTGAA
This sequence comes from Bacteroidaceae bacterium, assembly GCA_045586125.1. Classification (GTDB taxonomy): domain Bacteria; phylum Bacteroidota; class Bacteroidia; order Bacteroidales; family Bacteroidaceae; genus Colenecus. Next base: position 19,632 of record JAZMZT010000022.1, on the reverse strand, counting down.
CTCGTCAATCAGGTCAACTGCAGCGTTGATGTCAAGCAGGTTGTTGTAAGAGATCTCCTTACCGTGAACCTGATCAAACATGGCATCCAGGTCACCATGGAACACGCCGTTCTGGTGAGGATTCTCACCGTAGCGCATTGCCTTGTGGCCGTCCAGAGCCAGACGGAAATGATCATCCTCTTCATCACCTGCAAACCAGTTGTAGATGCAGCTGTCATAGTATGATGAAACGGCGAATGCCTCCTTGGCAAACCAGCGGCGCTCCTCAAGGGTAGTCTCGGCACCGCGCTCGTTCAGGATGTCAAGCAGAGGCTTGTACTGATTCTTGCTGGCAACGATTACAGAATCCTTGAAGTTCTTGGCACCTGCACGGATAAGTGAGATACCGCCTATATCTATCTTCTCAATGATATCGGCATCCGATGCGCCTGACTTGACGGTATCCTCAAAAGGATAGAGGTCAACTATAACCAGGTCAATCTCAGGGATGTCATAACTTACCATCTGAGCCATGTCATTCTCCTCATCGCGACGGGCCAGGATACCACCGAACACTTTGGGATGCAGTGTCTTTACGCGGCCGCCCAGGATTGACGGATAACCGGTAAGTTCCTCAACAGGCTGGCAAGGTACTCCGAGCGACTCGATGAAGCGCTGGGTTCCGCCTGTAGAAATAAGTTTTACACCCTCCTGATGGAGCTTGTTGATGATCTCGTCAAGGCCGTCCTTATGGAAGACCGAAATCAGAGCTGATGAAATTCTTTTGGTTTCGGACATATGTTTTGTTGTTTGAATTCCCGTTAAATGATAATTTGCGCGAAATTAACAATTCCCAGCCACTATTACAAGATTATACATACCAAATAGCATACAAAAAATATAATAAAACTAAAACACGCCTCGAAATGAAACAAAATGCATACCTTAGCAACCGATAAACATTGCTAACCAAGCCAATTTAAAACAATATTATGGATAGAAGGGATTTCCTTAAGACTCTGGCCGCAGCCGGAGCATTAGTAAGCGTAAAAAGCACCGGAATGATGGACGTAATGGCATCGACCCTACCCGCCGCAGGTGCTGTACCCGCATCAGACAATGCAGACCTGGCAGCAGTCATGAACGGCGAGCCCGCTGATATGCTGGCAGCCGCAATGAAGGAGTTGGGCGGCATTGAGCGCTTCATCAAGAAAGGCGACAAGATAGTAATCAAACCCAATATCGGTTGGGACCGCACTCCCGAACTGGCAGGCAACACCAATCCCGACCTTATTACAGCACTCATCAAGATGTGCCAGGATGCCGGTGCGGCCGAAATCAAGGTTTTTGACCATACCTGTGACAACTGGACCCGCTGCTATGACCACAGCGGCATTGAGGCTGCCGTAAAGAAGGCCGGCGCCACCATGGTATACGCCCATGAGCAGTCCTCATATGAGCGTGTGGAAATACCCAATGGCGTATCGCTTAAGAACGCTCAGGTGCACAAGGCTATCATAGAGTGTGACAAGTGGATTAACGTACCCGTCCTTAAGAACCATGGCGGTGCCCTGATGACCTGCGCCATGAAGAACCACATGGGTATTGTCTGGGACCGCCGAGCATTCCATTCACGCGGACTGCACCAGTGCATTGCCGATATCTGCACCTACAAACCCGCAGTGCTTCATATTGTAGACGCTTACCGCACCGTAGCAACCAACGGACCTCAGGGACGCAGTGCCAGTGATGTTGTCCTGACAAAGGCCCTGTTCGCATCACCCGATATCGTAGCCGTTGATACCGCAGCCGGCAAGTTCTTCACCCAGATAAACAAGAACATCAGGTTTGAGGATATAGAGCATATTCCCGACGGACAGAAGCACGGTCTTGGCACCATGGATTTGGAATCAATCAATGTTAAGAGAGTAAGACTCTGATGCTGCGCAAGATAAGAACGGCGGTGGCCATTGCCGTCATCGCCATACTCACGTTCGGGTTCATAGACTTTGCAGGCGTACTTGACAACCCCCTGCTTCAGAAGATACAGTTCGGACCCGCCCTGCTGTCATTGAGTATCGTTACACTGGTTTGCCTCATAGCAGCTACCCTGCTGTTGGGCAGACTATACTGTTCAGTTATTTGTCCGCTTGGAATATTCCAGGATTTCTTTAACTGGCTGTCAAAGAAATTTGACAAAAAGAAGAAGTACGGGTTCAAGCCCGAACAGCCTTGGCTGCGCTGGGGAGTCCTGGCAGTCCTGGTCATTGCATGGCTTTGCGGATTCACCTTCCTGGTAGGTTTGGTAGAGCCTTACAGCGCCTACGGGCGCATGGCCGATGAGTTGTTCCGTCCCGTATACCTTATGGGCAACAACCTGCTTGCAGCCATATCTGAGAAGTTTGGCAGTTATGCCTTCTTCAAGGTTGCCGTATCCCTCAAGTCCATCTCGGCATTCGTTGTGGCAGTACTGACCCTGCTGGTTATAGGCCACTTCTCATATCATTACGGACGCACCTGGTGCAACACCGTGTGCCCGGTTGGCACTTTGTTGGGATTTTTCTCAAGATTTTCACTCCTGCGCATACGCATTGACAAGGACAGATGCAACCACTGTCTGGCATGCCAGCGCAAGTGCAAGTCATACTGCATAGACTCTGCAAACCAGCAGATTGACTACTCCCGTTGCGTGGACTGTTTTGACTGCATAGACTCCTGTAAACAGAAAGCCATATACTTTGGCCCCGTAAAAAGGCAGAAAGCGTCCCAGCCTGTTGACGAGTCCAAGCGCCAGTTCCTCAAGTCAACGCTTGTTCTTGCCGCTCTGGCACCCGCAGCACTCCAGGCAAAGGTAACAGGTAAAAAGGATACCCGCGTGCCCATGTCGCCTCCCGGATCCATCAGCCACAAGAACCTTCTTAATCACTGCACGTCATGCCATCTTTGCGTGAGCAAGTGCCCCAGCCATGTTCTCAAGCCCGCAGGTATGGAGTACGGACTGGGCGGTATCATGCAGCCTGTCATGAAGTTTGATGAAGGCTACTGCAACTTTGACTGCAACCTGTGCAGCCAGGTCTGCCCTGCCGGCGCCATCAAGCCTCTCACGGTTGAGGAGAAACACAAGACCCAACCCGGACGTGTGGTATTCAACAAGGATATCTGCGTTGTGAACGTAAACCGCACCAGTTGCGGAGCCTGCGCCGAGCACTGCCCCGTCCAGGCCATCCACATGGTGCCGTTTGAGGGTGGCCTTACCATCCCCGAGACGACGCCCGAAATGTGCGTAGGATGCGGCGGCTGTGAGTTCATCTGCCCGGTAAAGGCAGTACACATTGAAGGTAATCCGGTTCATCTGGAAGCCAAGGCCCCCGAACAGGAATCAGTGATAGAAACCCAAGACTTTGACTTTGGATTCTAGTTCTCTCTAAAAAACAGTAATACAGGATTGGATTCGGCCGTAATGGTGGGGAACAGGGCGCTGAAACGTTCGCTTTCCGTAATCATTCCCGAATCATAGAAGCCTACCAGAGTTCCGTTGTATGAACTTACCAGGAACGGGAAAGGCTCACGGGTCTGTTTGTCCATATTGAACTCACCCGTATAGACGTACATGCGGTAGGTGGTCCAGGTGCTCTTGTCCACGAACACCATCATCAGGTTGGCGCCGTAGTTGGTATTCACAAAGTAGAGGTAACGGGGAGTCTCCAGATAGCCGCACTTGGTATATTCCCTCTCAGGATTGGTAAACACCTTGTCGCTGCGCTTAAGTTCATCGGGAATGACAATATCGGTAACCATACGGCATGTAACCGATACGCTGTCACCGTTATAGTGATAGAACTTGTCATTGTCCTCAATACCCATAAAACCTATCAGGTCAGGAGTGATATGGTTGATATAGGGATTGTTGATGCTTACATGTGCGAACTCGGGATCAAACTCCACCAACTGCTCCTTGAACTTGCCGTCAGGACCTGTTCTCCAAAGGCCTCTGTGATAGTTGCGGCCGGTATATCTGATAGGGTTGGCAAACAGCAGATCACCATCCGGCAGGACTGCAAAGTCAGTCACAAAGTCATCAATCCAGATGCTTCGCCTGTAACTGCCGTCAAAGCCGTATACAAATATACTGTTGTTATGACCGTCCATTACGTAAAACTCACCTTTTGCGGGGAGTACGTCAAAACGCTCAATTATCCGGTAGTTTCCGGTACCCTTGCCCTGTCGGTCAAAGCGGCGCAGGAACTTGCCTCTGCCGTCAAAAAAGAAGAGTGTATTTGCTGAACGTACAATGATTGTGTCACCGAAAGAAAGCACCTCGTCAACCGAAGGGACTATACTCTCTACTCCCGCATTCTCCAGATACACGGTATCAACCCGTGCAAACATACTGGACATGATGGGATACTCGGTGGGATCGTCGTGAAGCAGTGGAGCGGAAATCTCATGAAGACAGGTGTCACAGACCTTCTGTTCTCCCTTACAACCGGGAAGAAGGAAAAGGACAAGCATAAATAAGCAAAAGCCTGATGCTTTTTTCACGTTTGACAACATACCTATCTTCATTTGCAGTGCAAAGTTACACAACCATACGCAATAATTAACAATTTTTTCAAAAAAGGAGCCGATCCTTCTCAGAACCGGCTCCTTTGTGCATTTTATAGTTTTATTGTTTACTTGGCGGCATTATGTCTTGCCTCGATCTCCTTGTTCATCTCATCAAGTCTCTGATCAGTAAGAGGATACTTGTATACCAGATATCCTACAACAAGCAGCAGGATAGCCGGGATGATGGTGGTGAACCACAGGATTGCGTTCTGAACAGTAGGATTATAATCACTCAGGTGAGTATAATAAGCATTTACCGGAGCGCTGATGAATGAAGCCAGGAACACTACGATAAAGATGCTCAGTACCAGCTGCAGGCACTTGTTAGCCTTGAACTCAAGCCACATCTCCTTGAATGAAACGGGCTTTTCAGGTGTGGTGGTGATGTTCTCTTTACTGCCCATGAAGCAGAGTGTCAGCAGAACGAAACCTACTACTGCAAAGATGCATGTTACAGTGAACCATGCCTTGGGATCAGTAGGAAGAGCAGACTCTTCGCTGGCCAGGTTGAATCCGATAAGACCCATAACCCAGGGAGTGATGAAACCGGCAAGTGAGAAACCGGCCTTGAAAGCTACACCGGCCAGAGCGTTAACGGTAGCGGCGGGACGGTTACCGGTACGGTACTCGGCATCAGTGATTACCTCAGGAACAAGAGCCCACATGAGTGAACCTACCAGCAGACCTACACCGGTCAAAACCTTTGCGCCCTGAACGATTGCATTGCAGTTCTGAACATCAAAGAACTTACCGATGATGAACAGTGTGATGAATCCAACCAGACCTACTGAAAGGAGCAGGTAGTAAAGACCCTTCTTACCGAACAGTTTCTTCAGTACGGGCAGAGAAGGCAGGATAATGAAAGCAGGAATGGTACCGATAGCCATGAATACAGCCTGGTTCCAGTCAACTGCAATACCTACGCTGATAGCCAGTCCGATAGGGAAGCCGGCCTGAACAATGATCTGGCCGATATTGGCGCAAACCATACGGGTTGAAGTAAGAATAAGAACCTCATCGTTATCACGGGTCATAGAGGCCATGATTGAGCCGTAAGGTATATTCACTACTGAGTAGATCATGCTGAGCAGAGTATAGCTGACAGTGGCATAGACAATCTTCCATGTCATACCCCATGTAGCAACTGCGGGAAGCATCAGGAAGCAAGCGGCAACTGTAAGAGGTATACCACCGTAAAGGAGGTATGTGCGGTACTTACCGAGCTTGGGATTGTGGTTATCGATGTATTTTCCTACTACTGGGCTCCAGAAACAGTCAAGGAGTCTTACTCCAAGAATAAGTCCACTAACAAAGCCGGGATTGATTTTCAAAACTGTACACAGGTACAGCATCAAAAAGCAGGCAACTGTCTGGAAAATAAGATTCTGGGCAAGGTCACCGGAACCGAAACCGATTCTCTGGCCCCAACTCAGTTTGTAATAACCGTTGTTTACTTCGTTTGCCATAAAGATGATTTTATTGATTAATAATTATTGGTTATCTGTTAATTCGGCCCACAAACTTACACAAAAAATCGGTTTTTGATGTATAGGACTGTCATTTATTGACCCGTTTCCATGTAGACCACTGCTCTCTGTACGCTCTCGTCCAGTTCCTGTATCACCTGGTAATAGGCGTTCATGCCCCAGAGCAGGCGGGCAATGGTAGCCTTCAGTTGGGTCTTGAATATGGGCAGGCAATGCTGGTACTGCTCCTCGTTGTACTCTACCTTATCCTCCTTGGCCTTGTCCAGGAATGCCTTCAGGACATCGGGACCTACCTCAAAGGCACGGTTAAAGTCCTGGAATGTGCGGTAACGGCGCGTCAGGCTGCGGCGGTTGCGCTCCACATACTTGAATGATGTGTTGAACACCACGTTCTTGGCGGTCACGTTGCGGTAATACTGGTTGATACGGGTGGTATCAAGAGGAACAAAGATATCAGGCATGATACCTCCGCCGCCATACACGGTCCTATGATTGACCATAGTGGTGTACTTGAGCGAATCCGGGAAGTGTATGCTGTCGCGGTTGGTCAGTTCGCCGTGGCGCAGGCGTTCCTCAATGTCATCGCCGTAGTCCACATCCTTGCCGTAGGGTTTCTGGATGCATCGGCCCACGGGGGTATAGTACTTGGCAACGGTAAGACGTATGAGCGATCCGTCATGGAACTCAATGGGGCGCTGCACAAGGCCCTTGCCGAACGAGCGGCGGCCTACTATGGTGGCACGGTCCCAATCCTGAACGGCGCCCGATACAATCTCGCTGGCCGATGCCGAATACTCATCGATAAGAACCACCAGTTTGCCGTCACGGAAGTTGCCGTGTCCGTCAGCCAGGTAACCGCTCTTGGGTGAACGGCGGCCCTCGGTGTAAACCACCATCTGGTCACGTTTCAGGAACTCGTTGGCCAGGCCCACGGCTGCCATCAGCAGTCCGCCTCCATTACCCTGAAGGTCAAGAATCAGAGATGTGGCACCCAGTCTGCGCAGTTCGGCCAGTTTCTCCTCAAACTCCTGTACAGTGGTGGCACCGAAACCTGAGATCTTTATGTAACCCACACCCGGGCGTATGATATAAGCCGCATCGACCGTGTTGACGGGAATCTTGTCACGTGTGACAGTGAAATAGAGCATCTCCTTCACTCCGCGACGGTTTACTCCCAGTTTGACCTTGGTGCCCCTGGGACCGCGCAGGCGTTTCATGATTGCCTCCTGTGACATCTTGACGCCGGCTATTGCAGTGTCATTAACTGTGATTATCCGGTCACCTGCCAGGATACCCACCCTCTCGGACGGACCGTCAGGTATGGGCTGCACAATGAACAGGGTGTCATCCACCATGTTGAACTGTACTCCAATACCGTCAAATGAGCCCATCAGGGTCTCGTTTGATTTGTCATTCTCTTCGGCAGTAAGATATGTGGAGTGCGGATCCAGTTCCTCAAGCATTCCCTTTATGGCCTGCTCAACTATCTTCTTCTCATCCACATCCTCTACATAGAGAGCCGATATGGCACCCTCCGCCACAAGCAGTTTCTGCAGTTCCGCGTCAATGGCGGTAGGCTGAGGCTGCATCTGAGGAGCCATCTGGGGAGCCATCTGGGGCTGGCGCATCTGTGGCTGGCCGATACGTCCGGGCTGGGCCGTCAGCATGAGCGGCATCACAAGTGCAGCAAGCAGAATATGTATCCTTTTCATAATTGTCAGATATAAGATTTGAATGAATCAATCATAAGGTCATCGGCATTACGGCCGAATGACAGAAGTTCACGTACCAGACTGCTGCTCACGTGCTGAACGGCGGGACTGGAAACCAGCAGGACTGTCTCAATTCCGTCAATGGCACGGTTGATGTCGGCCAGGTTACGCTCCTTGTCATAATCAGTCACCGAGCGGATGCCGCGCAGTATGGCATCACAACCGTTTTCCCTGACGGCATCCACGGTGAGACCCTTGTATTCTATCACGCTTATACGTGAGTAGCCTTTATAGAAACCGCGTATGGCTTCTAGTCGCTGTGCGCTGCTGAACAGAGGTTTCTTCTCCTCATTGATGCCTACGGCTATAACCACTTCACAGCCCATATTCAAGGCACGCTCCACCAGGTCGGCGTGTCCTATTGTAAACGGATCAAATGACCCCGGGAAAAACAGTTTCATAACACTTCTCTTTCAGTTAGAATTTCTCACCTTCATCCTCATCCACCCGGTCCTCCTCAACTACCAGGTTGTCAATGATAAAGTTCTGACGCTCCATGGTGTTCTTGCCCATATAGAAAGAGAGCAGGTCATCAACAGCATCGGTTTTCTTGAGAGTTACCAGTTCCAGACGCATATCGGGGCCGATAAAGTTCTTGAACTCATCGGGCGATATCTCACCCAGTCCTTTGAATCGGGTGATCTCGGGATTGGGTGACAGTTTATCTATTGCCTGCTTACGCTCCTCATCGGTATAGCAGTAGATGGTCTCAAACTCACCCTTCTCAGTCACTACGCCGTCCACATGGGCATCGGCACCTTTCTTCTTCTTGCGCTTGTTACGCACGCGGAACAGCGGGGTCTGAAGAATGTATACGTGTCCCTTCCTTATCAGTTCGGGGAAGAACTGCAGGAAGAAAGTAATCATAAGCAGACGTATGTGCATACCGTCCACATCGGCATCGGTTGCAACTATAATCTTATTGTAACGCAGGTCATCCAGTCCCTCCTCAATGTTCAGGGCTGCCTGCAGCAGATTGAACTCCTCATTCTCGTAAACCACCTTCTTGGTAAGGCCGTAGCAGTTCAGAGGCTTACCGCGCAGGCTGAATACCGCCTGGGTGTTTACGTCACGGCTCTTGGTGATTGATCCGCTGGCTGAGTCACCCTCGGTTATGAAGATGCAGCTCTCCTCCTGACGGTCACCGCGGACATCGTTCAGGTGGATACGGCAGTCAGCCAGTTTGCGGTTGTGCAGGTTGGCCTTCTTGGCACGCTCACGGGCCTGTTTGGTTATGCCGGCTATCTCCTTGCGCTCCTTCTCGGACTCCAGGATCTTCTTAAGGATGACATCGGCCACCTCGGCGTCCTTGTGCAGCAGGTCATCGACCTCCTTCTTGATAAAATCACCCACAAACTTATTGAGCGATACACCGCCGTTGGGACTCATGGTGGTGGATCCAAGTTTGATCTTGGTCTGGCTCTCAAACACCGGTTCCTCAACGTTCAATGCTATGGCGGCAACTATACCGTTACGTACATCGCCCAGTTCAAAGTTCTTACCGTAGAATTCCTTGATGGTGCGGGCTATGTGCTCCTTGAATGCGCTCTGGTGGGTACCTCCCTGTGATGTGTACTGACCGTTTACGAACGAGTAGTACTCCTCGCCGTACTGGTTGGTGTGGGTGAACGCTATCTCAATGTCGGTTCCCTGCAGATGGATGATGGGATATAGGCTCTGGGCGCTCATGCGCTCCATGAGCAGATCCTCAAGACCGTTGCGTGACACAAAACGCTGGCCGTTATACATGATTGTAAGGCCGGTGTTCAGGTAAGAGTAGTTACGCAGCATGGTCTCTATTATGGCAGGACGGAACTGGTAGCCTACAAACAGGTCGTTATCGGGCTCAAAGATTACCTGGGTTCCGTGCTCATCAGCACTGGGAAGCGTCTCATCGGACTGCAGTTTGCCGCGCTCAAAACGGAGAGTACGTACCTGACCGTCACGCCAGCTGCTTACCTGGAAATGGTGGCTCAGTGCATTCACGGCCTTAAGACCTACACCGTTCAGACCCACACTCTTCTTGAACGCCTTGCTGTCAAACTTACCGCCGGTGTTAAGCATGCTCACAGCCTCAACCAGTTTGCCCTGAGGGATACCGCGTCCGTAGTCACGCACAATGACACGGCCCGTATCGGCCAGTTCTATCTCTATGCGCTTGCCGGTATTCATTCGGAACTCATCGACGCTGTTGTCTATGATCTCCTTGAGCAGTACGTAGATTCCGTCATCGGCTGCCGAGCCGTCGCCCAGTTTACCTATGTACATACCTGGACGGGTACGGATATGCTCCATATCGTCCATGTGGCGGATATTGTCCTCGTTGTACTGCACCTGAGGTGTCTGCGGGTCAAATAATTCTTCAGTGTCTGCCATATATCTATATTATACTTTTCTCAAAACAAAATTAAATCAGAGGGGCTTGAAAAAGACCGCCCTGCGGCGTACTATCTTTACTCCTTCATAGTAAGACCACTGACTCTGAACCTTTACGTTGTCAACCAGTTCCGGGTTGGTCTCGCCAAGCGTGTATCCCAGTTTGACCAGATTGGGATTGAGTATGCTGAACGGCAATGCATTTATTCCCTTGTTCTGGTACTCGGGCTTTACTGCAATGAACAGGAACTCCACTATGTTGGAGCGCTTTATCTTAAGCGCCTTTATTATGTGCCACCAGCCAAACGGGAACAGACGGCCCTGAGCCTTCTGCAGTGCGCGGGCAATTGATGTCATAGTAAGCGCTCCTGCCACAAGATTGTCATCCTTGTCAAGCACGAAAGCTGCAAAACGTTTGTCCAGAAGCGGTACGAACTTGCGGGCAAAGTCATCAATCTGCCTGTCTGAGAATGCCGAATATCCGTACAGCGGAGCGAACGCCTCATTTACCAGATGAAAGAGTTTATGAGCGTATTTCTTAGCCTCCACACTCTTGCTGTGCTCAAGTCTGTCAATATGGAGATTGTAACGCTCCAGCACAATCTTTCCTATGCGCTCCATCTTCTCAGGCAGGGTGTTGTAGGGAACCTGTCTCTCCACCCACTCCGCCGACGGCTTGAGTCCCAGCATCTCCATGTGCTTGGGATAGTAGGGATAGTTGTAGATGGTAGCCATGGTACCCATCAGGTCAAAGCCTTCTGTGAGCATTCCCTCGGGATCAAAATCAGTGAATCCGAAAGGTCCCTCCAGACGGTCCATGCCACGTTCCTTACCCCAGGCCGATACGGCATCCAGAAGGGCGCGGCTTACGTTTATGTCATCAATGAAATCAATCCAGCCGAACCTTACGGTATTGACCTTCCACGCCTTATTGGCCTTACCGTTGATGATGGCGGCCACGCGGCCCACCACCTTACCGTCCTTAATGGCAATGAAGGGCTGCGCCTGGCAGAAATCAAGTGCTGCATTACGCTTAGGCCTGAAAGAGTTCTTGGTATCGCTGATCAGATCCGGTACGGCATAGGGGTGATTCCTGTAAAGCTGCACATTGAAACGTGCAAACCTGCGCAGGTCCCTGGCCGTCTTGACCGCGATTACGGATATGTTCTCAACTGACATTATCTCCACCGGTTTTAAATTCAGCGAAGATACAAATTAATGGGCAGTCTTCCCAATCCCGCCCGCGATAATTATCAACCAAAAAAAGAAGTTCAGAAAGGAACCGCCATCCTGTTCAGGACAAGTTCAAACGGCTCATGGCAGAGTGTTCCCGACAGTTTTGAGAAACGTCCGTTTTCAACGTCCGGAACAAGTTTGTCCAGGTCTATGGCAGGGAACTCAAGCGTGGCATTGGTCAGCACATAATCACCGCTGCGGGCAAAATCCTTGTCCAGAGGAACTGACGCCGACTGGACCTTTACGCTTGATCCGTCATTCAGGGTAAGAGTTATGTCGCTTCCAAAATAGGCGGGATATGTGTTGCCGGCACGGACATACAGGTTCATCATGACCTGCAGGGCATCGGATGTACTCTCCATTCTCTGCACCAGAGCCATGTCTCCGCCCTGTGTACCCTTAAGAGCCAGTTCAGTCTGGCAGGCAGTCTGGATAACCTTGATGTCGTCAAACAGATGTCTGTCACGCGCTATGTTCACGCCGCGCATCAGATAACTTCTCTTCTTTGTCTTGGAATCAATCTGAACCAGATCAAAGGACTTCACGTCATCAGGCACTGCCTCAAACACGAAAGACCAGTTCATATATCCTGATTCCGGAACCCAGAAGTAGCATCCGTTGGCGTAGTTGTATTCGGCATGATAAGGATAGTCAGAGAAGTTCTGATAACCCTCCTGACGCAGCATCTTGTACTCTTTTCCGTCAGCTACCAGCACCACGCGGCCGTCACTGAGTTGGGGCCTGCTCCAGTTGTTGCGTTCCAGTCCGGTGAACTTATTGATGAGCACCAGGGCATCATCGCAGAAAACGGCCTTGTCAATTGTACCGCCGCTGAATACGGGAGGATTGTCAACCACCTTTGAGGCTCTGGCAATGTAGTCTTCAGTATACTCTTCCCTGAGTCTGCGCTCCACCTCCATCACGGTCTTGCCCTTGAACTCAAAGTTCAGGTCACGCCTGGTGGGCAGGACGGTCATACGGTAATTGCCATATTTCTTATAGCGGCGGCTCAGTTGGCCGTTATCCTTTGATGCATCCGATGCACTGGCGTATACTGCCGTCGCCGGCGTAGGTTCAAACACGCAGACAGAGAATGTGCGGCTGCCCCTTTCATATGCGGCATCCATCATGACCGATGCATCCGCCCAAGGCATGATGTCATCGGGATAGAATGCCAGGAACTCTATGTCAACAGCCTTGATCCAGTCAGCCAATTCACCGGGTGTACCATGAACCAGAAGGCCGTTGTGGTCAAGTTCATATATACCCGGCTCCCAGGTGTAGATGCGGCCGTAGCGGTAAGTTGAATAGTATGCGTCGTTGAAATCCTGATTGCTCTTTACCACCAGGCTGTAAATACCCACCTCGTTAAGCATGTCTATGAGCGGGCGGGCGCGTTTAAGTCCGGTCTCCGTCTGGTCGCCCTGCAGGTTGGACAATACTATGGTCATGCGGTGTGACCTGAATCCCTTGTAGTCCAGAAGGTAATCGGCCACCTCATCGGCCCTCATTACAGTCTCAAAGGAGTCACCGGTGCGTACAATCACCGAGTCACCCTCTGTGAGCCAGATTCCGCCGTTCTCCCATGCTGTGCGGTTGAACTTGCCCTGACCGTACAGGTCATCCAGAATAACCATTGAATCCCTGAGGGCATCCATGGTCCTTCCGTCTGCACGGCGGGTAAATATGGAACCGGCCTTGCAGTCATAGACCGTAACCGCAAATGACATCACCACAAGTCCCGTCAGCAACGGAGCATACAGGGCCTTGAACGCTCTTGAGAACTTGGAGTCCTTGCGGTTCATCATACGTATCCTCTCAGAGAGGTTCTGCTTTTTAAAATGGTTGGTAACACTGAATCCGCTCAGCGAGGCAATCTTGCCAAGCAGCATATACTGGTATGCCTTTGCGTCAAAACCGTCACGCAGCACACAACCGTCAACCTGATACTCATGAACATCCTGCAGGTCCTTACGCAGCATTGAGGTAACCGGATTGAACCACTGCAGTGAAGAGAGCAAATCCACCAGGACTATGTCATATGAGTGACCCAGGCGGACATGACTCTTCTCATGATCTATTATGACATTACGGTTAACCGATTCATAATCCTCACGTGAAATGACAATGTTGTTCATCCAACTGAACGGCGAAACATTCCTGTCAACCACATGGATGCGGATATTGTCATCGGAACTGACATCACAGGCCACCCTGATAAGACGGCGCGTGTGAACTACCGACAGGATGAAACGTGACAGATGGAATACAAAACCGGCAAACCATATGACAAGACCAAGCAAACCCCAGTTAAACCTCCTGACCGGTTTCTCTGCAACCGGAGCCTGTTTACTGACCGATGGAGTTGCCTTAATCTCACTCTGAACTGCATTGTTCAACTGCGGGGGCAGAATGGGAATGGCAGGCATCACGACTGGGGCGGCAACCTTATCCCGGGCAGTCATCTCTGCCAGGACCTCCTCCGGAACATAGCGGTGAATCTTGAATACGCAGAAAGGCAACACAAAAGAAGCCACCAGCATACTGGTAAGCAGGAATCTGTTCAACTTATGGAACGTCTCCCTGCTCATCAGCAAATGGTAGGAAAGGAAGAAACCCACCAGTATCAGTGCAACCTTGAGTTGGTAGGTCAGGAACTCCGTTCCTATATTGGGCTCTATTGCAGACAGGAAATTCATTACTGCTCCTTGCCTTTTTCAATCTGCTCTATAAGACCTTTCAGATCGTCAAGTGAGATCTTCTCTTCATTGACCAGCGTGGAGACCGCCCCCAGATAGGAGTTGTTGAAACACTTGCCTATCAGGTTGTCCAGGCTCATCTCGCTGTATTTTTCCCGGCTGAATGCGGGGTAGTACTGGAACGATCCGCTGAATGAGTTGTGCTTGAGATAGCCGTTTGACTCAAGCGTACGCACCTGTGTGGACAAGGTATTGAAATGGGGTTGAGGATCAGGATAGAGTTCCTGAAGTTCCTTTACATAAAGCGGTCCCTTGTCCCAGAACCAGTTCATAATAATCTCTTCTTTCTTAGTGAGTCTCTTCATAAATCGGCAAAAAGAGTTTTGACCTGTCACAAAAATATAACGAAATCCTCTCGTTACAAAACTTTTGACGAATTTAATTAGTTGGTATCGGCCAAAAAAAGAAACCGCCGAAAGGCGGTTCCACGTGGGCCATCTAGGGCTTGAACCTAGGACCTCCAGATTATGAGTCTGTTGCTCTAACCAACTGAGCTAAAAGCCCGGAGAAAGAATCACCGGCCCATGGCCGACTGCTTCATTCGGGTGCAAAAGTACTCCAATAACCCGAATTAGCAAAGTTTTGGAACAAAAAATTCCTATTCCCCGTGTATCTTCACTACTTTTGTAGTCCAAAACTTAAACGCATGACCATACCCGTTCCGGACACTGGCAGATACGCCGCCACGATAGGATTCTTTGACGGAGTCCATCTGGGTCACGTACACCTGTTGGAGGAACTCAAGACCATTGCCGCACAGCGCAGGCTCAAGAGTATGGCCATAACTTTTCCCGAGCATCCGCGCCAGATACTTCAGTCCGATTACCGTCCGCGCCTGCTTTCCACCCCCGATGACAAGATGCGCCAGTTGGAGCAGACCGGCATAGACTACTGTTTCCCGCTTCACTTTACAACTGCACTTGCAGCCCTGGATGCCGAGACTTTCATGACGGATTTCCTTCAGAAAAAGCTTGGAGTAAGCACTTTGCTGGTAGGTCATGACCACCACTTCGGCCATGATACCAACCTGGGTATAGATGATTACCACCGCATAGGAGAAAAGATAGGCATGGAGGTAATACCGGCCGATGCATACCTCTATGAAGGTACTCCCGTAAGCAGTTCCCGTATTCGCCGTGAGCTTGTGGCCGGCAATGTAAAGGCTGCAAACGATATGCTGGGTTACCGGTATACCATAAGCGGCACGGTAATTCACGGATTGCAGAACGGACGTAAGATGGGATTCCCCACCGCAAACCTGGGCCCCTACTGCGAATTCATGCAGATTCCGGCCGACGGAGTATATTCAGCCCTGGCAAAGGTTGACGGAGAGACATGGCCCGCCATGCTCAATATAGGTTTCCGCCCCACATTTGAGGGTAAGGCCCGAACTATCGAAGCCCACCTTCTGGGATTTGACCGCGACATATACTTTCATGAGCTGACATTGGAGTTCGTGGATTTCCTGCGTCCGGAACGCCGTTTCGAGTCTCCTCAGGAACTGGCCGCCCAGCTTGAGGCTGACCGTAACAAAGTAAGACAAACCATTAATATAGGATAATATGAAAATCAAAAGGACACTTGTATCTATCGGCGTTTTCTTTGCCGCTCAGCTGTTGGTTTCACTCATATTCCTGATAGCAGGTATGATTCAGGGAATGGGCATTATGGAAGCGATGACAGCCACCATGGGTCCCGCTCTTCTGATATCGGACTTTCTGGTAATTGTGATACTTCTGTTACTCAAGTACTGCGGAATTAAGGAACTGTTCAAGAAAGTGCCTGCCGATGTGCTTCTGATCTCAATAGTATTTGCCATGACCGGTATGTACGCCGTAGAACTTGTCTCTTCACAGTTTGAAATTCCCAACAATCTTGAGGAGCAGTTCCAGGCTATGGCAGGAACAATATCCGGATTCCTGGGTATATGCATTGTAGGCCCCATAATGGAGGAAATAATAATGCGCCGTGTCATTCTCAAGGAGATGGCCAAAGCAACCAAGAGCATGTGGTGGGGTATAATCATTTCATCAGCCCTGTTCGCAATCATTCATATCAATCCCATTCAGATTGTATTCGCTATGCCGGCCGGCATATTCCTGGGTTGGATATACTGCAAGACAGGAAGCCTGCTTGTTCCTATCTGCATTCACATAATCAACAACACGATATCATTCGTATTGATGAGTGTAGGCGCTGAAGGAGAAGGAGAGTTTAGTCTGAACAGCACATTGGGCGTGATACTGCTCATATCATTCACTCTCATCTGCGTAGTATCATGTATCTGGATCAACAGATACTACGCCAAAATCAAGAAAGAGCAGGAACTCCAGCAAGCCGCAGTTGCTGAATCACAGAGCGATGGTGGTGCCGGTGAGCTTGTCCAGTGACTGGGCCTGAGTAATCAGGACCGATGACACACCGGCCTGCAGTGCGTTGAAGGCATTCTGAATCTTTGGGATCATGCCTCCGCTGATGGTGCCGTCCTGTACCAGACGCGGGAAATCATAGTATGAGATATAGGGAATGACACTGTTGTCATCATCCTCGTGCAACAGTACGCCCGGTTTCTCAAAGCAGAAGATAAGTGTAACCTTAAAGTATGATGCCAGCGCCTTGGCTGCCTCGCCGGCAATGGTATCGGCATTGGTATTGAGGAGTTGGCCCTTGCCGTCATGGGTGAGCGGAGCCAGCACGGGAACTATACCCTTCTCTATCAGACCGGCCAGAAACTCTGCATTGACAGCCTTGACATCGCCCACAAAACCGTAATCTATATCCTTTACGGGGCGCTTATCGGACTGCATAACGTTGCAGTCAGTACCGGTAAGACCTATCGCGTTGATGCCTTCAGCCTGCAGCTTGGCAACGATATTCTTGTTTACCAGACCTCCATAGACCATTGTAACTACGTCAAGCATATCGGCATCGGTGATACGGCGTCCGTCAACCATCTTGCTCTCTATGCCCAGACGGCTTGCCATGGCTGTTGCCGAACGGCCGCCTCCGTGTACCAGCAGTTTGGCGCCGGGTATAGCCTTGAAATCCTTGAGCAGACGCTCCAGAGTCTCGGGCTGCTCAACTATCTTGCCGCCCACCTTTACAATGACAAGTGACTGTTTCATATGTGGTCAATCTTTCTTAAGGTCCAACAGTTGTTTCAAATAAGTTATGGTGTCCGATATCTGGTCGCGGGACTCAAGACGGTCACCGGGGCAGATATACCGGGCTCGCAGGTATCCGGGCTCACGGCGCTTGGTCTCGCTCTCTATGAAATCGGCCAGTTCCTGATCAGTCTTGGATGCTATCAGAGGACGCTGTGAACGGGCCACCTTGAGACGGCGCAGCAGGGTATCGTTATCACATTTAAGATAAACGGTCTGTCCGTGCTGCAGCATGTAGTCCATGTTATCACCTATGAGCGGCGTAGAGCCTCCGCATGACACTATCACGTCATCAAAATCACCCACCTCACGGAGCATACGGCTCTCAATTTCACGAAAGCCCTGCTCGCCGCTTGTGGCAAATATCTGGCTCACGCTCTTCATATACCTGCGCTCAATATACTGATCCAGGTCTATGAACGATACATCCAGGTCCTTAGCCAAGGCCTTGCCGAGGGTGGTCTTGCCGGCCCCCATAAAGCCCATAAGGAAAACCCTTATCATTTCTTGGTCTTGAATATGCGACGTTTGGGAGCCTGTCCGGTCTTCTCAATCTGACGCTTGATGATATCCTGGCACTCCTCTTCAGTAAGAGTGGTGGGATCCATGTTTCTGGGAATCTTATAGTTGCTTCCCTGATAAGCGATGTAGGCACCGTAACGGCCGTTCATTACCTCCATATCGGGATTGCCGGGGAATGACTTGAGCACCTTCTTTGACTCACTCTCACGCTTGCTCTGAATAAGGTGAACAGCCTCCTCGAATGTGATGGTCAGAGGATCTGCCACACCGGTCAGTGACACATAGAACTTGTCATGACGGATGTACGGGCCAAAGCGTCCTGTGCCGATGGTTACCTCAAAGCCCTCGAACTCACCCAGTGTACGCGGCAGACGGAACAGTTCCAGAGCCTCGTCAAGAGTGATGGTCTCAATAGTCTGGCCCTTCTTCATCTGTGCAAAGCGCGGTTTGTCATCATCCTCAGCGCTGCCTATCTGTACAATGGGACCGTAACGGCCTATCTTAACCGATACAGGCTTGCCTGAGATGGGGTCGTTACCCAGTATGCGCTCACCTACCTTATGCTCGTTCTTAAGGGTCATGGCGTTGTTGACTGCCGGGCTGAACTTATCGTAGAAGGCGCTGATTACACTCTTCCACTGCTTGTCGCCATCGGCTATGTCGTCGAACTCCTTCTCTACCTGAGCGGTAAAGTTGTAGTTCATGATATCGGGGAAGTATTCAATCAGGAAGTCGTTTACAACCATACCTATGTCTGTGGGTACCAGTTTTGACTTCTCGGTTCCGTATACCTCGGTAATGGTCTGTTCCTTGATATCGCCGTTCTCAAGACGGAGCATGTCACACTCGCGCTTGGTTCCCTCAATATCCTCACGGAGCACGTACTCACGCTGCTGGATGGTGCCGATGGTGGGAGCGTATGTTGAAGGACGGCCTATTCCCAGTTCCTCCATCTTGTGCACCAGGGCAGCCTCGTTGAAACGCTGCGGATGCTGGGTGAAACGCTCGTAGGCTGATATCTGGCTGAACTCCAGTGCCTGACCCTTCTTGAACTCGGGCAGACCCTGTGTCTCCTGTGAATCATTTGAATCATCATCACGGCTCTCGCGGTAAACGCGCAGGAAACCGTCAAACTTTACTGTCTCGCCGGTTACGGTAAACTCGCCGTCCAACTTGGGTGCGGTTATTGAAACAGTTGTCTTCTCGATTTCGGCATCGGCCATCTGGGATGCGATGGTACGTTTCCAGATGAGTTCGTACAGACGCTTCTCGGGAGCGGTTCCGTCTATTGTCTGGTTGTCCATATAGGTAGGACGGATTGCTTCATGTGCCTCTTGGGCGCCTTTGGCCTTCTGTGTATACTGACGGCTCTTTACATATTCATCACCCATGGACTCGCTTATGACCTTACGGCATGAGTCTATGCAGAGGGTTGAAAGGTTTACAGAGTCAGTACGCATATAGGTGATTTTTCCGGATTCATACAGACGCTGTGCAAGCATCATGGTCTGCATCACGGTGAAACCGTATTTGCGGGTTGCCTCCTGCTGCATAGTTGATGTGGTGAACGGTGCAGCAGGGAGTTTCTTGAGAGGCTTGGTCTGAATATCCTTTACTTTGAACTCGGCGCCCTTGCATTTCTCAAGGAATGCATATGCCTCCTGCTTGGTCTTGAAACGGCCGTTATAATCGGCACGTACCTCCTGAACTGTTCCGTTGATATTCAGCT
>JAZMZT010000021.1:0-5674 GCA_045586125.1 Bacteroidaceae bacterium | reverse complement strand
TAAAGTTCAGGGTGATATCCTGTGCCTGCTCTGATGTGTTGGCAACCTTTATATAAATCCGGTCGTCGTCACGGACTGCGCTTGCAAACAGACCGTTCTGACCGTCCTGTCCGGCTACGGGTTTTCCGTTCATGGTGAGTCCTACCACATTCTGTCCCTTGTACTGGCTGTAGAGTTGCTGAACGTACCAGCTGACCGTGCGGAAAGAGTTCAGGTTGTCATACCAGATAAGGTCCGGACGCCACTGCCAGCCCTCTACATGGGCAAACAGCGGGGCATATGTAGCCATGTGAACTATATCGGCATTGCGCTCCAGGTCTGTCATGAATGCAGCCTCCAGCAGTGATGCGTAGTAGTGGTTGTACTTGCGGCCCGATGCATGGCAGGCGTACTCTCCTGCAAACACCTTGGGACCCTTGCGGTCATAGTTGTCATAGCGTGTGCCCTGGCTCAGGAACCAATCGTAGGGGCGGTAGAAATGCTCGTCAACAAGGTCGGCTCCCAGACGTTTCATCTCGGGCCACAGGTAATCAAACTGGTCACCCTCGGAGTTGGGACCTGCCGATCCTACAATCTTTATGTTGGGGTATGCCTTGCGGATGGCCTTGATGAACGGCTCCAGACGCTCGGGATAGAGGGCGTCCCACTGCTCGTTACCTATACCTATATATTTAAGGTTGAACGGTTCGGGGTGTCCCATATCGGCGCGTACCTTGCCCCATGTGGATGTGGCAGGGCCGTTGGCAAACTCTATAAGGTCCAGGGCATCCTGGATGTAGGGGTCAAGCTGGTCAACCGGAACGTGTGCGCTTATGTCATTGTTCTGGAACTGGCAGGCCAGACCGCTGCTTACAATGGGAAGAGGCTCGGCGCCGATGTCCTCACTGAGCTGGAAAAACTCAAAGAATCCCAGTCCGTAACTCTGGAAATAATCGGGGTACAGACGGTGTGAGAACGTGTACTCCCAACGGTTCTCGTTGAGCGGGCGGTTCTCGACCGGACCTACCGTGTTTTTCCAGTTGTAACGTGTCTCAAGGTCGGTGCCCTCAACAATGCAGCCACCGGGGAAACGGAAAATTCCTGGATGCAGGTCAGCCAGGGCCTGTGCCAAGTCCTTCCTGAGGCCGCCCTCGCGTCCCATCCACGTGTCGGTGGGGAACAGGGATATGTGTTCCAGGTCAACGCTGGCTCCGCCGCGGGTCTCCATGAATATCCTTAAGCTGGCCTTATCGAGAGTCTGGTTGGGGCGCAGTGTGATCTGATATTTCTTCCATTCCTTGCCGTTTACTGTAAGTCTCTGCTGGCATACAAAATGGTTTTCACCCATTGAGGCGGTGTTGACCAGTTCAACTCTCAGGGTTACGGGTACATCGGCCCTGGCCCATACGGAGAAACGGTACTGACTGCCTCTTTTAATGCCGATGCCAAAGAATCCCTCGTTCTCCAGGCCGGTATGCTTGTGGGCATGTCCGGGGTCCGACAGGCGTACATAGTGCGGATTGCGCTCAAACGGACCGTCATCCAGAACCTGTGCGTTTCCGAATATCTTCCATCCCTGGAGTGCGTTGGGGAACTCAAACGAGCGGTTCTTTACCAACTCTGCATATAGACCGCCATCGGCCGCAAAGTTTATGTCCTCAAAGAATATTCCGTACATGGTGCTCTGAATGGGAGCGCCGGTCTTCTTGAGGTCTATGTCAAATGTGTTGTTTTGTGCACCAGCCGATATAAACGACAAAAGTGCGAATACTGAGATTAAGCGGATTTGTTTCATATCGGCAAAAATAACTATATTCGTGCAGAAATTAAGACTAACCATCTAAACTTAATATGAAAAGAAAACTTATTGCTATGGCTGTTATCGCATCCCTTGCCTTGGGTGCCGGTGCAGCAAAACCCGTTAAGGCACCTGCCGGCGGCAAGAAAATCAGTAATGAACTTATCGGCATATTCTTTGAGGATATAAGCATGTCGGCCGATGGCGGTCTCTGCGCTGAGTTGATCCAGAACGGATCGTTCGAGTTCAGTCCCTCGGAGCGTGACGGATGGGGTCCCGGTACCGCATGGCGTTCAATCCGCCCGGGTCACTCATTGGGTTTCATTGAACCTAAGCAGCAGAATCCCATACATCCCAACAACCCCAACTACATGCGTCTTAATATTGAGCGTGTGGGTCATTACTATGACTACAACGGCTGGACCGGCGTGGGCATTCAGAATGACGGTTATGACGGCATCCTGCTCAAGGGCGGTGACAAATATGATTTCTCGGTGTTCCTGCGCAACCCCGACGGCAAGGACAAGGAGGTGCGCGCCGTACTGCTGGTTCAGGGTCGCGGATTCCGCGCTCAGCCTACCGTTATTGCCGATACCACCTTTACGGTTTCCGGCAGTGACTGGAAGAAATATGAGTATACTCTGACTGCAGCACAGGATTGCCCCAACGCATCACTGCAACTGCTCTCACTCACCACCGGTGTGATGGATATCGATATGGTATCACTCTATCCGCAGGATACTTATAAGGGCCATGGTCTGCGTAAGGATCTTGCTCAGGCACTGGTTGACCTCAATCCCAAGTTCATGCGTTTCCCCGGCGGTTGCGTAGTACACGGCGGCGGTGACGGATTCTGGGATACATACCGTTGGAAGACAACCGTAGGTCCCAAGGAGACCCGCAGGGGTATCAAGAACACCTGGGGCTATCATCAGAGCATGGAGATGGGATTCTTTGAGTATTTCCAGTTCTGCGAGGATGCCGGCATGGAGCCGCTGCCCATTCTGCCTTGCGGCGTAAGTTGCCAGGGTACCAACGGCGGTTGGAATATGCGTACACAGGCCCAGGATGCAGTCCCCATGGAGGAAATGCAGGAGTGGGCCGATGAGGCACTTGACCTGATTGAGTGGGCCAACGGTCCCGCCGACTCCAAGTGGGGTAAGGTACGTGCCGATGCAGGTCATCCGGAGCCATTCAACCTCAAGTATCTGGGCCTTGGAAACGAGGAGAAGATTACCCCTGAGTTTGAGGAGCGTTTCAAGTTCATATATGACCAGGTTCGTGCCAAGTATCCCGACATCGTTATTGTAGGTACTGCAGGCCCCGGTTCACATCCCGGCAACGGTGACTATGAGGAGGGCTGGAAGTTTGCCACTGAGATTGGTGTGGACATCCTTGATGAGCACTACTACGAGCAGCGCAACTACTTCCTCACAAGCCGTCAGTATGATAACTATCCCCGTGACCGCAAGACCAAGGTTTACCTGGGTGAGTACGCCGCAAAGGACCGCAAACTCATAGACGGTCTGGCAGAGGGTCTATACCTGCTGCATGTGGAGCGTAATGCCGATGTTGTAGTGATGACATCATACGCACCGCTCTTTGCCCGCAAGAACACCAACAACTGGAACCCGGACCTGATCTATTTTGACAACGAGCGTCCGTTCCTTACCTGCAGTTACTACGTACAGCAGATGTTCGGCCAGTCAAGCGGTGACTACTTCTACGGCGAGTGCGTTAAGTTTGACCGTGAGGATGACAACCTGCTGGGTCAGTCTGTAGTGCTTGACACTAAGGCCCGCAAACTCTATCTCAAGGTCTGCAACGCAAGCGAGAACGCTGCCAAGGCTACAATTGACCTGTCTCGTTTTGGCGGATTCAAGAGCGTGACCAAGACCGTTATCAAGGGCCAGCCCGATGATGAGAACAACTTTGACCAGCAGCCTATCGCTCCCGTTGCTGAGAGCATCAAGCTTAAGAGCAAGGCAACTCTGGATGTTGAGCCTTACTCAATCACTATGTACAGCATCAGCCTTTGATAAGTTGTAGAAAATAGAGGAAGGCCGGCATCGTTTGATGTCGGCCTTCCTGTTTAAATCCTTCTTACAAATACCCAGTATGGATGGATGTTATTTGGCTATTCTGTTGTTGATGTACTCCATTGAAATGCTGTTCATTGCAACCTCATTCTGCTCTGATACCAGGATCTGGCTGAACATATCGGTGTAAACCTCCTTGATGTCCTCAATCTTGGCAGTTTTCTTGTCGTCACTGTTCTCAGTGCGGCATACGGTCTCGATCTCGGTGAGCATCTTCTGATACATGGGGATGAACTGGAGGGCGTCGGCCTGGTTGAGTTCTGCAACTACATCGGCTACGGTAGCCTGATTGTCATTAACACTCTGAGCGTTTACATTCATTCCGAAAAGCAGTGCTGCAGCGGCAGCGAAGATAATCTTTTTCATAATTCTTATTTTTTTTGTTTTTGTTATTCTGTTTTGTTTGTGGTCACCGTTCTTGTCGGTTTCCGTAGTTAAGAGTCAAAAAGTGGCGGGAAGTTAAGTGAGAAAGTTAATTATTTATCCTTCGTTAACAATGTAATTAACTAAATAATCTGGCGTGTCTTTGATATAACAAAAAGAAAATCAGCAATAAACGTGGTTTATTGCTGATTTTATGAAGTTGTCAAAATGATAACTACAAATTAATCTTGCATTTTGCCGGGGCCGATTCGCGCTGCAGGCGGTTGAGTGCCGTTACCACATATATATAATGTGTGGTGCCGTCGCGGTATGGAAGGTTTATGAATGAGCGGCGGGTTACGGCAACTATGTTCTGCGGATTGTCCAGGTCTATCTCCTGTCCGCTTTCAAAGCGGTAGACTACGTATTGTACTGCCTTGTCCAGTTCCTTGCGGCCTTTGGGTGCGGTCCAGAACAGAACCGGTCCGTCACTTGTCTCAACGGGCATGAGTTTGCGTACCTTGCCCGGAGTGTTCTTGGGCATGTAATCGGCCACGGGCTGAAGGGCGGGAGTGGAGTAGTATTCCTTGGCCAATACGGTGCGGTAATCATCAGGATTGTCCACCACTGATTTGGCGGGCCAGAAGCAGTTGCCCTGCAGACCTCCAAGTATTCGCTCCAGGTTGAGCTTGTGGCGCTGCTGGTTGCTCTCGGGATGGCCCGGGTCCTTGTCGGTCAGGGTGCGCTCAACATCCTGTCCCAGGTACATAAGGCATCCGCCGGCGTTATCGGACCACCATTTGGCCAGTATTGAGTAGTCGGCGGCCTTGTATCCTGTATTCCAGTATGTCTGAGGGATGCAGTAGTCCATCCAGCCTTTCTCTATCCAGTAGAGCACATCGGCATAAAGGCCGCTGTAGTTTTCAAGACCTGTGGTCTCGCTGCCCTCGGGGTATTGGGCCGATTTGTTGCGGTAGATTCCAAAAGGTGATATTCCGAATTTTACCCAGGGCTTGAGTTCCTTTACGGTATTGTAGAGTTGCTCCACAAACAGGTTCACGTTGTCGCGGCGCCAGTCATCCTTGTTCTTGAATCCGCGTGGATCCTTTTTGAAGGATGCGTCATCGTTGAACTTCAGGTTGCCGTCGGGGTAGGGATAGAAATAGTCGTCTATGTGGAATCCGTCTATGTCGTAGCGGTTGACTATATCGGCTGCAACCTGGCAGATGTAATCGCGGTTCTCCTGCAGGGCGGGGTTGAACAGCGCCAGGT
Organism: Bacteroidaceae bacterium; assembly: GCA_045586125.1. GTDB lineage: Bacteria > Bacteroidota > Bacteroidia > Bacteroidales > Bacteroidaceae > Colenecus. Next base: position 163 of record JAZMZT010000021.1, on the reverse strand, counting down.
CTCCGAACTTTATTATGCGCTCGGGATGAACCTTCATCTGGTGTGTGGGTGCGAACTCGGTGGTGGGCTTGGTCTTGGCGCGGAAGGGGTTTATCCATGCGTGCAGTTCCATGCCTCTTGCGTGTGATTCGGCAACCATAAATTCGAGGGGATCCCATCCGGG
>JAZMZT010000020.1:0-2348 GCA_045586125.1 Bacteroidaceae bacterium | reverse complement strand
GCTTGGCCTCCGACTTTAATTATCAGTGCTACTATAATCACTGAAAACACCCAATAGGCAATAATAACGGCTCTTTTCAGTACCATTGGGGACGGTTCCGTTTGGTACCGTTTTGCGAAAAACAGTACCAAACGGAACCGTCCCCAATGGTATCACTTTGCCAGTCTGATTGCCAGAATTGCAAGGGGAATGGTGATGAGATAGACAAAAATCAGAACAGGGACGTTGTCTATGACGGGAATCATCAGTTGGTCGTAGCCGGGACGCATCTCTTCTACTGCAGCGGCCAGAGAACCCGCTGTGTCTGTCCACCAGTGTGCGGTGTAGGTAAAGAATGAGAATGCCATCGGCACGAATCCCCAGCGCAGACTCTTTACGGGGTTTGACTGGAACTTGACCTTAAGGAACTCTGAGAGAGCTGCCAGGAATATCAGTCCTATTATGCATACGGTATCGGCCTCACCTGCTATGAGGAACAGAATTAATACCAGTCCGTTCATGATACTTGCAGCGCCGAATCCCGGAACCGCCTTGACCATGCCCTTGTAGATGAACGCAGTGAGAAACGGCAGCAAAGCGCCTACGTAAGCGTAGCAAGCAGGATGAATAAGACCTGTCAATGAACCAAGAATGAATGAGGCAAAATACGCGATTGCCCAAAGGATAGCTTAAAAAATGGGTTTCATAACTGTAATTATTAATTGATTAAAAACTGTATTTGAGTTTGAGCCAGTACTCCGAGTTGTCGGCGTACATCTTAAACATGCCTTTGTCAGCATGGAACAGGTCATAGCCCAGCATCACGTGCATCTGGTCGTTGAGGGCGTAATCGGCAGTGAAGCGGTTGTAAATGCCTCCGTCAGACAGATCCATGTAAGCGAATGTCTGCAAAGATAGAGTGTTGTTTATCAGGCTCTTGGATATGCGCAGCGTGCCGATGTGGGTATGCTCATGGCCGCTCATCAGGGCCGAATAATCCTCAATGAACTTATATGAATACTGGGCCGACAGGTTCCAGTCGTTACCGGCATACCAGTCAACACCCAGTAGGGCATTCAGGGAGCCCGAGCGTGGCACATCAGTACCGGCTGCGGGAGTCTGAGCCTCATCAAAGTACTGTGCAGCCTCTGCGCGCAGCACAAACTGACCTACTGGTACGGAGGCATCGGCACCGATCATTGTCATGCGGCGGTACTGACCGGTTGCAACCAGATTCGTGCCGTCAAATGAGGTGCTGAACACAGGCATCTTGTTCCAGGTACGGAGGGCGGACAGTGAAAAGTCCACTCCGCTCAGGAACATACTGAGACGTGTTCCAAACTCCATATTCTCAAACTTACGCGCGGGCTCTGAGCCCATTTCCATGATAACCGGCACACCCATATCACGAGGAGCCACAGACCATGGGTTAGCATCATCAACAGGCAGTTCAAAGAACGATGCCACAGGCACCGCCACCACCTCCAAGTTCCAGCGGTCACGCATATAACGCAAGCGCAGGCCACCCACCGGAATCCGGATGTCATCATAATCCTGAGCCAGGAACTCGCTGTAATCCATGGGCGATATGATATCGGTCACACGCAGACCGTCAGCCACGCCCCAGGTAATGATCTGGCGTCCGGCACGCAAATCCCAACGGTCATTGCCACACCACATATACGCCTCACGTACCTGCAGTCCGCTACGATCCTTCAGCAACGAGTTATATACCATGTTGGCCGATATGAAAGCGCCCGCCCCACCCTTGCTCAGAGTAAGCTCGCCGTGCACACGGCTGCGCGACGACATCCAGTCATTGTCCGCCCCGGAGCGTAGGGCGTGATAGGTATCAACAAAACCCTTCACACCCACGCTGAGCGGCTCCGACTCCTGCGCCACGGCAAGAATCGGCGCAAACAACAAAATAAACAGGAGTTTCCTCATAGTCCTTTTTCAAGTTTGGCCACGGTAAACAGACTTTTGTCAACTTTCAGATCATATTGTGGATTGAGCACGTTTATCACGGTGCTGTGACCGGTCTGCACATTTTTCATCTCCATTCGCTGCTTGGTCCAGAAGCCCTGGACCTGGCTTATGCTGCTGATGGTAAGAACACGATGCAGCTTGTCCAGCTTGTCATAGAACTCCACATACACCGGCACGCAGCAGTCCTGACGTATCCAGGTAACCTTTCGGCTGTAAATCTCATGCTTATCAACGGGTACAGACTCAATGACCCAGCATTTCTGTCCGTCACGCTCCTCCTCACGTAGCAGCTTGTGCTCATCCTCATCGACATTACGCGATCCCATATCGTTATAGGTAAAGTCCGTGCCCATGAAATAATCGGTCTTGGATGATGAGCC
>JAZMZT010000019.1:0-3002 GCA_045586125.1 Bacteroidaceae bacterium | reverse complement strand
CACCAACGGCAAGACCACCATAGCCACATTGCTCTACAACATGTTCCGCAAGTTCGGCTACAAGACGGGTCTGCTGTCAACAGTATGCAACTACATAGACGGAGAACCCATACCGGCCGATCATACCACCCCCGATGCAGTGACGCTGAACCGTCTGCTGGGACGTATGGCCGATGAGGGCTGCAAGTACGTGTTCATGGAGTGCAGTTCACACGCCATCGTGCAGAAGCGAATAGGCGGACTCAAGTATGCCGGCGGCATATTCACCAACCTGACACGTGACCACCTGGATTACCATAAGACGGTCGAGAACTATCTCAAGGCAAAGAAGAAGTTCTTTGACGATATGCCCAAGGATGCATTCGTGGTTACCAATCTGGACGATAAGAACGGTCTGGTCATGACACAGAATACCAAGGCCAAGGTTACCACATACTCCCTGCGCAGCATGAGCGACTTTAAGGGTCGCCTGCTGGAGTCGGGATTTGACGGAATGCTGCTTGAGATAAACGGACGCGAGGTATTCCTCAAGTTCATAGGCAAGTTCAACGCAAGCAATCTTCTGGCTGTATATGGTACGGCGGTCAATCTGGGCCGTGACCCGATGGAGGTGCTTACCGTGATGAGTACCCTGGTTCCGGTAAACGGCAGGTTCGATGCAATACGCTCACCCAAGGGATTCACCGCAATCGTTGATTACGCACATACTCCCGATGCCCTGACCAACGTGCTTACCACAATCGTGGATGTGCTGGACGGCAAGGGTCAGATAATAACCGTGGTGGGTGCCGGCGGCAACCGTGACAAGGGCAAGCGTCCGCTTATGGCCAAGGAGAGTGTCAAATACAGTGACAAGGTGATAATCACATCCGATAACCCCCGCTTTGAGGAGCCGCAGGATATAATCAACGATATGCTGGCCGGCCTTACAAAGGAGGATATGCAGAAGGTGATTTCCATTGCTGACCGCCGCGAGGCCATACGTACCGCCTGCATGATTGCGCAGGCAGGCGATGTTATCCTGGTGGCCGGCAAGGGTCATGAGGATTATCAGGAGATAAAGGGAGTCAAGCACCATTTTGACGACCATGAGGTTATTCGTGAATGCTTTTAAATAAATGGTATAGATGCTGTACAGTCTGTTTGAATACTTGAAGAATGCCGGAGTTGATATTCCGGGCGGAGGAATGTTCAGTTATGTGACATTCAGGGCCATATTCGCACTGGTTGCGTCACTGGTGGTGTCATGCTGGTTCGGCAGTCATTTCATTGACATGCTCAAGAAGCGCAACATCTCCGAGACACAGCGAGACGTAAAGTTGGATCCGTTTGGCGTGACCAAGAAGGGCGTACCCACCATGGGCGGCGTGATTATCATCGTGGCCATCCTGCTTCCCTGTATTCTGATAGGTGACCTCAAGAACGTCTATATGTGGCTCATGCTCATAACCACCGTAATTCTTGGAGTGATAGGTTTTGCCGATGACTACATCAAGACATTCCGCGGTAACAAGGACGGCCTGAACGGCTGGCTCAAGGTTACAGGTCAGTTGGCATTGGGCCTGATTGTGGGCCTGACACTGCGTTACAGTCCTCAGGTGGTGATAAACGAGAAGGTAGAGACACGCATAGAGAACAACACCGAGATAGTAGTAAAGACTCCCGATGTAAAGTCTACCCGTACCACCATACCGTTCTTCAAGAACCATAACCTTAACTATTCCGATATGTTCGGCTGGTTGGGAGAGTCCAACAAGTATAAGGCAGGCTGGATATTCTTTGTGCTGCTCACCCTCTTTGTGGTGACCGCGGTATCCAACGGTTCCAACCTGAACGACGGCATGGACGGCATGGCAGCCGGAAACAGTGCCATAATAGGAGTGACGCTGGGTATTCTGGCATACGTTTCCAGTAACGTTGTGACCGCCAGCCACTTTGACCTTATGTATGTGCCCGGAAGCCAGGAGGTGGTAGTCTATCTGGCCGCCTTTGTGGGTGCCCTGATAGGTTTCCTTTGGTTCAACTCATACCCGGCACAGATATTCATGGGTGATACCGGCAGTCTGACCATAGGCGGTATCATTGCCGTGGCTGCGCTCTGCATACACAAGGAACTGCTGCTTCCCATACTTTGCGGCGTGTTCCTGGTTGAGAGTCTGTCGGTAATATGCCAGCGATTCTATTACAAGTTGGGAAAGCGCAAGGGTGTGCATCAGCGCATTTGGAAGCGCACTCCCATACATGATCATTACCGTACAAGCATGGAGCAGGTGCTCAAGGCCGATCCCACCAGCACCGTAAGGTTCCACGGAAATGACAACAAGTTACAGTTTGAGACCAAGATAACGCTCAGGACCTGGATTATAAGCATAGGTCTTGCAGCACTTACCATATTGACCTTGAAAATCAGATGAGAATTATGTCACAGAAGAAAATTGTTGTTCTGGGTGCAGGAGAGAGCGGTACAGGCGCAGCCATTCTGGCTAAAGCCAAGGGCTTTGACGTGTTTGTATCGGACCTGTCCGAGATTAAGGAGCATTACCGTAATGAACTGGACCTGCGCGGAATAGAGTGGGAACAGAAACAGCATACCGAGTCCAGGATACTGGCCGCCGATGAGGTGATAAAGAGCCCGGGTATACCCAAGGAGGCTCCCATCATACAGAAACTCATGGCTCAGGGCACCCCAATCATATCGGAGATTGAGTTTGCCGGCCGCTACACCAACACCAAGATGATCTGCATCACCGGATCAAACGGCAAGACCACGACCACATCGCTCATATACCATATATTCAAGATGGCGGGCATGAACGTGGGTCTGGCCGGTAACATAGGTAGCAGTCTGGCCTGGCAGGTGGCCGAGAAGAACTATGACTACTACGTCATTGAGTTGAGCAGTTTCCAGTTGGACAACATGTATGACTTCAAGGCCGATATCGCCATCCTCATGAACAAAGTCGGATCGTAGCCATGTCGTTCTGTGAGCCAAGGAGTGGAAT
>JAZMZT010000018.1:0-1632 GCA_045586125.1 Bacteroidaceae bacterium | reverse complement strand
GGCCGGTACATCTCTGGTAATCACCGTTCCTGCACTAATTACACAATGGTCACCAATAGTTACCCCCTTCAGAATAATGCAACGCATGCCTATATAGCAATAATCGCCGATGGTAACCGGGGCGCCGTTCACCCTATGCCCTGACCAACCTGTTTCCGGCGTATACTCATGCTCTTTGCAGTCGTAAATAACTGTATCTGGGCCCACTATGGTATAGCGGCCTATTGTCACTTGCTTTGCGCACAGTATCTTGCTACCGCTTAAACCACAATGTTCTTTCAGCTCGATTCGAGCGCCCGGAGCCTTAGTTACGATTTCTACCGGCAAACGAATCAACTCATTATAGCGAGGATTGGCGTGCAGTGTAACATAATCCCCCAGAATGATTTCCGACCTGCGTCGCATTCTGAAACAAATCTTACCGGTGAACACACACCCGCGGCCCACACGTATCCCCTGCAAACGGAACCACTTGGCTCGCAGAGCTGACAACGCATGAAACACTTTCACTTTTATCTTTCTTAACATCAGATCGGTAACTATTTATCCGTATAAAACACAAAAGGCAGCACACTGAGAGCTGCCTTTTAAGTACCCCCTCGCGGACTCGAACCGCGGACAAATTGATTAAGAGTCAACTGCTCTACCAACTGAGCTAAGGAGGCTTTGCTGTATCGCACACGCTCAGGCAGCTCACAGACTTATACCCCCTCGCGGACTCGAACCGCGGACAAATTGATTAAGAGTCAACTGCTCTACCAACTGAGCTAAGGAGGCACTTTGTCTGTGAGCACCCGGCACCTGTTCGCCCTCGAGAGGGAGAGCCGCTGGTCAGATTTGAACTGACGACCCACGCATTACGAATGCGTTGCTCTACCCCTGAGCTACAGCGGCAGATGCTGTGTGCGGCGACAGTTTAGCACTCTTTACCCTGTAATGCAAGCAAAATTTTCAAAAAAGTTAATTTTTTTTGGAAGTCTGCATTTTAGGATTGATTTTACGTGCGCAAGATACTAGAATAACGGCGCTATGACATACGAAGTTTTCGATACTCCGCAGGCTGCAGCGAAGACACTCGCCGCAGAAGTTGCAGAACTCATCCGCAGCCGTGCCGCTGAGGGCAAGGGTGTGGTGCTGGGTCTGGCCACAGGTGCCACCCCGCTGCCCTTCTACGCTGAGCTTATCCGCTTGCACAAGGAGGAGGGTCTTTCCTTCAAGAACGTGACGACCTTTAACCTCGATGAGTACACCGGTCTGCCCCACGACCACGTGGAGTCCTACTGGTACTTCATGCACACCAATCTGTTCAACCACATCGACATCCCTGCCGAGAACATCAACCTGCCCTGTGGCACACTGGCTCCCGAGGAGATTCCCGCTCACTGCCAGGCCTATGAGGACAAGATTAAGGCTTGCGGTGGTCTGGACCTGCAGATTCTCGGCATCGGCCGTACCGGTCACATCGGTTTCAATGAGCCCGGTTCTGATGATGTTTCCTGGGAAAAGACAGAAGACGGATATGCTCTTCATCTTTGCGCGGAAAGCGGGAAGAACTGGTGCCAGGTGGCTTATCAGCTCGGGTATCTCATGATGCACTGCCTCATTGATCATCTCAGTGATGATGAGGAAGGG
>JAZMZT010000017.1:0-10099 GCA_045586125.1 Bacteroidaceae bacterium | reverse complement strand
TACGATCCGACTTAACCCTTCTGAAAACAATGACAAAATGTTAGATTAAACCCCATATTGCGTATCTTTGCAAAAACTCTAAAAGTCCTGATTATATGATTCTCACAACCACACCGACCATCGAGGGTCGTACAATAATTGAGTATAAGGGAGTAGTTTTCGGCGAAGTAGTTGCCGGAGTTAATTTCCTTCGCGACTTTGCAGCCAGCATCCGCAATTTCGTAGGCGGACGCAGCGGTTCTTATGAGGACGAGCTTATCAGTGCCCGCGCCCAGGCCATGAAAGAGATGGAGGAACGCGCCCATAAACTTGGGGCCGATGCCGTTGTTGGCATTGACATTGACTATGAGGTTCTGGGTACAGATAACGGCATGCTCATGGTAACCGCCTCAGGTACCGCTGTCAGACTCTCCTGACAACTACGCAAAGGGGTGACGCAAAGGGGTCGTTTCCCTTTGCGTCATTTTCTAATGTGTTGTTTCGTAATCCTTGAGGGAGCGGATGGCTGCGGGACAGAGTATCAGCACAGAAACAACAGTCACCCAAGCCATCAGGCCCACGCCTATGTCACCAAGCTGCCAGACCACATCAGTCTCACGCACAGCGCCGAATACAACCGCAGTCATAGTGATAACCCTCAGTATATTGATGGCTATGCTCTCCCACTTGGATTTACCTTTCCTGAACAGATAGATAATGCTTGACTCCGAGTAGAAATAGTAAGCCATAACCGTGCTGAACACAAAGAACACCATCGCAATGGAGACAAACCGCCCGCCGAATCCCTTAAACACCGAATCCACAGCGGTCTGGGTGTAACTCACGTAATTGTTGGCCAGTTCCGGAGCACCTGCAAAAATCATCTCACCCGTAGAATCAAAGATATTGTACATACCCGATGAGAGTATCATCAGAGCTGTGGCGGTACAAACCAGCAGCGTATCCACATAGACCGAGAAAGCCTGCGCCAGGCCCTGCTGAGCGGGATGAGCCACATCGGCCGATGCCGACACGATTGCGCCTGTTCCCTGCCCCGCCTCATTCGAGAAAATGCCGCGCTTAACGCCCATAGCAATAGTGGAGCCGATGATACCGCCGCATACAGGATTTATTCCGAAAGCATTGGTAAAGATAGAAGCGAATATACCCGGAACAGCCTGGATATTGATACAGATAACCACAATGGCCATAATCATATATCCCAATGCCATAAACGGAGTGACAATTGCAGCCACACGTGCAATCCTCCTGACTCCGCCAAATACAACCAGTCCCAACAACGCAGCCATTCCTATGCCGCTGGCAAGAGTTGAAACCGAGAAGGCATTGCTGAGCGCTGTAGATGCCCCGTTAGACTGCACCGTAGGCAGGAACACGCCGCAAGCCACCAGCGTAATGACCGCAAAGGTCTTGCCCAGCCAAGGCATCTTAAGTCCGTTCTCGATGAATGACGCCGGGCCGCCCCTGAATCCGGTACTATGCGAGAACTTGTAAATCTGTGCCAGAGTGGATTCAACAAAGGCGGTCGATGCCCCGAAGAAAGCCACCACCCACATCCAGAACACAGCGCCCGGGCCGCCAAAAGCGATAGCCGTAGCCACTCCTACGATATTTCCGGTTCCCACACGGCCCGAAAGAGCCAGACAGAATGCCTCGAACGATGAGATACCGTTATTACCCGCCTTCCTGCTGAAAAGCGACCTGAGCATTGACCCGAACTTGCGCACCTGCACAAACCTGGTCCTGAAAGAGAAATAGAGACCCGCCAGAATCAGAAGCCCCACCAACCCGGGATTCCAGACAATATCATTAACCTTAGAGACAATGTTTTCAAGCATAATGCCCCAAAGTTACAAAAAAGAGATAAACTAATTGCAGACGGGACGTACAGATAAGCCCAAGTATCGGAAGACACAGCCATATGGCACGAATCTTGTCTTAGTAAAACTTGCTGAGTAACATTCAAACTGGTTCGAATAAGGATGGAGAGAAGATGATACGTAATCTATACTAAAACTAACGCCTGTAACTTTGTGTGCAGACAGTCCTGCAGCTGGCAGGAAGATGGAGTGGTCTGTATAACCGGGCATATTGCTGGTTACATAAAAACCATAAACGCCATTCATATTGCCCCAGGTCCAGGTACAGTTCTCTTTCAATTCATTCCACTCCTCAATGGTTGGTATCCGCCAATCACCACCCCATTTTACATGGGCCACATCATCTTCAGGATCCAGAACAGTCTTATTATCCACCAAGCCATCATAACCATATCCTGCATTGTTGCAGTATTTGGTCAGAAGCATCGTTGAATCATTTGTCTCATCGGATATAAACCACTTACTGAATCTGTAGTTTGAAAGCAGATACTCAGATTTGGTTTCTGTCTCACCCCATGCATAGTAGTTGCCGAAATCCTCAGGCTTATCGGCCCCCACGTTACATGTGGCCCATTTGACACTCAACCCCATATCCACATACCTGTGCCTTCTTATCCTGCCGTCACCACGCCTTACCTTTCTGACATCAAGGTCAAGTACCGTCTGTTCCCTACCGTCATCTATACCTACCAGCAGGGACTGGTCACTATTCTTCTCATAAGCCCTGACCTTCTCTATCATTTCGGCAGTGAGCTGAGTAAGGCTCTTTGTCGTGTCTGTATTAAAATACTCTTTTCCGTTTACAAGGATCCTATTTACACTCTTGCCGTTTACGGTAATATTTCCGGCACTGTCAATCTGCACTCCCGGCAATTTACGGATAAGATCCTCTACCGATTCGCCCTCCGGCAATCTGTAGGCAGCCGAGTTAAACTTTGCGGTATCACTGACCGCCTGCACCTTTGCAACTACCCCTTGGACTGCAGTTTCTTCCATAGCCACTTGCGGATTTGACTTGAAAGGCATCAGGAACAGCAACAGAAGGACTGCAGCTGCTGCAGGAACCGATATGGCCGCTGTAATGAACCGGCGGCGGCGCTTTGCCGCAAGGTCATGAGAGGCTTTCCTGGAGAGGAAATCATTCCAGTCAGACTCCGGCAGCTCTTCCTTTCGGCTCAACTGACGTTCTTTTATTATGTCTTCCCAATCCTTCATAGTCCTGTCTTATCTATATAGTTCATCAATGCCTTCTTAAGGCTGGCGCGGGCCTTGGCCAGAACCGATGTTGAAGTTCTCTCAGTTATACCCAATGCCCGTGCAATATCGTGATGGCTGTATCCGTCAATGCAATACATATTGAACACTGTACGCCTTACCGGAGGCAATTCAGCTATCAGTTTATCAAGTACACCGTCAGGTATCTTCCTGACTGATTCAGCATCGGGCTCCAAAGCATTCTCCAACTCATCCCCGCTAACCTGTTCAAAAGGAATCTGCCTGAACCGGGAGCTCTCTTTAAGACGGTTGATAGCCATATTGACGGTAATCCTGCTAAGCCATGCATAAAGTGAACCTTCGCTGACATATCTGAAAGACTTGAAGTTATCCATAGCCTTTATCATACAGTCATGCATCAGGTCTCGCGCCTCCTCCCTGTCTTCAATATATCTGAGACATATTGCATATAGTCTTGATGAATATCTGGCATAAAGCTCCCCCTGTGCATCCCTATCATTACAGACGCACCCCAAAGCCAGTTCCTGCTCTGTTAGGAAGCTTTTCCTCATCACTATTTCAAGCCTTTCCGCTAAATAAACCGCAATTTACTCAAAATGCGTCTCGCGTTATAGAAAAAATATGTTGCGAACAAAAAAGGGCGGTTCCAAGCCGCCCTATTTGTGTTATCTGGCCAGCAGGCCGGAGTCCAGACCGCGGATTGTCTTGAACCGCATCTGTCCCTGAGGATTGATAATAATTGCTATGCCGGCCAGGTAATTAATCCATTTGCGGTTTACCCAGTAATGCAGGTCAACCTTCTTGTCCGATGCATAGATGGCCATCGGGGTCACCATATAATCATGAGATACAAGCACGTTGATGCGCTTCATGGTAGGCAGATGAGCCTTAAGTGAGTCCAGCCACTCCTTGCTGCGCTCCTCCAGGTTATAGAAGCCTTCTTCCTTGCCACCCTCGTATGCCCACTGTGAGAGTGACTCCCAGTTGTCCCAACCGTTACGCTTAAGAGCCGGGATATCCTTGCGATACCAATCGCCGTTGAGTATGCCCCACTCCTCATGAATGAACTCATCACCGCGGCCAATGGCAATGTTCTCACAAGTCTGTATGGTGCGGCCATAATCAGAGTGAGCGTAGAAAGCCTGCTCACCGTTCTTTATCTTTTCACCCACCATCCGGGCCTGAGCCTTTCCGTTCTCGGTCAGCAGTCCGTTCTTGGAGTAATCACGGCCGCGCTCACCGTGCCTTACCAGAAACACCACCGTCTCATTGGCCTTAACCTGGGCAAACACATCAGCAATATCATTGAAGCCTATATCTGTGTAGGTAGGCTGAGCACTCAGATTGAACATGCCGCACATAAGGAACGCGGCCACCATAAGCATTATCTTTTTCATCATCAAGTATGTTTATGTTTAAACTTTGCAAACTTACAAATATTTGTGCTATTCGTGAAGATTTGTTTTACATTTGCGCATAATCAACAATTCTCAAAAAAAATATGAAAAAGATCTGTCTGCGGGTGCTTGCCGCCACCCTGGTTTGTGGCTTGATTACAGTATGTATTTCTCTGAACTCCTGTAAGGAGGCTCAATCACAGGAGAAGCAGGTGCAGAGCACCGAACTTATACGCACCAGCCAGAGCTGGGATGGCGTTGAGTTGCCCGATTACCTGCAGGGCCGTCCCGAACTGGTGGCAGTAAAGTATGTTTTCCCCGCCGGCAAAAAGTTAGGCTGGCACCACCACCCCGTAATGAACTACGGCATACTGGTGCAGGGCGAGCTGACCATCATAGGACTGGACGGCAAGACCAAGGTTGTTCATGAGGGCGAGCCAGTAGTAGAGATGGTAAACACCATCCACCACGGCGAGAACAATGGTGACAAGGACGTAATCCTATACATGTTCTACCTCTCGCAGAAAGACTCCCTGCTGGCCGTGCAGCATCCTGAAATACCGCTGGAGTAGATACTTTTGTGTCAATTCAGGCGGAAATTGACCGGGACGGTGTATTGCACTCTGACGGGAGTTCCGTGCTCCATGCCGGGTTTCCACTTGGGCATTGTGGTTATTACCCGCCGAGCTTCTTCATCAAGCAAGGGGTGTACACTTTTTTGCACGCTTACATTCTTAATGGAGCCATCCTTCTCTACTACAAAATTTATAAGCACACGCCCTTGTATTTTAGCCTCTCTGCATTGGGCCGGATAATTGACATTTGCCTTGAGGTAATCCAGTAAAGCCTGAGGACCGCCCGGGAACTCAGGGCCGATTTCTGTTACATAATAAATGGAATCGGGATTGATTTCCTCTTTTTTATCCACATCAATGTATTCAACTTTAATGTCTGGGGTTCCTGATGCTTTGGCATCAGAGAGAATAGCCATCTGATCATTCCAGTTCTTGTCCGACAAACGGTAAAACACATCAGGCCAGGAATATGCCATCTTTCCTGGCTTAAGTGCATATATGACATCACCATCATAGAAAACAACCCAAATATCTTCATCATCATTTGTTTCATCAGCCTCTGTTTTCTCGAGTATCTTCTTGGCATCCTCTATTTCAAAATCCCTACGCTTCTGGGCTTCACCTATATTACCGTCAACCGTCTTCAACAGCTCTTTTGCCAGCGTAGCGTCAATCTCTTTTGTCTTGGCTATTCCGGGCTTTTTATATACCAGTTCATACTTATCGGCCTTCTTTACAACATACATGCTGAAATAATTGTTACCCCAGGCATCATCCACCACATAACCGCAGACAAAGCCCTCAGGAGCTTTCTTCTGCATATTTTTAAAACTCCAGGACTCCGGATCCATCAACTCCCATGAACCATTCAGTGGATATTCAGCCGCAAGAGCAAGCTGTGACATCATCACAACGCCCAAAAACAGGAAAGACAACTTTCTCATAAAGCACTTATATAGGTTATTCATCTTCTAAACGCCCAAAAGCCCTGAATACGTCACATGTTTTCCTAAAAGAGCCCTCCCTGCACTAGTGAGAAAAAACACTCTGTTGCGTATTTCTCAAAATCTCCATTATTTGTGCGGGAGTAACAACAATAGGAGTCTTAGGAAAATGCTTAAGATTACCGGTTACGACATAAGAATCCTCTCTGGATAATGCTACTTCATAAAACACTGCATCGTTCGGATCCTGATACTCTTCATTACTTTCATTTCGAGAAGACAGAAGACCTTTTTCCTTAATAGCGTTTATGTAGTGATAAACTGTGGATTCTGTAAAATTGAAAGTCGGTCTATTAAGAACAATCTCATACTCACTGATTATTTCCTCGTTATATAATGGTATTATCTGTCCATTCATTATTGCCTCCAAAACTTGAACTGTGGCGGTATCGGATTTACTGGTCAATAATGCTGAAACAAGGACGTTGGTATCAATTACTGCGTGTATCATGGTTCCTATTTCTTTTTCTCTGCTCGTGCTTTTCTTATTTCTTCATTTATCTCTTCCAATGACATATCCTGCACTCCATTAGCTTTTGCCTCATCACGCAAAGCGTAAAATGCAGTCAAACCATCCATATAGCCCTCTTGAGGAGCCTTAATCTGAAAAGGAATACTCCTTGTTATCACCACAGCGTTAGCAAATATATTCATAGCTGTGTTGGCGCTCATGCCAAACTCACTGCAGAGTCTGTCAAATGACTGTTTGAGCTGTGAGTCCATCCTCACTGTCATAGATACTTGTGCCATAACTAATAATATTTACGCCACAAATATATATGATTTATTTCATATTGACATCATAATGACATAATACATCATAAAATTATCTTTTTTCCGACACAGCACATTGCGTTTCCCTAAAAAAGGTTGACTCGTGACACAGGGATACGATCCTTTTGTGCCCTGGAGTAACACAGGGAAACGATACTTCTGTGTCATTTTACATCATACGCAATATCAAGATGTTCAACCTTGCGGAACTGACGCCATACGCCCGCATTTCCATTGCTGCGTTCCCAATTTTTGGGAACATTAAGCATGGCATTGAAGAAGAGCCTGAGATCAAATGCGTCTTCAGGGCAATCAATCAGATTTGCAGAATCCAAGGAAATTATTTCCAGCGGGCAACCAGCAAATGCGAACTCTCCGATAGATTCAACGCTCCCTGCAATAAAGATCGATTTAAGGCTGGAACAGTCATTAAATGCACAAGGCTCTATAGTTTTCACTCCTTGAGGAATAACAACTGACTTCAGTCTAATACAGCTTTCAAAAGCACATGAGCCTATGGTTACAACAGTCTTAGGTATTGAGACAGATGTCATATTCACACAATTCCAGAAAGCTGACCCATCAATTGCAGTTACAGTATATTTCCTGCCCTGATAGTTTATGCTCTCCGGAATGACCACATCACCTTGTGCCTCTTTCCAAAACATATAACAGACTGAAGCATGGCCGTTATCATCAAGGAGATAGTGGAATCCATCCACCGTAATGGCCGATTCCTGCCTATCAACCTTACGGATCAAGTCTGCATTTCCCGATTTTCTGTATCCCTCAATAAAATCATCATCCAATCTTGGATTGGCATACTTCAATTGAGGCATTTCAGGCTCAATCATAGGCCTTTTACCAATACGCTCTATATAAACCAGTTCATTCAGTTCACTTGCACGGCATCTAAGTTCCTTGAAAGCAAACCTTTCAAAACAGATGTAGTTATCAGGATCTGTGACTGAAATCGTAAAGTTTCCATACGGATTTGAAATAGCGTATGAGATGATGCGGTCATTAGCATCTCTTTCAGTGATACGCACATTATAAACGTGGGTATTATCATCTTCCATCACCCTACCTTTAATGATGGCAGGTTCTGCCGATGCACGGCCGTCACCACCATATTCCTCACCTACCTTAAGAACTCTCACATCCGATGCTTTCACGTTATTAACAAAATCCATCGGTGAAAAGCCGTCATTCAGATTTCCACCTCCCAATTGTAATATAACGCCGTCAACTCTACCTGATACACCACTACCTTTCTTTAGTTTAATTTCAAAAGCAGTCTTATCCAAAGGCAATTTTACGCTCTGGTAGTTGGCGTACGACACCCTCAAGACATTGTCTGTTTCATGCAGCGTAAAAGAAAAACGCCCGTTCACATCAGTGCTTAAGAAAGAATAGACAGAATCAAAATTCTCATCGGTTTCCATCACACGTGCTCCGGTAATCGGTTCATTTGTAACCTCATCCAATACAATACCGCTAATGACAGTATTGCTGTTTTGGGCAAACACAGTAGCAGCGACTGCCTGAAGCAGCAATGCTGAGAGGATTAATATCTTTTTCATATTCGTTGTTTTGTTGGTTCCGGCACAAATGTAAATGCAGATAGATTGTCAAAACAACAAAACAGCGCTGCAAAACTGTTGCAAAATGTGTTTCCCTATAAAAGCCCTCCTGATACGATCCTTTTGTGTCATGTGTCAAGAAATAGGTATTTTTGCAGCCGATTAGGACTCAACCGTTTATGAAGAAGTGCAAATGGACATACAAGCTGTTAGTAAGGCTGCCCCTACTCTTTATAGCCTTCAGCTTTGCCCTGGTGCTTCTGTTACGATACGTTCCCATAAAATATACTCCGCTCATGCTTAAACGCTCCATCGAGAACCGTAAAGTGGAGTCATTTAAGAATCAGCACACTTGGGTAAGCCTGGATAAGATATCACCTCAACTTGCCAAGGCCGTGGTTCTGACCGAGGACCAGAAGTTCTATCAGCATCACGGTTTTGATTGGGAAGAGATCCGCAAGATGCGTGATGACCACCTGAACAAAGGGACCAAAATCCGTGGTTGCAGCACCATATCGCAACAAACCGCAAAGAACGTATTCACATTCGGCTCCCGCACCGGCGTCAGGAAGATATGGGAAGCTTACTGGACAGTTCTGATAGAACTACTCTGGAGCAAGGACCGCATAATGGAAGTCTACCTCAATGTGATTGAGATGGGCCCCGGCATCTATGGTGCCGAAGCCGCCGCTCGGCATTATTTTAATTGTCAAGCCGACAAACTTACCCGCAGACAAGCCATATCCATAGCCATTTGCCTTCCCAACCCGCTAAAGAACAATCCCACCAAGCTGACTCCCTACCTCCGTAACCGATGCAATACTCTGCTGGAGCAGATGTAATGACACAGCACATGACACAGGGAAACGATAGTTCTGTGTCATTTTTCTAATCTACAGCCCACCACCAGTTGTTTGGTTTCTTGTCTATGCGTAGCAGATAGTATTCGCGGTAGGGATCCTGCAAAAGGGATGCGTATTTCCGGGTAAGGCTTTTGATATCGTCCAGTTTGGACTTGATTCTTTCAATGTCTTTATAGCCGATGGCATTGTATATGACATCGAACAGATTTACCAGGGCTGCGTTGTTTCCATCATGCGGTGACCAGCAGTATGCACCGTAATTCCTACTGTAGAACCGGAATGTTGTACCGTCTAATCCCACAGATGATATATTCCCTGTGCCGTTTTTCAATGCTTCCAGCTCCATCTTCATCCACTCTTTGTCCGGAAGGTTCGTGGCCGAAAACACCGCTGCATCAATCAAAGTCCTTATCTGATAAGCCATATCCTCATCTATTATAAGAACATGTGGATCCTGCTGGTTCTGGACCGTCAGTTTAAGACTGAATTCATTTGTCTTGGTATTGCACCAGCACTGGATTTCATAACTCTCGGCAAAAGATGGTTCCACCTTCTCACCCCAGCACAGCACATTATCCCCGCTGCGTGAAATCTTTCCTTTGTAATCACATGGCTTGAGATACTCATTGGTCCGTTGCGACATTACGGGCAACGCCAGGGTCAGCATCAGACCTATTACGGCCAGTTTGAAACTCTTATTCATAATCATTGTATTTTTTGCAGTCCGATAACATAATTCGATATCTCAATGGAAGTCGGATCGTAGCCATGTCGTTCTGTGAGCCAA
>JAZMZT010000016.1:0-11810 GCA_045586125.1 Bacteroidaceae bacterium | reverse complement strand
CAGATATGTTGAATTCAGAGGTTCGGCCTCAAGGGTCTTGGCGCTCATGGCCAGGGCTTTCTTAAGGTCTCTGCCCTCGACAGAAAGGTAGTAGGCGTAGTTGTTAAGTACGTTTATGTTGTCCGGGTCATAGATGAGCGTGGAGTCATAATCGGCATACATCTTCTGCCTTTCACCGAGCGTGTGGTAGTAGTCACCCCTCAGGTTGTAGAGCATGGCTCTGTCCCTGTCGGTATTTACTTTCTTAAGACCTTTGGTGAGGGCGTCAAGCGCCTCATCGTTCTCACCCATCCAGAAGTAGCCTATTGATTTCTGCGTGTATGATTCGGCCAACTGCGGCTCATGTGATGATACCACGTCACAGAAACTCATCACTACATCCAGCAGTTGACGGCATCTGATCTTGTCCAGGTTGGTCTCAGCCTTCTCAATCATATCACGGGTGGTGCTCATGAGCAGTTCAATCACCTCGGCCGGATTGTCTGACTCGTAATAGGCTGAGTCCAGTTCACCCATTTGCAGATAGCATACAAAGCGCTGGAACTTAAGTTCATCGGCCACATCCTCAAGACGGCCGTAACGCTCCAGGGCGCGGAGTTCCTTCTCATAATCTCCGGCATCGTCATAGAGGCCTGCCAGGGTTAAGAGAACATCCGTTCTGCCGGGGAACAGGCGTGCTATCTCCTCATATTGGCCGATGGCATCGGTCTGGCGACCCTCACGCAGATAGTTTACAGCCAGCAGACGGCGATACCAGTAATTGTCCGGTACCAGGCGCACGGCTCTTTCCAGAAGTTGCTGTGCCTGGGGGTTGTATTTCTCAAGCAGGGCCCTGTCACGCAATGACATGTAGTACTGTGCCATGCAATAGCAGGTGGCTGCCGATGCAGTATCGTAATCAAGGCTTCGGGACATAAGGTCCATGGCGGCATCCATCTGGCCCTCATTGTACAGTCTGACTCCCTCACGGAAGAAGTAGTCACCTGCGTATCCGTTCAGCGCGCTGTCGGACAAAGGGTCTGCAGATGCGTGACGGGCCGAGCCGCATGAAACAGCTGTGACCATCACGGTAAGCACGGATAAGATTATGACAAGTCCCCTTTTCATCAGATGTTTCTTATACACCGCTATGGCCGAATCCGCCTGCACCGCGTTCGGTCTCATCAAGAGTCTCCACCTTAATCCACTCGGCCTGCTCATGACGTGCAATCACCATCTGGGCAATGCGCTCGCCGTCATTTACAGTGAAATCCTCCTGTGACAGGTTGATAAGGATTACGCCTATCTCGCCGCGGTAATCGGCATCTATGGTTCCGGGAGTGTTCAGTACTGTGATACCCTTCTTGATTGCCAGGCCGCTGCGGGGGCGTACCTGAGCCTCGAATCCGGCCGGTAGTGAGATAAACAGTCCGGTGGGTATGAGACGGCGCTCCATAGGTTTCATTACTACGGGCTCGTCAAGATTGGCCCTGAGATCCACTCCTGCAGACTGCGGTGTAGCATACTCCGGAAGCGGGTGATGCGAACGGTTGATTATCTTTACCTCCATACTGGCTAAGGGATTTGGTTTTGCACAGCGAAAATAACAAATATACCGCCAACTAAAGCAGAAATAATCTGAAAAACCACTAATTTTGAAACAAAGAGATTCTGATAATGGATTGGCAAAGACTTATTTCGGCAAAGCGTCTGGGCATGGAGGGTATTGAGTCCGCCCATAAGGATGACCGCTCGGCTTTTCTCAGGGATTATGACCGCCTCATTTTCTCGGCACCGTTCCGCAGGCTGCAGAACAAGACCCAGGTGTTCCCGCTGCCGGGCAGCGTTTTTGTACATAACCGTCTTACCCACAGCCTGGAGGTGGCTTGTGTAGGCCGCTCGCTGGGAAATAACGTCTCACGCGGTATCATCAGAAAGCACCCTGAACTGGCCGACACCAACATAACTGAGATAGGTAATATAGTATCGGCTGCGTGTCTGGCTCACGATATGGGCAATCCGCCTTTCGGCCATTCGGGCGAGAAGGCCATTTCGGCCTATTTCACCGAAGGAAAAGGGCAGTCTCTTGAGGCCCAGTTTGCCGCCCATCCCTGCCAATGGACCGATATCATAAACTTTGAAGGTAACGCCAACGCATTCCGTCTGTTGGCACACCAGTTCATCGGACGCCGCAAGGGAGGATTTGCGATGACCTATTCCACGTTGGCATCAATCGTAAAATATCCCTATGAGTCTATTCTGGCCAACGGCAAGCATAAGTTCGGATTCTTTGAGAGTGAGGCGCCGATATTTGCCCAAATAGCCGATGAATTGGGGATAATCCGTCTTTCAGAGCCCGGACAGCCGCTTAAGTATGTCCGCTATCCTCTGGTATGGCTGGTTGAAGCAGCCGATGACATATGCTACCTGCTGATGGACCTTGAGGATGCCCATAAACTCAAACTGCTGTCTACTGAGCAGACGGTCAGTCTTATGATGGATTTTCTGGAACCGGCAGATCAGGAACATGCCCAGAGCATAATCGGTATGGTGACCGATGTGAACGAGAAGGTATCATACCTGCGCTCCAAACTGGTAGGAGTATTGGTCGATGAATGCACGCATGTGTTCCTGGAGAACGAGCAGGAAATACTGGACGGAACATTCAGCCAGTCACTCATAAAACATATCAGCCCCACTCCAAGGGAGGCCTACCGCAAGTGTGCCGAACTTTCGGTCCAGAAGATATACCGTTCACGTGACGTGTTGGAAGTTGAACTTGCCGGTTTCCGCATCATCAGCACCCTGCTTGACCTGATGGTCGAGGCTGTGCTGAACCCGGAGCGTGAGTATTCCAAACTGCTTATAGGCCGTGTATCAAGCCAGTACGATATAAATGCCCGTGATATCTACACCCGCATACTTGCAGTACTGGACTACATTAGTGGTATGACTGATGTCTATGCCCTTGATATTTACCGCAAGATAAACGGCAACAGCCTGCCTGCGGTATAAGGAAGTCTTTTGATTTAATTCAGCCTGAAGTTTATTGGAATGGCGTACTGTACGCGGCATAGAGCCCCGTTGTCCATTCCGGGATTCCATTTGGGCATCTGGGACAATACACGCAAGGCCTCTGCGTCCAGTTGATCAAACAGGTCTGAGTTTTCAGGGCTGCGCCTGTTGTTTCCGGAACTCTTCACAACTGTAGGATTGGATATGGAGCCATCCTTCTCAACAACGAAAGAGAGCAGTACCCTTCCTTGTATGCTGTCTTCACGAGCCTGTTCAGGATATATTGTCTCTTCCTTGAGATAGTCAGTCAGTGCTGCGGTTCCACCGGGGAATTCAGGCATTTTCTCAACCAGCATGAACACATCTTCTCCAAATTCCAGAGATCTGTAATCTGATGATGTCATGTTATCCTGGTCTGCATCCTCAATGCATACAATCTCCATGATTTCGGCTCCTGATGCTATAGTTACCATAGGTGCGGTCAGTTGGGCAAACAGTTCTGACTCATCGGATACGGCCGGCTTTTGTATTGAGAGAAGGTTTATGCTCATAATCAGGACAACCAGAATTGCGGCGGCAGCGGGCAATCCTACTGCAACCGATAAGAACGAACGACGGCGTTTGGCGGCACGTTCATGGTTTGCTTTCCTGTCCCAGAAAGCCTGCTGGTCCATGGGGGGCAGTTTCATCTCATAACCCTCCAGGCGTTCCCTGAATTCATCTTCCAACTGTTTCATTGCCTTGTCCTTTAAGATATTCATTTACGGCATCCCTCAGCTGGGCGCGGGCTTTGGCCAGAATGGATGCCGAACCTTTTTCCGTGATCCCTATGGCTGCGGCTATATCCTTATGACTGAATCCGTCTATGCAGTACATGTTGAATACCGTTCGTCTTACCGATGGCAGCGCTGCCACCATATCCATCAATGCCTGTGCCGGTATATTATCGGCCTCATCGTCAACAGTATCAGAATTGTCCGGTTCCACCGCCTGATCAAGCGGCACCAGACGCGACTTGCTCTTCTGGCGCAGGCGGTCAATCACAACGTTGACCGTAAGACGGCGAAGCCATGCGTAGAGTGATCCGTCACCGGTATAACTGAATGACCGGAAACTGTCCATGGCCTTTATCATGGCGTCATGCATCAGGTCCTGGGCCTCTTCGCGGTCTGCCAAGTATCGGTAGCAGAGAGCATACAGACGTGACGCATACTGACCATAGAGTTCGCCTTGTGCCTCCCTATTGCCTGCAGTACACAGGCTGGCCAGTTCCTGCTCAGTTCTCATCCTACTTTCTGCTTATCCGGTTATAGAACGGCAAGATACTAAAAATACGTCTTACCCGCCGGTTTTTTTCCAGTCTGATTACTCACTTGTGAGCCTCGTTGAAGAGGCGCAGACGTTCCTCAAGGACGGGGAACTGGTCATCGCGGATGTTTGATGAGCAGCCGCGGATGCCCTGGCGGTTGCTGCCGGTTGATGAGAGTACTATTCCGCTGATGCCAAAGTAGAGCAACTCATGCAGCAACTGGCCACCCTCCATGGGAGTGCCGTCGGGCAGGTTATAGCCGAACGTAAAGAAGAATCCGTTGCTTACCGGCTCCTCCAGATCCTTGTCGTAAGTGATGTTGAATCCGTTGCGCAGCAGGGCGGCCTTGATCTTCTCGGTGCGGCGTGCATACTCGCGGATATCCTCACGGAACTGGTACTCACCGTCGCATGCAGCCTTGAGCATGGCGGCCATGGCGCACTGTACCGAGTGGGTTACGCCCGATGACATTGCGTAAAGCATATCGTATGCATAGACTGCACCAAAACGGGATATGTTGTAACGCTTCTGCAGAGTCTCAAAATGGCGCTCATAGAGTTTGTCAGATATGCAGGCCACTGCGATACGCTCGCCGGCATAACTGAATATCTTACTGCCGCTGAGCATCATGATGTAGTTGTCGGTATAGTGTGATACGCTTATCTGATATGGAGCCTTGAAAGGAATGCCCAGACCCTCACGACGGAAGTCCATGGTCATATAGGCCAGGTCCTCAAGGATAATCGTATCATATTTTGTTGCCAATTCACCGATGGTTTTGATCTCACTCTCGGTAAGACACATCCAACTGGGGTTGTTGGGGTTGCTGTAGATGACGCAGCAAATGTTGCCCTGCTTGAGGTAACTCTCCAGTTTGGGTCCCAGTTTCTCGGCGCGGAAATCGGCCACGTCAAACTGGGCGGTCTTGACACCCATCACCTGAGCCTGCATCTTCTGCACGGGGAATCCGGGATCGATGTAGAGGATGGTATCCTTTTTGGGGTCAATCTGTGAGCACAGCAGGAATGCTGCAAAGGTGCCCTGCATTGCGCCGCATGTGGGGGTGCAGTGACCGGGCAGGATATCGGTGTTGATGAAAGCCTTGACAAAACGTGCTGCCTGCTCCTTGAGTTCGGGAATACCCTCAATGTTGGGATACTTGGATGCCACACCGCGGTCCAGGGCCTCTTTCTGAGCCTTGACACCTACGGCTGCCGGCGGAATGCCGGGAACACCCATCTCAAAGTGGATAAACTCCTGACCGGTTATCTTCTCGGCGTTCAGCTCACATGCCAGCACCTGGCGGATTGAAGCCTTGTTAAGGTCAGTTACCTCTATACTCTTTAGATAATCATCTATTACGTTTGCAGGAATCAGCGTTTTCATCGGTGTTATTATTCACAGTTGCGGCCAATCTCAAGGGCCTTTATGTTCATATCTACAATTGCATCTCCCTTGGCTCCGAATATGGTGCGTACGCTCTGGCAGAGTTTGTCAAAACTGATGCTCTTGAGGGCCTTTGATGCAGCACCTAAAAGGATCATGTTCACGGCCTTGGGCATCTTGTGCTCCTTACCCAGTTCATCGGTATCAATCAGGATCACGTTGCCAAGTTCCTTGAGTTCGGCTATGATGGCATCCTTGTCAGGATAGTTGCCTATGTTTACAAAGGGGTTGGATGATGTGATAACCCAGCCGTCCTTGCTCAGGTACTGCTTGTAACGCAGGGCCTCCATGGGCTCCATGGCGATGATTATATCGGCCTGGCCAAGAGATATAAGGTCACTTGCAATGGGCTGGTCCGATATGCGCAGGTTGGACTGTACGTCACCGCCGCGCTGGCTCATTCCGTGAACCTCGGCCTGCTTGATGTAGAGGTCCTCCTCAAGAGCCGCCTGACCTATTACTGTTGCGATAGAGAGGATACCTTGTCCTCCTACGCCTGCAAGAATTATATCTGTCTTCATCTGTTTGCGGAATTACTTGTTTGCAGCTTTTGCCTTTGCCTTACGGGCAAGTGTCTGGATACATTCACGACGCGGTATGATAACCGACAGGCCGCGGTACTCAATCTCCTCACGCAGGGTGCGTGTAATCTCCTCCATGTTCTGGGGCAGGGGAACAACCACCTTGAGGTGATCCGGGTCAACGCCTATGCCGCGGCAGATAGCCTCGAACTTGTTGGTGCCGGCGCTGTCCTGTCCGCCGGTCATTCCGGTGGTCAGGTTATCGGATATGATGATTGTGATGGGGGAGTTCTCATTTACTGCATCCAGCAGACCGGTCATGCCGGAGTGGGTGAATGTGCTGTCACCTATGATGGCAACTGCGGGGAACACGCCTGCATCGGCTGCACCCTTGGCCATGGTGATGCTGGCACCCATATCAACGGTGCTGTCAAGAGCCTGGAAGGGAGGAAGGGCACCCAGGGTGTAGCAACCTATGTCACCGAACACCTTTGAGTCCTTGTAATCCTTGAGTACTATGTTGATGGCCTCATATACTGAGCGGTGACCGCAACCCTGGCAGAGGGCGGGCGGACGTGCCACAACGTTCTTGGCAACCTCAGGGTGCGGCAGGGGTGCCAGACCCAGAGCGGCCTTTACGATATCGGGGTTGAGTTCACCCTGACGGGGAAGTTCTCCGGTCAGACGGCCTATAATCTTGCAGTCCGAAGGGAGAATACCTGCCACCTGCTCCTCGACAAACGGCTGACCGTCCTCAATTACCATGATTGAGTCACACTGCTCGGCCATGGTACGTATGGTCTCGGAGGGGATGGGGTACTGTGATATCTTGAGTACGGGGAAGGGTATTCCCTGGGGATAGCATTCTGAAAGGTAGTTGTAAGCGTTACCGCAGGCAATGGCACCCATCTTGAAACGCTTGGCCTCAGCCTTGAAGCTGTTGAAGGGTGACTCAACCGACAGACGCATGATCTCCGGCTGACGCTCCAGAAGTGAGGCGTAGCGGCGCTTGGCGATAGCGGGCAGCAGTACCCAGTCACGGACACCGCTTACCGGATTGAGGTCATTCTGATTACGTTTGTCCTTGAGAGCTACAACGGCGCGTGAGTGGGCCAGACGGGTAACGGTACGCATCAGCACCGGCAGTTTGAGAGACTCCGAGAGGTCATAGGCGTATGACATCATATCATAAGCCTCTTGCTGTGAAGATGGCTCCAGAACCGGTATCAGGGCAAACTTGCCGTAATAGCGGGTGTCCTGCTCATCCTGTGACGAGTGCATTGAGGGGTCATCGGCCACAAGGACTATCAGACCGCCGTTCACTCCGGTGATTGATGAGTTTACAAACGGGTCGGCGGCTACGTTCATGCCTACGTGCTTCATGCACACAAGTGCACGCTTGCCGGCAAATGACATACCCAGAGCGGCCTCCATGGCTGTTTTCTCATTGGTACACCAGCGATTGTGTATCTTTTCTGCAGGGTTCTTCTTGCAGTAACCCTGAATATACTCTGTAATTTCTGTTGAGGGTGTACCGGGATATGCGTAAACACCGCTCAATCCCGCATCGATTGCACCCTGCGCAATGGCTTCATCGCCAAGTAAGAGTTTCTTCATATATAAAGTGTTATCAATTTTCCAGGGAGCACAAAAGTACTCATTTTTTCACTTCATCAGCATCCATAAGGGAGGTTGATGCGTGAACGGTAACCTGACGCTCATAGCAGCCGAACATCTTGTCAACGCTATCCTTCTCGTTAACCTTGGTGAATGCGCTTACTATGGGAACGATAACCAGACCGGCTACCATGGCAAGCACGCCTGCATTAATGGGAGAACTGAAGAAGGGGCTGATGAATGTAGTTGCGGTGAATGTTCCGTACATGCAGCAGCACATGATGCCCACACCCACGATGAAACTGGCCCAAACCGATGCCTTGGTGGTCTTTTTCCAGTAGAGTCCATAGAGGAACGGAGCCAGGAAGGCACCTGCCAGAGCACCCCAGGATATACCCATCAGCTGAGCGATGAATGTAACAGAGCTCTTGGCCTGGATGATGGCCAGAACTGATGATACTGCGATGAAGAACACCACCAGCAGACGGATGGAGAGCAGCTGTGATTTCTCACTCATGCTCTTGCCGCCCTTGGCAAGTGCCGGCTTGATGATATCGAGAGTAAGGGTTGAACCCGATGTCAGTACCAGCGATGAAAGGGTTGACATTGATGCTGAGAGCACCAGGATGATAACCACACCGATCATCAGGTCAGGCAGGGTCTGGAGCATTGAGGGTACTATGCTGTCATAGATGGGGCCCTTGGCTCCATACTCGATCTTATCGGCATAAAGACGTCCGAATCCGCCCAGGAAATAACATCCGCCTGCCACGATGATGGCAAAGAATGTGGATATGAAGGTGCCTTTGCGGATGGCTGCCTCGTCACGGATGGCGTAGAACTTGCCGACCATCTGGGGCAGGCCCCATGTGCCCAGTGATGTGAGCAATACCACACCCAGCAGATAGATGGGCTGCGGACCGAAGAACGATACGAAAGCACCGTTCAGTGCGGGTGCGCTCTCACTCTGAAGCTGTGACAGTTTCTCAATTGCTGCGGTGAATCCGCCGTTTCCGTTAAGAACGGACAGGATGACTGCAACGATACCCACCAGCATGATCATACCCTGGATAAAGTCATTGACTGCTGTTGCCATATAACCGCCCACCAATACATAGATACCGGTGAGGATAGCCATACCCAGCACGCACCAACTGTAGTCAATACCGAACGAGAGTCCGAACAGACGTGACAGACCGTTGTAAAGGGATGCGGTATAAGGGATAAGGAATACAAACACGATAACTGATGCGGCAACCTTGAGAGCCTGGGAGTTGAAACGCTGTCCAAAGAAGTCAGGCATTGTGGCGCTCTTGAGATACTGGGTCATAAGACGTGTACGGCGGCCCAGGATTCTCCATGCCAGGAGCGAACCTATCAAGGCGTTGCCAAGTCCGATCCATGTGGCGGACAGACCGTATTTCCAACCGAACTGACCGGCATATCCTACAAATATTACTGCCGAAAAATAAGATGTACCGAAAGCGAATGCTGTAAGCCATGAGCCTACCTTACGGTCACCCAGGACAAATCCCTGCACATTATTGGCTGTTTTGCGGCAATAAATTCCTACGCCAATCATTACGGCGAAGAACAGAATCAGAATGAGAATCTTTAAAAACATGGTTTATTTGATGTAATTAGTAATATTAGTCACATAATTATAAAAAAGAAGGGAATGAATCATCATTCCCAACCCTGAATCAGCGTCAGACCTTTCTCCGTGGCAACACGTTCCGCTATTTCCAGATTGGCGGGACGGATAATGAGCACCAGTTTGCCGTCTTTATGGAAGGTGTAGAGATAACTGATTGAACAACCTCCTGATGTGAGTGCGTCGACAGCATCGGCAAAAGAGGCTGTATCGGGTTCCACCTGAATGGCAAGAACCTCATTGAGGTTTACCAGGTGTCCCCTCTCTGCCAGAAGAGCTGATGCCTTTTTCTGGTCAGATGTAATCAGACGCAGGATTCCGTACTCAGTAGTATCGGCCACTGATGCGGCCTGGATCTCTATGTTCTGGTCCTTGAGGGCGGTCAGGATGTCGCTTAGTTTGCCGCGCTGGTTCTCAAGAAATATTGAAATCTGCTTAATGGTCTTCATAATGTCCTTTATTAATGGTTATGACGCAAATCATTCACTCTCTTGGCCTTGCCGTCTGACTGCGGGATCACGCCCTTGCCTACCAGTTTGACTCTGGGTGTGAGCAGGATCTCATCCTTGAGGCGGCGGGTGATCTCCTTGGTCAGGTTCTGGAGCATGCCGAAATCATCGGTAGCCTGTGCCAGTTCGGCCTCGATGGTCATCTCGTCATTGTCACCGATGGTCTCAATGGTGATCAGGTAATCGCTGGCCAGCTCGGGGAACTGCATCAGGATCTTCTCTATCTGGATAGGATAGATGTTTACGCCCTTGACAATCATCATGTCATCGGAACGTCCCTGGAAACGTGCCAGACGTACGTGGGTGCGTCCGCAGGGGCAGTCACCCGGCAGGATGCGGGTAAGGTCACGTGTGCGGTAGCGGAACAGCGGCATGGCCTCACGGTTCAGTGTGGTCAGTACCAACTCTCCGAGTTCGCCCTCAGGTACGGGCTCCAGGGTTTCGGGATCAAGTATCTCTACGATATAGTTGTCCTCCCAGATATGCATTCCGTTCTGCTCCTGGCACTCTATGGCTACGCCGGGGCCGCACATCTCACTCATACCGAAGTTGTTGTAGGCCTTGGCTCCCCAGATCTCCTCAATACGCTTGCGCTGTGCCTCCGAGTGGGGCTCGGCACCGATTATGAGGGTTTTTACTGTAGTGTTACGGGGGTCGATGCCCTCCTCCTCAAATGCGGCAGCCAGACGGGTTGCATATGAGGGGATGCAGTGCAGGGCTGTAGTGCCGAAGTCTGTGATGAACTTTACGTGGCGCTTGCTGTTACCTGCACCGGCGGGAACGGTCAGTGCGCCCAGACGCTCTGCTGCATACTGTATGCCCAGACCGCCGGTAAACATACCGTAACCTGATGTATTCTGAATAATGTCGGTGTTGCGCAGACCTATGCAGTACATGGAACGTGCCATGGCATCGGCCCATTCGTCAAGGTCTTTCTGGGTATGAAGAATAACGGTGGGGTTGCCTGTGGTACCGCTTGATGAGTGCAGACGTACTACTTTTTCCAGGGGAACTGACTTGATTCCGAAAGGATAGGTGGCGCGGAGGTCATTCTTTGTGGTGAAGGGGAATCTCTTGATATCCTCAACAGACTTTATACTCTCCGGGGTGATACCCAGTTCCTTGAATTTGGGTGCGTAGAACTCGCTGCCCATAGCAATCTCCACGGTTTTCTTGAGACGCTCCACCTGAAGCTTCTCAAGCTGTTTGCGGGGCATTGTCTCTATCTCCTCATTCCAGTATTTACCGTTCATTTCTGTATATTTATGCGTTAATTCGTTAGTTTGGTTTGCAAATTTATAAAAATTGGTTGATTTGTTCAACTTTTTGAATAGGCTAATGCATACGTTTTGATCTGTTTCAGCATGGAGAGCAGTCCGTTGCTGCGGGTGGGTGACAGATGCTGTGTAAGACCTATGGCATCAATGAAGTGAACGTCACTTGCCAGAATCTCGGCGGGAGTGTGGTCAGAGAGGACTCTGATAAGCAGTGCTATCAGACCTTTGGTTATGATGGCGTCGCTGTCCGCCTCAAAGTGAACAAGTCCGTCCTGCATTGTTGCATGCAGCCAAACACGGCTCTGGCAACCGTCTATCAGGTTGTCTTCGGTCTTGTATGCCGGATCCAACGGCGGCTGTTCGTTGCCAAGATCAATGATCATCTGGTATTTGTCCATCCAGTCATCAAAGGCTGAGAACTCTTCTATTACCTCTTCCTGAAGTTCGTCAATCGTCATGGTTTTTCGTTGTATATTACCTCTA
>JAZMZT010000015.1:0-2024 GCA_045586125.1 Bacteroidaceae bacterium | reverse complement strand
ACGTTGGTGCCGGGGGCTATGATGGGGCCTCCTACGCTCAGGGAGTAGGCGGTTGAGCCGGTGGGGGTGGCTACTACAAGACCATCGGCCTGGTAGGTGATCATGGGGGTGGTGCCTACGCTGGTGGCAACCTGTATCATTGATGAGATATCGTGCTTAAGTATGGCTATGTCGTTAAGGGCGTAGGGGGTGTGGCCTTCGGGCAGACCTTCCATGCTTACCTGCAGCAGGTTGCGCTCCTCGAGTGTATAGTCACCGTTGTGTATGCGGGTTATGGCATCGGTTATGCGGTCTGTGGTGATATCGGCCAGGAAGCCCAGGCGGCCGGTGTTGATGCCCACCATGGGGATGCCTTTGCTGCCTACGCGGGTGGCGGTGCGCAGGAATGTGCCGTCGCCGCCTACGCTGATGACAGCATCGGCCGTAAAATCGGTGCCGTCAAAGAGAGTGTCACAGGGGATATCCAGGCCCATCTGGCGGGTCAGGAACTCGTAGTAGGGGCGGTCTACGGATATGCCGTCACCCAGTGAGCGCAACAGACTGAAGAACTGCTGCTCATGGCCGCAGAACTTGTCTCGTGACGTATTTCCGAATATGGCGAAACGCATACGTTATATCGAATTATTCGTTACCTTTGCAAAGATAGTTTTTTTATTCAAGTGAGGGGACTTATGACAAGATTAAGTGTAAATATCAACAAGATAGCCACTCTGCGTAATGCCCGCGGAGGCAACAATCCGGACGTTGTCAAGACCGCTCTTGACTGCGAAAGATTCGGGGCCGACGGAATCACGGTGCATCCCAGACCGGACGAAAGACACATACGCCGTCAGGACGTATATGACCTAAAGAAAGTACTTACCACGGAATTCAACATCGAGGGTTATCCCGCCCCTGAGTTCATGGAACTGGTAACCAAGATCAAGCCCGCACAGGTAACTCTGGTGCCCGACAGCCCCGAGCAGATAACCTCAAACCACGGTTGGAACACCCTGAACTATCAGGATTTCCTGGTAGACATAATAAGCGAACTTAAGCGTAACAGCATCCGCGCATCGGTTTTTGTCGATGCCGATCCCCGCATGGTTGAACTTGCCGCCAAGGCAGGGGCCGATAGGGTTGAGCTGTACACCGAGCCGTATGCATCGGACTACATAAAGATGGGTCCGGAGTTTGCGGTCAAGCCGTTCGTGATTGCTGCCAGGAAGGCGCGCGAGTGCGGCATGGGACTCAACGCAGGACATGACCTGAGCCTTGTGAACCTTAAGTACCTCAAGGAGCAGATTCCCTGGATTGACGAGGTGTCCATAGGCCACGCGCTGGTGTGCGACGCTCTCTATCTGGGACTTGAAAAGACAATAAGTGAGTATAAAAATTGCATTAAATAATATGTTCCTACAATCAACAATTGCACAGGCATTAGGCGACACAGCGGCTCAGAGTCCCGTTGTTGCACAGTTGGCCGATGAGGCTACCGACAAGATGAATCTTTTTGACATGGCCCTTAAGGGCGGTTGGATCATGCTGGTCCTGCTGTTGCTGTCAATAGTATGCTTCTACATCTTCTTTAACCGCATAGCCATTTATCGCAAGGCTGCCATCAAGGATCCCCATTTCATGGACCGTATCAACGACTACATGAAGAGCGGCGAGATCAAGTCGGCCCAGATATTCTGCCAGGCAACAGCATCTCCGCTGAGCCGTATTGTGGAGAAGGGTATCGGCCTGTCAGAGCATGACACCAAGGATATCCAGTTGGGTATGGAGAACGCCGCAAATGTTGAGATTGCAAAACTGGAGAAGGGCCTGAAGGGTCTTTCAACCATTGCCAGTGCCGCTCCCATGATTGGTTTCCTTGGCACGGTTATAGGTATGGTACGTGCCTTCTGGGAGATGTCAAATGCAGGTAACAACATTGACGTGTCACTGCTGTCAAGCGGTATCTATGAGGCTATGATCACCACCGTAGGCGGTCTGATCGTAGGTATCATAGCACTGTTTGCATACAACTATCTGGTGGCTCG
>JAZMZT010000014.1:0-9486 GCA_045586125.1 Bacteroidaceae bacterium | reverse complement strand
GATTACGACTTCCTCTCCAAGGCAGGGGCAGCCGCCATCTTCGGCCCCGGCAGCAGCGTAGCCAAAGGCGCTTGCCAGATCATGGAGCTCCTCCTCGCGGAGTAGTACCATTGGGGACAGTTCCGTTTGGTACCGTTTTGCTAAATAAGAAACAGCGGCTTAATAGTAAGTCGCTGTTCTCTTTGAAGTTGGATATAAAACGGTACCAAACGGAACCGTCCCCAATGGTACTACCCCCGCCACAATACGCTCTCACGCGGGCTCTTGTGTTACACTTTGGCAGCGTCTATCATGGAAAACTTGAAGGGGTATAGTCTCTGAAACTACGCGCTTCGCGCTATCCCTCCCATCCATAATAAGACGCTCTGAAAGGCATGAACAAGTTCCTACCTTCCAGAGCATCTTCTTACGGACGGGCCCCTCCCGTTCACAAGCCCACGGGCGGCCATGGTTTCCGAGACCATACCCCTTCAAGTTTTGCTCACTTAGCCAGCCTTACTCTCAAATGCAACAGTTTTGCAACGCCAAGTTGTTGTTCTGAAAAACAAATAGAAATATGTTTGTCCCTGTATTTCAAACAAAAACGGAAATGAAAAGATTCATATTAATCAGCGTTATTGCATCGGCCATTTGTTGCCTCAACGTATATGCCCAAAAAGCATTCAGACCGATATCCAGAATGGATTACAAACTATGGGGTGAAGGAATAGACCGGGTATATGACAATGAAGCTGAGGTCAATTTTATAGTTGAACCTTCCTATTCCGGAAGTCCGGCTCTATCTCTCTGTAATGGGACAATCAAAGTACAGGCTGGGGATAAAGAATACTTGAAAGAATGTGACTCGGAATTATATTCATCATTAGTGTTTTTGGCTAAGCATTCTGTTATGACTGCTAATTACTACACCAATCAGCGCTATGGATTTGATGGAATTACCTACTTTTTATACTATAAATATGATGGAGTGCGCTGTTGGATGCCTAACGGATTATGCGGTCAAACCGTAAAAGTCTTTTGGAATGTTATTAATGCTGTAACAACAAATGACGATGCACTTTTGGAACAACAGAAAGCAATTGCAGATTCCACCTGTAAGATATTCAAGACCTACTATCCTGAGGATTTTGCAGATATAGTAATATCAAAATCATCATTTGGTTCCAATCCCTTCAATGTAATATTAAGTCTGTTGGCAGTAACAGAATTATCTGACTTCTTGAGAACTGATTTAGAACTCACTTTCAATTTCAAAAGATTAAAATACAGACGCAGTTACAAACAGGATTACCTCCGGAAATATGAGAAAACCCTCCAACAGGTCGCTTATTGGATGTATGTCCAATCAGATTTTGGAGATATATCCAATGCCGTCCATTTCATAGTGGCCGATGTAACCGAACCGATAATCGGCAAAAACCAATACGGCACATATGAAATCAAAATCAATGAAAAAGACATTTCCGCAGATAAAATGGTCTCCCTAATCCAGCAGCTTTAATACTGAACCTCTTATAAAATTCACTAACTTAGCAACAATCAATAGTCAACAGATAAAAATATGGTGAAAGTTGGATCTTTTGAAATGACTGACCCCCAGGAGAGTTTCTGGGAGATCGTCAAGTATTTTGATTTCCTTGTTTCGGATTTTGGTTATAAGACACGCAGGATGGAGATATTAAGGGATTGCGTGCTCGTCTCGTACATCGGCCCCAACAACAGGCTGATTGAAATAGGTAAAGACTGGAATGGAGATAACAATGTGTCCTTCAGGATGAAAGGATTTCTGGGCAGGAGCATCATCAATGATGAGAGACCCATGTCCATAAAGAACTATGCCGGGTTTATTGGGAGCAGGTATTTTTCAAAGGCCGATACCTCCAACCGGACCAATCTGCCCGCCATTCCGGACCTGGAAACCAGAGATGAGATTTTCTGGTCTCTGTACAACAGCCTCTATTTCCTTGTGCAGAAGCACTATTCCATAACCCGGTTCGAGATTGGAGAACGCATCTGTCTGGAGTATCGGAATAGACACGACACCATTATTGTAACCACCCCAAAGCCCTATTGCACCAATTGGACAATCTGCACCAAGAAATGGGGTATTACAAAAGACTGCCAGACCATATCCGAGTACACCGAACCAAAGGATATTGCCAAATACATAACGGGGGCCCCTATCTTTTCAGAACTACGACAATGGTAAGCACCATTCATTTTTGGAGTTCGAGTGTCCCCAATGCAAAAAGAAAACCAGAGTCATTTTTGATGAAGATTATTCCAGTAAAGAGCCTGTCATAAAAATCGATTCCGTATTGGTAGAATAACGCCAAAGTGTCCCACAGCCCACTCTTGCCAGGGTAAGCGTGGGACACCTTGGCAAATGCAACGCTTTTGCAACGGATACTCCTTGTTTGCGGATAACAACAATGGTAGTTTTGTCAAAAAAATGACAGAAGAAATGAAAAGAGCTTGCTTATTACTGGGATTATTTTTGTTTTTGAGTATTGATTCCTTTTCTCAGATGTATCCGCCATACTTCAGCAGGAGATCATATTTCAACAAAAAATGCGAATATGTAGTCAAAGGTGTAATAATAGGCAAGAAAGCAATCGCATATCTTAGTGATGATGGTGAAATAAAAGACAGTATAGTTGCTTTAAACATTCAGGTCATAGATAGTTATAATTATGACATAGAAGATACAGTATGGGTATATACTGACTTTGCGAAATATTTCAGCAGGAAAAGAAAAATCGACACAAGTAATCGTGACTCAGTTTGGTTTCTGCAATATGAAGACGTCAATTGGGAAAGTTCTACACATATCAACTTTGATAGATTTGATAGAGTGTACAATAACTTTGCTATTGGGAAACCGGGGTATTTCAGGTTCTGGAAAGAAAATGGCTACTACGTTTACGGTTTCGTGGATAATTATGTCTCACTCATTATTCATGACGATGGATTGTTTGTAGAAAGAAACCGTTGGGACAAATTCATTGACAGACTTCTACCATTAGACAGAATCTACTTCGTAAGCGCGAAACAATTCGAAAGAACGCTGAAACGGAGAAAGAGGTAACATCGGAAATGTCTTTCCCTAAAAAAAGTTGACTCGCAAAATCGAGTTAACAATGAAGAGTAATCGTACAGTTTTGAAAGATCAGTATTACAAGAAGGAAAATGAATTATGAAAAAGATAATTTCAAATAGTATTTGTTTGCTCCTGATAGCAACGGGAGTGTGGCAGTGTACGCCTTCTGAGTATAACCTTGTTGATTATAAGGAGATAGATTATATTGGCGAGAAAACACGTCATAATAAGCATGTCCACTTTTATTACATAGACGGAATACTAAATGCCAAAACAGATGTCCGATGGAATATGTGGAATAGCAGCCCAGACAGCATCTATACCGAATATGAGATAAAGATTTATGATGACAGGATTGACTCTATAGAGACATTTCAAACCTATATGAACGACACTCTGCGATACACTGAAAAGACAATAAAGACTTATAGCCTTGACGGTGTGATAAAGAAAACCGTCAACTACAGCTTATCGGACACCGGATGGGTGGAAACCGGGTATACAACTTACAATGCATCGGGACAAAAGACAGAGATTGTAGGTTACGGAATGTGTCATTACTGGTATTCATATGATTCTTTAGGCCAATACATAGGGTATAGGTATAGGTATTTGGGAACTGACAGTTATTTGTCAATAGATACCGTAATATTCTCCAATGACAGATTGAGTGCCGTTGAGACAACAACACAATGGTATGATGGCAACAGCATATCCAGAACCACAAGCAATGCTCTTTATAAACTGGACAGACAAGGAAGAATCATCCAAAAAGAAAATGTAGATCCCGATGAGACAGACTCCCTTTTTTATGACAGAGTCTTGACTACGGCCAGATATAACCGTCGCGGACAACTTGTTTCCAAGACAACAAGCAGCATGGCTTATGACGAAACTGACTACAGATTTACTGAGAAGACTGAGTACCGATACCACCACGGTCTCAAGACCTGGGAACTGTACTATAAATATGAAAATGACCGTTGGCAACTGTACAGAATCTACAAATACAAATATGACTTCCGCCACAAACTCCCGTTGGAGCGCACTTTACGCCATAAGTACTATACACAATCAGCCAACAATCTGCTGAGATTCATTGCAATAATGACAGAGAGAGTTGATGAAAGATTAGTCTGGACCTATGAAAAGTAAACTATACCATTTCCCCCGCTTCGCCAAAGTAATCCCAAAAAACCACTATCTTCGCAAAAACAAAAAAGTATGAGAAGAGTCCTTGTCCTTTCCTTGTTGTCACTTTTGGTGGCAGTTGCAATTATTTCCTGTTCTTCCAGGAACAGTGTTTCACAAATTGACGGCGTTGTCACGATCGATGTTCCCATCTATTACAATGATTCCGTACAGTTTCCCAGTACATCACGCATGTTTGATTCTGTCACTATAGTATTGGAGACCGGCGGAGTTGAAACTCTCTTGGGAGGAATGATCAAAGACATCAAGATATTGGATGATACACTGATAATCCTGTCGGGAGACTACACTAAAAGCACCTTGCACCTGTTTGATATCAACGGCCGGTTTATCAGAAAGATAGACAGGTCCGGCCGTGGCCACGGCGAATATATAAACATCAAACAGATTGATATAGATCCGATAAAGCGTCATATCATTGTTTTTGACGATGGGTCAGGAATACTTCGTTACACAATGAATGGAGATTTTGTAAGTAAAGTCCGATATGAGTACGGTGCTGCGGATTTTGCATTACTGCCTGACGGCGGATACGTTCTTTTCACCCCGTTTGCCAAGACTCCGCATGGAGGATTATGGACCATTGATTCTCTAGGTAATTTCAAACGCACACTGATTTCTTATGACGAATATACCATCAATGTAATTGTCGGTGACCATTGGCTCACCCATATAAATGATTCCGTAATAGGTTTTTCCGGGCTAAGAGATAAAATATACCATATTGCCAATGACACCATTTATCAGGCATACCAGGTTATCTCCGAAATGATTGATCCTAATGTGGAACAGGAAGAGAATAAACTGCCCCCATACGCAAAAGAGCGTTATTATGAATCCGATAATCTGATGATGTTCGAACTCACTCGTATGGAATCGCCTTACCATTATGTCAGAACATTTTATGAAAAGAAAAACGGTCAAACTGATTTTTTCTTCTGGCATAATCATCCGACCATTCCTAAAGACAATCAGCTCCCGCAATTCAGAACCAATTACAAAGACTGTTTCTTTAATGAATTGAGCACCTACTCCATCGTGAACAGCGATGAGCT
Organism: Bacteroidaceae bacterium; assembly: GCA_045586125.1. GTDB lineage: Bacteria > Bacteroidota > Bacteroidia > Bacteroidales > Bacteroidaceae > Colenecus. Next base: position 4,119 of record JAZMZT010000014.1, on the reverse strand, counting down.
CAAAGCAAAATATCCTGACATAACTGAAGAATCCAATCCCATAATCCAAATCTTCCGCTCAAAATAATTTTGTACCTTCGCATATATGATAGTATGTATAGCCGAGAAGCCCAGCGTGGCCAAGGATATTGCCGATGTGCTGGACGCCAAGACAAAACACGACGGGTACATTGAGGGTAACGGTTATCAGGTAACCTGGACCTTCGGCCATCTTTGTACCCTTAAGGAGCCCCATGATTACACACAGAACTGGAAGAACTGGAGCCTGGGCAGCCTGCCCATGATTCCGCCCCGGTTCGGTATCAAGCTGATTGAGGATAAGGGAATAGAGAAACAGTTCAAGATAATTGAGTCACTCATGCAGAAGGCCGATGGCATTATCAACTGCGGTGATGCCGGCCAGGAGGGTGAGCTGATACAGCGCTGGGTGATGCAGAAAGCCGGCGCCAAATGCCCCGTCAAACGCTTGTGGATATCATCACTGACCGAGGAGTCCATCCGTGAGGGATTCAGTCACCTGCAGGATCAGGATGCTTTCAAGTCACTTTATGAGGCCGGACTTTGCCGCGCCATAGGTGACTGGCTGCTGGGAATGAACGCCACACGCCTGTACACCATAAAATACCGCAACGGCAATAACCGCGGAGTGCTCTCAATAGGCCGAGTACAGACCCCCACCCTGGCACTGGTTGTAAACCGCCAGAAGGAGATAGATAACTTTAAGCCCGAGCAGTACTGGGAACTCAAGACCGTTTACCGCGACACCACCTTTTCATATACAAAAGGCAAGTTCACCAAGATTGAAGACGGCCAGACTCTGCTTGAAGAGATCCGCCCCCTGAACTTTGTCATAACCGATGTAACCCGCAAGGAAGGCAAGGATTTTGCCCCGCGCCTTTTTGACCTCACATCGCTGCAGGTGGAGTGCAACCGCAAGTACGGGTATTCGGCCGATGACACCCTTAAGACCATCCAGTCACTCTACGAAAAGAAGATCACCACATACCCGCGCGTGGACACCACGTTCCTGAGCGATGACATCTACCCCAAATGCCCCGGCATACTCAAGGGACTCAAGGATTACGCCCAGTTCACCGCTCCGCTGGAGGGTACAAAACTGCCCAAGTCCAAGAAGGTGTTTGACAACAGCAAGGTGACCGATCACCACGCCATCATACCCACCGGAGTCTATCCCAACAACCTGAGCCAGCAGGAGCACGCGGTGTTTGACATGATAGCCCGCCGCTTCATAGCGGTATTCTACCCCGACTGCCTCTACGCCCAGACAACCGTCATTGGCAAGGCCGGCCGTGCCGAGTTCAAGACCACCGGCCGCGAAATACTCAAACTGGGCTGGCGCGTACTCTTTGAAAAAGAGAAATCGGACGAAAAGACCGATGATGACGAGCGCATCCTCCCCCAGTTCACGGTCGATGAAAGCGGCCCCCACCTGCCCGAACTGCAGGAAAAGTGGACCACCCCGCCCAAACCTTACACCGAGGCCACCCTGCTGCGTGCAATGGAAACCGCCGGCAAACTGGTAAACGATGAGGAACTGCGCGACGCCATGAAGGAGAATGGCATCGGCCGCCCCTCAACACGAGCAGCAATAATAGAAACCTTATATAAACGCGGGTACATGCGCAAGGAGAAGAAGAACCTCTATCCCACCCCCACGGGCATCGGTCTTATAGACCTTATACATGAGGAACTGCTCAAGAGCGCCGAACTTACGGGCATCTGGGAGAAACGTCTGCGTGAAATTGAGCGTGGCAAATACCAGCCCGCCCAGTTCATGGAAGAGCTCAAGCAGATGGTTACCACCCTTGTTCATGATGTCCTGTCTGACAACTCATCAAGATTATAGAATCCAACCTAATTACAACCCATTAATATGAAGAAGTCCTTTTTTATTGTTTGTGCAGCGCTGAGCATCATGGGATGCGCTGAAGTGACCGTTCAGGATGTTCCGGAGGTAGATGATGACGATGCCGTAGAGGTGGCATTCGAGGATGTTGCGACCGATGTCCGCATAGTACCCCTTATTTCCGATGACCCCTTAGGAGCCTGCAACGAACTCCATTGCTACGGCAACGAGGTACTCATGTCTGACAGGAACGGCGAATACATCTACTACTTTGTAGACGGAAAGCTCAAGTCAACACTCCACGCCGTAGGACGCGGCCCCGGCGAATACACCAGCATAGCACACTTCACCTACTCACCTACCAAGAAACTGCTTCTGGTCAGCGCCATAGGTGACATCAATGATTACATGGAATCCACAAGCTCAATGGTGATGAAATTCACCGTACCTGACATGAAGTTCGTAGGCAAAATACCCGTTGAAGGCAAGATAGCCTCCATGTCATGCCAGGACGGAGACAAGATCCTGGCTATAACCTCAGCAGCCAGTATGTCACTCAGTGACTTGAATGCATCATTGGACACAAGCAGGGTCATCCTTGCAGACATAGAGACCGGCCAGACCATCACAAGATTCAGGAATATACCATACTATGAGTTCCTGCAGGGCGACATAATGCAGGCTTCGGGACCCAATCTGACCAACGTCATGTGCGCAAGCGGTTTTGCAAACAAACTCTACCGTTATCAGGACGGCAAGCAGCAGTTTGTCTTTGCCTTTACATTCCGTGAAAAGAATATCCCGCAGGAGTTCCTGGATCCCCAGAAGGATCCCCAGGAGTCTCTCATGGGACTGCTTGAATTCATGATGTCAAATCCTGACAATGATTGTCTTGAAGGCGGATTCTGGCCGATAATAGATGGAGACCGATACTCATTCTGGTATCACAAGGTCATGGAGCAGTATCGTGACCATTTCTACAGATATGAAAACGGCAAGACCGTAAACTATCGCGGATTCCGGGCCAAGGGAACCGACATACCTTTTGTTCCCAAGGCAGTGGATGGCACCACATATGTCACCATAATGGAAGGTACCACCGAGACTCTGTTCAGTGCGTCTTCGGAGCGCAGTTCATTTACAGCTGAACTGGAGAAGACAATGAACGCCCAGAATCTTAATAATCCGGTGCTTGTTTACTACAAAATCAAATAATTTCACCCAAATCGAAAAAAAATTTCATTTTCTCTGAAAGGAATCTGAGGGTTCGGATACTAATTGTATGAACGAACTCCAAAAACAGATGGATAACTTAGAGCTAGAATTCACAAAAATGGTCAGAGAGCACCGCAAGACAATATATACGGTGTGCTACTTCTTCTCTGACAATCCTGCCGAGGTCGATGACCTTTTCCAGGAAGTGTTGGTTAATCTTTGGAAAGGGTACCCCAAATTCCGCGGTGAAAGCAGTGTAAAGACTTGGCTTTGGCGCGTAAGCCTTAACACCTGCTGTGCCGTGAGCCGAGGCGAAAAGCGGAAAGCGCCAACAGTTCCGCTTGGTATTGAGAGCGACATCCTCAGCACCGGAAATGATGAGTCAAGTCATCAGATCAAGATGCTGTATGACAGGATCAACAAACTTGAAGTGTTTGACCGCGCTATAATCCTTCTGTGGTTGGAGAGTATGAGTTATGATGAGATTGCAGCCATTGTAGGCCTGACCACATCGGCCGTTACAAGCAGGCTGTTCCGCATCAAAGAGCAACTCAAATCAATGTCTAACAATTAAAACACTGAACCTATGACAGACAATACTTTCAACCTGGACGAACTTCAGGAACTGAAGCAGGCTTACCAGCTCATTGACCAGAAGCTGGACGGAAAGGAGATTGTAACTCCCGAGCAGATCCGCAAGGTTACCCTCAAGAACATAAGCATCTTTAAGACTATGTTCAAGTTCAGTACCTCATGGTCACTTTTTGCCTTCACCCCCATATTGATCTTCATTTTTGCATTCAGCCCACTCATGACAGCCACCGGTATATGGATACTTGGCATATATCTGGCAGTTGAACTTGCGCTGCACTTCTTGCTGATACGCAAGATGAACCGTGTAGATCATTCTGAACTTGATCTCAGGACGCTGTTAAGCGAGGAGAGCCTCTACACCAAAAGCGCTTTCGCATTATCATGTGCAGGATTTGCCTTCTGGATTGTGTTTAACTACTTCTACATGGGAAGTCGGATCGTAG
>JAZMZT010000013.1:0-11202 GCA_045586125.1 Bacteroidaceae bacterium | reverse complement strand
GGACCTACCACGTCAGTGATCATATCGCCTGCCTCAAGTTTGCAGAGACGGTTGGTTGAAAGGCCGATGCGCTGTACAACCAGGGTTATGGTGCCGCGCTAAGTCGGATCGTAGCCATGTCGTTCTGTGAGCCAAGGAGTTGAATTACTAAGTTGTCTTCCTAAGACCGCTTGGCCTCCGACTTGGACCTACCACGTCAGTGATCATATCGCCTGCCTCAAGTTTGCAGAGACGGTTGGTTGAAAGGCCGATGCGCTGTACAACCAGGGTTATGGTGCCGCGCTTGACATCTGAGTCGGCAATTGTGAGCGGAATGCGCTCACCCTTCTCACCGATGCGGATGATTACAAAATGACCTGCCCTGCGTGACTTTGCAATAAGCGGAGCCTCTACTTCAAACTTGAATACATTCTCTGAAAACTGTTGTTTGGATACAATCCTGTTCATATTTTGTCGATTTTCTTTACAATCGGTTTTTTTGTCGCGCAAAGTTATCAATTAATGCTTTTTGTATCTATATTTGTGTTATCTAATTTTAAGAAAGGACTAATATTTTGCATTTATTTGCAGAAGTATTGGATGTAAAATAAGTATTTATACAAAAACGATGAGCTATCTGCGTTTTGAAAAGACCTTGATGACCAATCTGGAAGAGACACTTCCAAGGGAGATTCTGCGGACCAACCGCTCGGGCGCATACCACTGCACCACGATAGTTGACTGCAATACCCGAAAGTACCACGGTCTTCTGGTCGTACCCCTGCCTGAACTTGACGATGAAAACCATGTTCTGCTGTCCTCATTGGATGAAACGGTCATTCAGCACGGCGCCGAGTTCAACCTTGGTTTGCATCAGTACTGGGGTTACAACTTCAGCCCTAAAGGTCACAAATACATACGTGAATTCAACTGCGACAAGGTGCCTACCACCATATATCGTGTGGGCGGTGTGCTGCTCAAGAAGGAGAAACTCTTTGAGCATAACGAAAACCGCATACTTATACGATATACCCTGATGGACTGCCACTCGGAGACCACACTGCGTTTCCAGCCGTTCCTGGCATTCCGCAGCGTGCGTCAGTTCACTCATGAGAACAGCAACGCCAGCCGCGAGTACCGCGAGGTTGAGAACGGCATAGCCACTTCAATGTATCCCGGATACCCAGAGCTGTTCATGCAGTTCAGCAAGAAGGGTGAGTTTGTGTTCCGTCCCGACTGGTACCGCAAGTTCGAGTACTCCAAGGAACTGGAGCGCGGATATGAGTTCAATGAGGACCTTTATGTTCCCGGTTATTTTGAGATGCCTATAAAGAAAGGTGAGAGCATAGTCTTCTCGGCCGGCATCAAGGAGGTAAGCACCAAGGGATTGAAGCGTACATTCACAATCGAGGCTAACGAGCGTACCCCGCGTGACAATTTCTATCACTGTCTCAAGAACGCCGCACACCAGTTCCACAACAAGGTGGGCGGTCATCACTATATCCTGGCCGGTTATCCGTGGTTCAAGTGCCGCGCCCGTGACATGTTCGTGTCACTTCCCGGACTTACCCTTTCAATCAAGGAGATAAGCGAGTTTGAGAGCGTCATGTTCACTGCACAGGAGGCTATCCGCAACTTCATCAAGGGTGTTCCCTCCCAACTGCAGATTTATGAGATAGAGCAACCTGATGTGCTGCTGTGGGCTGTATGGGCCATCCAGCAGTACGCCAAGGTGACATCGGCCCAACAGGCTTGGGACAAATACGGCAAACTGCTTACGGAGATCATGGATTTCCTCCGTCACAACCGCCACTACAACTTCTTCCTGCACAGCAACGGTCTGGTTCACATCAACGGTAAGGAGAAAGCCGCCACATGGATGAACTCCACCGCAAACGGCGTTCCCGTAATTCCGCGTACAGGTTATGTGGTAGAGATCAACGCCCTATGGTACAACGCGCTGATGTTTGTGGCCGATCTGAGCAGGCAGTACGGTAAGGCCGATTACTCAAAGCGTCTTGAGGCGCTGGCCGCCAATGCCGGTAAGGCATTCGTCAAGACATTCCTGAACCAGTACGGCTATCTGTATGATTATGTGGATAAGGATGCTCCTGACTGGAGCGTACGTCCCAACCAGATATTCGCAGTGGCTCTGGATTATTCGCCGCTGGATATCAAGCAGCAGAAGGCTGTGGTTGATATAGTCACCAAGGAGTTGCTTACCCCCAAGGGCCTGCGTTCTCTCAGCCCCAAGAGCCTGGGTTACAACCCAAACTATGTGGGCCCGCAGCGTGAGCGCGACTATGCATACCATCAGGGTACCGCATGGCCCTGGCTGGCAGGATTCTACTTTGAGGCATACCTCAAGGTGTTCAAGATGAGCGGTCTGTCATTCGTGGAGCGCCAGATGATCGGTTATGAAGATGAGATGACATCGCACTGCATCGGCTCACTTCCGGAACTCTTTGACGGCAACCCGCCGTTCAAGGGCCGCGGAGCCGTATCGTTCGCTATGAACGTGGCGGAGATACTGAGAACCATCAAGATGATTAATGAATTTCAATAAAACGACTATATGAAGGTACTGATGTTCGGCTGGGAGTTTCCGCCCCATATCCTTGGAGGATTGGGAACGGCCAGTTTCGGATTGACAAGAGGACTAGCCAATCAGGGGAACGTGGACATAACGTTCTGCCTGCCTAAACCATGGGGTGATGAGGATCAGAGCTTCATGAAGATTGTAGGTATGAACACCGTTCCCGTGGTGTGGAGAGATCCGGACAAGGGTGTGCTCCAGCAGAGGTATCCATGGATGAACGCCGATGACTACTATCATTTCCGTGACCATATCTATGCTGATTTCAACAATCTCTACACCAATGATCTGGGCTGCATAGAGTTTTCGGGCCGATACCCGGACAACCTTCACGAGGAGATAAACAACTACTCGATTGTGGCAGGCGTTGTGGCCCGCACCGAACAGTTTGACATAATTCACTCTCATGACTGGCTGACCTATCCCGCCGGCATCCACGCCAAGCAGGTTAGCGGCAAGCCTCTGGTCATTCACGTTCACGCAACTGATTTTGACCGCAGCCGCGGTAACGTGAACCCCACCGTATATGCTATTGAGAAGAACGGTATGGACTACGCCGACCACATCATGTGCGTGAGTGAACTGACCCGCCAGACCGTCATCAACAAGTACCATCAGGATCCGCGCAAGGTATCAACCATGCATAATGCAGTGGAACCCCTGCCGCAGGAGATCCAGGATATAGTACCCCAGAAGAAACCGCATGAGAAGGTGGTTACATTCCTGGGCCGAATCACCATGCAGAAGGGTCCCGAATACTTTGTCGAGGCCGCTGCACTGGTTCTTAAGCGTACACGTGACATCCGTTTCTGCATGGCCGGAAGCGGTGACATGATGAACGCCATGATAACCCTGGCCGCCGAGCGCGGCATTGCCGACCGTTTCCACTTCCCTGGATTCATGAAGGGTAAGCAGGTGTACGAATGCCTCAAGGCGAGTGACGTATATATCATGCCTTCGGTATCGGAACCCTTTGGTATTTCGCCGCTTGAGGCAATGCAGTGTGAGGTTCCCACCATCATCTCCAAGCAGTCAGGCTGCGCCGAGATACTGGACAAGTGCATCAAGGTTGACTACTGGGACATTCACGCCATGGCCGATGCCATCTACTCCATCTGCAACTACCCGGCTCTGTACGAGTACCTGAAGGTTGAGGGTAAGAAGGAGGTCGATGCAATCACCTGGGATAAGGTGGGAGAGCGTATCCTGGCACGCTACAAGAAACTGCTGGGCATTAAATAATCAGGAAAAAAGGAGAAACAAGATATGAAAACCATTTGTCTGTATTTTGAGATTCATCAGATAATCCATCTCAAGAGGTACCGTTTCTTTGACATCGGCACTGACCACTATTATTATGATGATTATGCCAATGAGACGAGCATAACCAACATCGCTGAGAACTCTTATATCCCGGCCCTGAAGACTCTGATTGAGATGGCCCGCAAGAGCGACGGCGCTTTCAAGGTAGCCCTGTCTCTGTCGGGCGTGGGTCTGGAGCAGTTGGAGCGTTATGCCCCGCAGGTGATTGACCTGCTGCAGGAACTGGCCGGAACAGGATGCGTGGAATTCATAGCCGAGCCGTACTCTCACGGACTGGCATCGCTGGCACCCAACGGAGAGCAGTCTTTCCGCGATGAGGTGAAGCGTCAGGTTGACAAGATCAACCAGCTGTTCGGTCAGAAACCCAAGGTGTTCCGCAACTCAAGTCTTATCTACGACGATGAGATAGGAGGTCTGGTGGCCGATATGGGATTCAAGGGAATACTGACCGAGGGTGCCAAGCACATCCTTGGCTGGAAGAGTCCGCACTACCTGTATCACTGTGCTCTGAACCCCAACCTCAAGGTGCTGACACGTGATTACAAACTGTCCGATGACATAAGCCTCAGGTTCTCAAATCCCTCATGGGAGGCATATCCCCTGATGTCCGACAAGTACATGGACTGGATTGCACAGAGCCCCGAGGAGGACGGCGTGTTCAACATCTTCATGGAACTTTGCGCATTGGGTATCTATCAGCCCCTGAGTTCAAATATTCTTGACTTTATCTATAATCTGCCCCAGGCCGCCAAGAAACGCGGCATAGGTTTCCAGACTCCGTCTGAGGTTATCAAGACCCATAAGTCAGTTTCAGAGATTGAGGTTCCTTATCCCATGTCATGGAACGACGAGGAGCGTGACATCAGTTGCTGGCTGGGTAACGTGATGCAGCGTGAGGCGTTTGACAAACTCTATTCAATAGGCGAGCGTGTCATTCTGAGCAAGGACAGACATCTGCTTCAGGACTGGGATTATCTGCAGGCCAGCAATAACCTCAGGTTCATGACCACCAAGAACAATGCCGTGTCAATGGACCGCGGAATCTATGAGTCACCCTATGACGCATTCACCAACTACATGAACATTCTGGGTGATTTCCTGCAGAGGGTCAACTGGGCTCTGCCTCTGGACATAGATACTGAGGAGTTGAATGCATTCCAGACAACAATCAGTAACCAGGACAAGAAGATCCAGTCCCTGGAGAAACAGGTGGCACGACTCAAAGCCGCTGCCGACAAGCCTAAAAAAGCTTAGAATTTAGAACGTATGGTCTTGATCTTGATCGGGGTATCTCCTCCGATCAGCTTGACCTGATGCATATTGATGTCTACGTTGTAACTGATAGCAGTACTTGAGGCATCGGTATTTGCACCTACGGGTATGAGTATGACCTTGTTCCAATCCGGACAAGCCTGCTCGTAGGCGGCATTGTCTCCGCCGTTCACGGCAATCCAATCCTCGCGGTCACTGTATATCTTCTCAACCATTGAGGCTATGTTCTCATAGGTGTAAGTGCCGTATTTTGAGGAGTAGGAGGCTACGAATGATTCGGTCTTATCGGTGGTGTTGTTCTTAGAGAAGAACTCCTGCAGTTTTCCCTTGCGGATAAGAAGCAGACGGGTGGGAACTGACGGCTTGTACTTGCTTGAGGGAGTGACTGCGGTAGAGAGTCTCAACTGGGCCGAATTGAGCACGTAGCTGTTGTCTCTCATCTGGTCAATGGGCAGGTCAATCTCTGTGAGCAGGCCGAACGGTGAGCGTATCCAGGTGCAGGTGTTGTCTGCCAACTGGCCTTCCAGACCGGTCCACTTGAAGAAGTTCAACTGCATAACCTCGCTGTTTCCCTGGAATTCGGCCATTCTGGATTCCATCTTGGGCTGGTCATCGTAATCTGTTCCTATGTACTTGAAGTTTATGCCCAGTATTGAACTGTTGATGTACAGAAGTGTGCCGTCGCCCTGTGAGCAGCGTACGTAGAATCCTTTGCAGAGGTTCTGCATGAATGATCTGGCGTCCGAGAAGTAATGCTTTCTGGCCGGATCAAAGTAAGATTCCAGTATGGTCTTGGCTATGGAGTCGGGCAGGGGGACGGTTATGCTGGGATAGTAGCCGGCCAGGTTGCGGAGTGAATCCGAGTCCTGAAGGTTCTTGCCCGATATGGTGACACTGGCCAGAGGCTCGGCCTGCAGGTCACAGAAGAGTGACGGGTCTGCATTGGGGTAGTAGCGGGTGTCGGGCTCAATCAGGGTGTTCAATGGGAAAACCTCAATCTTTATGGGATTGACAGGGTCTCCAAAGAAACCGGTATAGTAAAGTTTGAGCTGTGCGTAATAGGGTTTCTGGTCACCGACCTCATCAATGAACCACTGGGGGAACTTGAAATCACCTATGCCGTATACTGAGTCGGCCAGGGTGAAGCCCTCCATGCAGTTTAACTGTGTCAGGTAACTGGCATCTATTCTGGCGCCGCTCTGCTCTTCAGTGAAGCGTCCCAGATTGCACTGGGTTGTCATGATGAGGAGTGAATCGGCCGTCTTTACAGTGCGGGATGTTGCAAAACAGGAGTCGTCTACGACTGTCATGACATCACCCTGGGGTGTGAGCGACTGGCCCAGACCGGATGTATTGTCATCACATGAAATAAGAAACAGAACTGCGAGAAATCCGCATACTGTCGCCTTGAAGTTCATAGTCTAAAAAATCAGATTTTGTTGTAGAAATCGTTGATGACATCGGCAGCCATGGTGCTGGCGTCACCTTCAAGTACCGGAATGCCTTTCTGCTTGGCGTATGCGGGCAGTGAAGCGTCTACTGCCGGTGCGTTGCAGATTACTCCGTCGGAGAAATCAATGGCCTTCTTCATTACTGAGTTGAAGTCGATGGGGGTATCGAATGTACCTACATCACCGGGTTGCATATCCTTGTTGGGTATTATCTCGGGGTATCTGTCACTGAAGTTGCGGTTGAAAGCCTTCTCGTACAGCGAATAAACCACCTTTGAATCGCGGAAAGCGGGCTCTTCACGGTAAGCGGTCTTGATGTACAGAGGAATCAGTGCTGACAGCCAGCCGTGGCAGTGTATGATATCGGGATTCCAGCGAAGTTTCTTTACGGTCTCAAGCACGCCGCGGGCAAAGAATATGGTACGCTCGTCATTGTCCTCATACTCTACGCCGTCCTTATCGGTCACCTGAAGGCGGTTCTGGAAGAAATCCTCATTATCAATGAAATAGACCTGGATACGGGCCGACTGGAGTGAAGCCACCTTGATTATGAGCGGATGGTTCGTGTTATTTATGATCAGGTTCATGCCTGACAGACGTATCACCTCATGCAACTGGTTGCGGCGTTCGTTGATGTTGCCCCATTTGGGCATAAAGGTACGGATGTCATTACCCAGTTCCTGGATGCTCTGCGGTAACTGTCTGCAATAATCAGCCATTGGAGACTGAGCCACGAAGGGCGAAATCTGATCTGCAATGATGAGAATTTTCTTTTCGCTCATATGTTTTTTTGTAGGTAGGTCTTGCAAAGATATAAAAAAAAATCATGAAAATTTCAAGCACTTTAGCCGAATCTTTTGAAATACCATATTTATTCACTTATTTTGCGGACTTTTTCAACTGTATTATGGTGAAAGTAATAACAACGGTAAAAGATCTTAAAGAGGCCCTGAAATCCTGCCGCGAGCAGGGTAAGAGCATCGGCCTCGTACCTACAATGGGTGCACTGCATGGGGGTCATGCATCACTTGTAAGACGCTCTGTAGCAGAGAATGACGTAACTGTAGTGAGTGATTTTGTAAACCCCACTCAGTTTAATGACAAGAATGACCTTAACAACTATCCCCGTACAATGGAGGCCGATTGCCAGCTGCTTGACAAGGTAGGTGCGCAGTATGTATTTGCCCCCTCAGTAGAGGAGATGTATCCCGAGCCGGATACCCGTCAGTTTGACTTTACGCCTTTGGATAAGGTGATGGAGGGTCCCAACCGCCCGGGTCACTTTAACGGTGTGGCTCAGATTGTAAGCAAACTTTTCTATGCCGTGGAGCCTGATCGCGCATACTTTGGCGAGAAGGATTTCCAGCAGCTGGCCATTATCCGTGAGATGGTACGCCAGCTCAACCTCAAGATTGAGATTGTGGGCTGTCCCATAGTACGTGAGGAGGACGGCATGGCTCTGAGTTCACGCAACATGCTTCTTAGCAAGGCCGAGCGCAAACTGGCCGCCAATATTTCACGCACTCTCTTTGAGAGCCGCTACTATGCACGTCATCACACACTTGCATCAACCCGCAAGTATGTCATAGACACCATCAACTCCCATCAGGGACTTGAGGTTGAGTATTACGAGATTGTGGATGGCCGCACCCTGCAGCCCGTTGACAACTGGGATGCCACCGATTATATAGTAGGCTGCGTTACCGTACACTGCGGTAAGGTGCGCCTTATTGACAACATCAAATACAAGGAATAATGCTGCTTACAGTTCTTAAATCAAAGTTGCACCGTGTCAAGGTGACCGATGCCAACATAAACTACATAGGTAGCATAACCATTGACGGTAACTGGATGGATGCTGCCGGCATCATTGACGGCGAGCAGGTCCACGTAGTGGATGTAACCAACGGCGCACGTCTGGTTACCTACGTAATCCGCGGAGAGCGTGGCTCCAAGTGCATCTGCCTGAACGGCGCCGCCGCCCGCCTGGTCTCAATAGGTGATACTGTCATAATCATCGCCTACGCTCAGGTAACCCCTGAAGAAGCCAAAACGTTTAAACCAACGGTAGTGATTCCATAAAAAAAGGCGGCCCGATCGGGTCGCCTTTTTTGTTTATAGGATTTGCTTATCCAAGCATGGTGAGCAATATACCTGCAGCAACTGCTGAGCCTATAACGCCGGCAACGTTGGGGCCCATGGCGTGCATGAGCAGGAAGTTGCTGGGGTTCTCCTCCTGACCAACCTGCTGTGATACGCGGGCAGTCATAGGAACGGCTGATACACCTGCTGAGCCGATAAGCGGATTGATCTTCTCCTTGGAGAATACGTTCATCAGCTTGGCAAGCAGGATACCGCCGGCGGTACCGCAACCGAATGCTACAACACCCATAACCATGATCTTGATTGTGCTCCAGTCAAGGAATGAGCTTGCAGTAGCGGTGGCACCTACGGTAAGACCCAGGAATATAACCACGATGTTCATCAACTCGTTCTGCATGGTCTTGCTCAGACGGTCTACAACACCGCACTCCTTGGCAAGGTTACCCAGCATGAGGCAGCCGATAAGGGGGGCGGCATCGGGCAATATGAGAGCCACGATGGTGGTGATGGCAATCGGGAATATGATCTTCTCAGTCTTGCTTACGGGACGCAACTGACTCATCTTGATGGCACGCTCCTTCTTGGTTGTCAGGGCACGCATGATAGGCGGCTGGATAACCGGAACAAGAGCCATGTAAGAGTAGGCTGCAATGGCTATCGGGCCAAGCAGTTCAGGGGCCAGTTTTGATGTAAGGAAGATGGATGTAGGACCATCGGCACCACCTATGATACCTATTGAGCCGGCCTGAGCCTCGGTGAAGCCCATTGAGTTGGCTGCAAGGAATGTAAGGAAGATACCCAGCTGAGCGGCAGCACCTAAGAGCAGGCTCTTGGGGTTGGCAATCAGGGGGCCGAAATCAGTCATGGCACCTACGCCCATGAAGATAAGGCAGGGATATACACCGGCTTTTACACCTATGTAAAGAATGTCCAGCAGACCACCCTCACGCATGATTGTGCCATAGCTGTGATAGGCGGGGCTGTTAGCGTCAAGGAATGCTGTCCAAAGTTCCGAATGGTACATTCCTGCACCGGGAAGATTGGTAAGCAGCATACCGAATGCGATGGGGAGCAGCAAGAGCGGCTCGTATTGCTTCTTGATGGCCAGGTACAGCAGGAAGAAACTCAGAAGGAGCATTATTCCCTGCTGATAGGTCATGTTCATGAAGCCCATCTGCTCAAAGAATTCCAGAATATCACCCATTGTCTTTTCGGTTTAGAATGAGATTATCCAAGAATCATGAGCAGGTCCTCCTGCATTACGTTCTGACCTGCGGTTACGGCAATCTTGGTTACCTTACCGTCGCGGTCTGCCATTACTGCGTTCTCCATCTTCATGCTCTCAAGAGTAAGCAGGGTATCACCCTTCTTGACATCCTGACCCTCTGATACCAGAACCTTGATGATTGAACCGGGCAGGGGGCTGGTTACCTTGTAACCGCCTGCGGGAACATCGGCAGCCTTGGGGGCAGCGGGTTTGGGAGCCTCGGCCTTGGGAGCCGGAGCTGCCTTGGGAGCGGGTGCGGCAGCGGGAGCGGCAGTAGCGGCTGCGGTCTCCAGGTCAAGCAGTTTGTCGTCCTGCATTACGTTCTTGCCGGGCTCTACGTAGATGGCCTTTACGGTACCGTCGGCCTCGGCGGTAACGTTGTTCTCCATCTTCATGGACTCCATGGTGAGCAGTACATCGCCCTTCTTTACAGCCTGACCGGCCTTGACGAGTACCTTTACGATTGATCCGGGCAGCGGACTCTTTACGGTCATCAGTCCGGCGGGAGCTGCGGCGGGAGCTGCGGCGGCAGCGGCGGGGCGGCGTACAGCGGCAGCTGCAGGGGCCTCCTCCTTCTCTAACTCTACCTTGTAGGTCTTGCCGTTGAGTGTAACCTCGGCAAAGTTGTCCTCAAGTTCATTGACAGCAGCGTTGTACTGCTTGCCGTCTATTGTGAATTTGAATTCCTTCATAAAACTAAATTAACGATGTAAGTTGTTCATTCCGTAGAGCTTGGAGTTCCAGCCGGAGCGCTCTACTCTCTTAATGTGAATCTCAGTGGGTTCCACGTCATGTACTCCGTTGAAGTACAGATGCAGAGCCATTGCGATGGCGGCCAGATCATCATCGGCCGATGCCTGGGCAGCTGCGGGAGCGGCCTGGGCTGCGGGAGCCTGGGCTGCTGCCTTGGGCTGTTCTGCCTTGGGAGCCTTAACCGCACTGCTTACAACTGCACCCAGCAGTTTAAGAATGAAGATAAGGACAACCAGCAGAGCGATGACCATGCAGAATCCCAGTCCGGTTACCATCCAGACGTGTGACCAGTTTATTGCTAACGGTGTCATCATAGACTCTGCGTTTTAGAGTGGAATGTTGCTGTGTTTCTTGAGCGGGTTGGTCAGGCGCTTGGTCTGCAACATCTCAAATGCGCGGATAACACGTGCACGTGTGTAGCGCGGCTCAATAACATCGTCAATATAACCGCGGTTGGC
>JAZMZT010000012.1:0-1760 GCA_045586125.1 Bacteroidaceae bacterium | reverse complement strand
ATCCTACGGAAACCAGGTCAAGTTTGAAACTGTTATTGTATTTGTCGTAACCTTCTGTCAGTAACTTCTTTGCTGCCATAGGCTGGCTCATCAGGAGCACAGCAACTATGAAAAAAATTGTCTTTTTCATACTGTATTTGTTGGTTGTTGGTACGAAGATATGTAAAAAAATGTTATATTTGCACGTTTTTTGAAATTAACTGAGTTTATCAGGACCATGCATTATTGTTTCATTGTTAACAACGAACCCGGGAAAGCAGGTAACGCCCAAAAAATCCGTGCCGACATAGAAAAACTTCCGGAACCCATTGATTTTGAAATTTATCTTACAACCGCCCAGAAAACCGCCATCAATCACGTGCGCGACTACTGCAAGGCAAATCCTGACAGTGAGACCTGTTTTGTAGCCTGCGGAGGCGATGGAACCATAAATGAGGTTGCAACCGGTATGGTTGGAGCAAAAAACAAGCATCTGGCAGTTCTGGCCTACGGAAGCGGCAATGACTTCATAAAATACTATCAGGGAAAAGACTTTCTCAGCGTAGCCGACCTTGTAAAAGGCACCGCACAAAAGATTGACATCCTTAAGGTGGGTCAGGACCACTATTCAATAAACGTCTGCAACTTTGGTTTTGACTCGGTTGTGGCATCGACCGCAAATAAGCTTAGCCGCAAGGGTAACAAGAACCCCTATCGCTGGGGTATTGTAAAGGCCATTTTCTGCGGCCGATTCAACAGCATTCAGGTTAAGGCCGATGGTGAATTGCTGAATGAGGGCAAGCGCATGCTGCTGTGCACACTGGGCAACAACAACCATGTGGGCGGCGAGTTCTTCTGCTCCCCCCGCGCCAAGAACGATGACGGTCTGATTGAGGTGGGTTACTGCAAGACCACCACCCTGGCCGGATTCCTGGGTATACTGCCCATCTATACGGCAGGAAAGCATCTGGACACCCCCAAGTCAGCCAAGCATTTCATTTACCGTCAGTCAAAAACTGTTGATGTTCACTCAGATAAGGAAATAGAGCTCTGCCTGGACGGAGAGATGCTTGCAGGCAAAGATTTCCACATAGAAGTTATACCACAGGCCATCAGTTTCATTATTCCGAATTAATGCTTATCTTTGGCATAAACATTAAATCAAACTACTATGGCAAGTCGTAGAGATCTTAAGAGAGACATCAGTTACGTTATTGGTGACATATTCACCGAGTGTCTTATATATAAGGAGCTTGTTCCCGGCACCGATAAGGATGCCGCCGAGAAGTTGATTGTTGACTTGCTCCGCATTGACAACGAATTCATTACCCGTATCAGCCACACTGAGCCGGGTAACGCCAAGGGATACTATCGCACTCTTGTCAAAGATTTCCAGAAGGAGATATCGGCTGTCATTGACAAGCTGACCAAGCTTAAAAAGTAAACCCCTTACGGTATGTCCCGGTTTGTGCGGTCCTTTGTGGCGGCACTGGCCGTCATTCTGTCCGCCGGCAGCATTCAGGCTCAGACGGACAATGCTACCATACGCGCTAAAGTCAGGGAGCACTTTGAGCAGTACCAGGCTGATTTTGACCTCAAGACGCTTAAGGTAGAGCGTACCGACATAAGCAAGAGCGGCCGCCGTCTGGACATCTACCTGAACCAGAACTTCAGTTACCAGCTTTTCCGTCAGGAACTTGTTGATTCCATCTATGCCGGACTGCGCCGTGACCTGCCTCAGGACATAAGGCGTTACAGTATAGGCATCCATACAGGCGGCA
>JAZMZT010000011.1:0-6465 GCA_045586125.1 Bacteroidaceae bacterium | reverse complement strand
ATTGATGTTTTCTTTAGCTTTTATACAAACATAAAGTGAACTGATCATACAAGGCTTTTCCTCCGTATATTGAGCAATAGAACCAACGTTTATTCTAGCTGGATTGTATGCAATCTCATTTTTTTGAATGATTTTGTAGTTTCCAATATCATCACCAAGCATTTCACGGTCCTCAAATTGCTCCGTTTGAGGGATAAAGCCTTTATCATTGGTTACAGAATACATGGGATAGTTTAATCTGTCTTTGTTTCTTCGTGATACAATCTCGGTAATTTCACCCAGAGTAACAATTCTACATGATTCGTCTTTATGTCTCAATAATCTACGAGTAGTTGATTCTTTTATGCGAATTAAATCCTTAATCACCTTGTTTTGGATAGCTATCTTTTGATCGAGAAGTGATAAAAACTGCGAAATCTTCCTTATTTCCGAAATTGAGCCAAACGATACTTTTATTCTTTTTAGCATACCTCCTGTTATCAGTGGCTGTCCTGAACCAAATACGTATCTATTCAATTCTATATGATTGAGATAATAGTATATATATTTACAATAATCAATGGATTGTATGTTGGGTCTAACTATCAAAGTGTTGTCTGTTATACCACACTTGCCATCAAAATAATTAATATATCCAGCATTTGCTCCAACGCGAGCAACCAGTATCATTTTACCCTGATAGTCTGCTTTGCATGTCGTCCCAATTATACCAGTTGAACCTATTAGCTGATATATACCGTCAGATTGCTTACTGTTTCCTGACGAAATATTTGGCGCCAACTCATTTAAAGCAACCTCATGCCATTCCCCGCTAAACTCCGGAAATCTCAAATTCGGGACATTAGGCTTATTCTGTTTTTTATTATCACTCATAGCGATTGTCTGTCAGTTAAGCAATTGATTAGGGATTAGATTATGCCGAGTTCCTTGAGGTAAACATCTATCTGGGCATCCAGTTCTGCACGCTGTGCCTCAAGATCCTTAATTTCTTTCATTACAGCTTTGATGTCAATCTCCTCTTCCTCCTCAAAGGTATCAACGTAACGCGGGATGTTGAGGTTGTAATCATTGTCCTTGATTTCCTGGAGTGAAGCGCAATGACTGTATTTATCTATTTCCTTACGTTCGCGGTAGGTACTGACAATTTTATCAATATGTTCCTTACGGAGTTTGTTTTGAGTCTTGACTTTCTCAAACTCCTTGCTGGCATCTATAAAAAGTATGTTATCGTCTTCCTTGCGGCATTTCTTCATAACCAGAATACATGTTGGTATACTGGTTCCATAGAATATATTGGCAGGAAGTCCGATAATGGCATCTATGTAGTTCTTCTTCTCTATGAGGAACTGACGGATTTTACCCTCAGATGCACCACGGAACAGAACTCCATGTGGTGCTACACAAGCCATTGTGCCGCCATCGTTGAGATGATATATCATGTGCAATATGAATGCGTAGTCTGCCTTGGATTTTGGTGCCAGAACACCGGCTTTGCTGAAACGGTCATCATTGTTGAACTTGGCGTCGGCTGTCCATTCTGCAGAGAATGGCGGATTAGCCACTACTGCATCAAACTGGCGGTCGCCAAATTCATCTTTTTCAAGTGTATCACCATTTTGGATGTC
Organism: Bacteroidaceae bacterium; assembly: GCA_045586125.1. Classification (GTDB taxonomy): domain Bacteria; phylum Bacteroidota; class Bacteroidia; order Bacteroidales; family Bacteroidaceae; genus Colenecus. The sequence continues at coordinate 4,840 of JAZMZT010000011.1, read as the reverse complement.
AAAATCCTTATACTTAACACCATGGAGCAACATATTCATGCGTGCCAGGTTGAAGGTGGTGGGATTCTTTTCCTGACCGAAGATTTCATCGGCATTACCGCCACGGGCTGTACGGAGCAGCAATGAACCGCTACCGCAGGTGGGGTCATATACGGTCTTGAGACGGGTCTTGCCGGTTATTACTATTTCAGAAAGAATTTGGCTAACCTCTTGAGGAGTATAGAATTCACCGGCTTTCTTGCCTGCACCAGCTGCAAACTGGCCAATCATATACTCGTAAGCATCGCCAAGGATATCTATATCCTGAGCATCATCCAGACCAAAGTCTATACCATTGAGGGCTACAAGAACATCACTGATGAGTTTGTTCTTATCATCGGCTGTCTTGCCAAGTTTAGGTGAAGCAAGGTCTATATCTGAGAATAGCCCACCAAAATCATCACCGCTCTCGTGACCAATGGTGCTATCCTCAATCTTCTTTAGGCTGCGCTCCAACTGAGGAAGTATATTTTCCTTGTGACTTATGCTTGTTATGATTGAAGAGTACAGGAACTCAGGCTCAATAAAGTAGCCCAATTCTTCCATACATATACGTTGTATCTCTGCTTTAAGTTCTGAATCATTTGAAGCCCATGCTTGCTTGAAGGTAAGTTTATCCTCACTCAACTGGTCATCAATATATAGTTCTATCTTCTCAGAGAGGTACTTGTAGAAAATGAAACCAAGAGTGAAGTACATAAAGTCTCCGGCTGTCATGTTTCCCCTTAGTTTGTTCGCTACCTCCCAAAGCTGGGTGCGTAAGCGCTGCTGTAATTCTTCTGTCATATAAAAATTTGTGCTTTATTCCCAGTTAAACAAGTCAATGATTTCACGCATCTTCTCGACAATGCGGCGGACGGTTGCGCTTCTTGCCAACAGACCCATTTTCTTTTTGCGGACAGCCTCCTGAATAATTTCAGGTTTCTCTCGGCCCAGGTAATCATACTCTGACATGAATTTGCCTAAAGCCTCCGGATCAACATCCTCTTGAGCTGCCAAATCCTCAACAGCCTGGGTCTTTTTCTCTATGATGTAATTTTTGAGACGAGATTCCAGATCAATGGTACCGTCTGCTTTTGCACGCTCAAAGCCATCTTTATCTGAATCCACATTTGCCTTGATGAAGCCATCAATAAGACGGGTCTTCTTTCGCATTGTGGCATCCTTTATCATGGTGTCAAGAATCTCCTGACGTTTCTCCTCATAGTTAGCATCTGACGGATTCAAGTTATTGATAAGCGACAGGATATAAGCGACATTAATGACATCACTGTGTAGTAGCTCTAAGCAGAAGTCTATATCTTCAAGCTTACCTCCATCTTCATAATCTATTGGTAAATCGCCTGTTTCATTAGATTCTTCCGTTTTATCCCCCTTGACAAAACCAACCGTCATATCAAGATACTTAGAACGGAAATCATTATAGTCCTGCTCTGAGAGGATAAGCCCAGGATCATCGGCATCAAAGTCCTCATATATCTGAATTTCTGCACGTTTCTTGATGATATCACGGAAAGCCAGCAGAAAACTCTTCTTATCATACTCGCTTTTGAGCAAATCAACAGTCTCAAGTGTGGGATAAGTCTGCAGGAATTTCTCACAGAGTTCATTAAGTTCACGTTTTACCTGCTTAAACTCCGGACGCTGTACACCAACATTGGGATCACCGTCACAGAAGAGTTTTAATGACTCGTCGACCTTAGACTTGAGGTCACGGAAACAGAGTATCTTACCAAAGCGTTTTTTCTCGTTCAGGATACGGTTGGTACGGCTGAATGCCTGAAGCAGACCGTGATACTCTAGATTCTTATCTACGTAGAGAGTATTGAGCTTCTTAGCATCAAAGCCTGTTAGGAACATACCTACTACTATAAGGAGGTCAATCGGTTCCATACCCTCTTTGCGCTTTTTCATTCGCTCATTTATATCATCGTAGTAAGCTCCGAAATTATCAGTTGTGAATGCAGTACCAAAATGTGCATTATAATCATCCATTATAGTCTGCAACTCATCGGCCTGAACGGAATCTGTTTCAAAACCCTGATTCATTCCAGTCTTGGCATCGTCCTGACTGGCATTAGCCGCGTAAGTGAATATTGCCGCTATCTTCATATCCGGCTGTAAGTCCTTAAAAATCTTATAGTATTTAAGGAGCATAGGTACAGATTGTACGGCAAAGAGAGCATTGAATTCCCCATCGAAAGTTGACTTACGGAAGTTATTGATGATGAATTCCGCAATGGTTTTCATACGGATTTCGCTCTGCTCATTGGCATCCAGCTTACCTTGATAGTATTCCACAAGGAAACCAAGAACATTCTCATCGGCAATGGCATCCTTAATCATGTACTTATGGAGACACTCTCCAAAGACCTCATAGGTGGTAATATCCTGCTTGGCATTCTCCGGGAAGATAGGCGTGCCGGTGAATCCGAATATCTGGAGATTGCGGAAAAAGTTGACGATATTGCGGTGGCACTCACCAAAATGGCTGCGGTGACACTCATCAAATATCATTACAAACTTCTTGTCCCGCAATTCCTGAATACGTTTGTTATAGAAGTCCTTCTTGATAGCGGTATTCAGTTTTTGGATGGTAGTGAGAATTATCTTCTTGTCTGAGTTAAGACGTTTGACAAGTTCATAGGTATCATCAGTACCATTAACAGCACCAGGCTCAAAGGCCTCATATTCACTTTTGGTCTGAGTATCCAAATCATGTCGGTCTACCACAAAGAGTACTTTATCAATACCATCCAGCTCTGCAACCAACTGGGCAGCTTTGAATGATGTAAGAGTCTTACCTGCTCCGGTGGTATGCCATATATAGCCGTTCTTATTTGTATTCTGAACTCGATCAAGGATTTTCTCAACGGCATAGTACTGATAAGGACGCAGCACCATGAGACACTTATCACCTTCATGAAGTACTATGTATTTACTTAACATCTTGCCAAGGGTGCACTTGTCAAAGAAGTGGATCGCAAACTGGCTTAGATCATTGACCGGCTCATTATTAATGAGGGTCCATTTGAAAGTAAATTTATAGCCACAATTAGGATTGTTAGCGAAATAACGGGTGTTTACTCCGTTGGAGATTACAAACAACTGGATGTAATCAAACAAGCCATGGAAAGAGGTCTTAGAATATCGCTGAACCTGATTATATGCTTGTTTAAGTTCCACACCACGCTTCTTAAGCTCTATCTGAACTAGAGGAAGACCGTTAATTAGGATAGTAACATCATATCGACAGGTCTTACGGCCTTCAACCGTTATTTGGTTTGATACCTGGAACTCATTCTGGCACCAACGGTTCTTGTTAAGGAACTCTACCCATACACGATGCTGGCCATCTTCAGTTTCTAAAGGATATAGGTCACGGAGTTTCTTAGATTTCTCAAAGAGCGTACCACCTTCTAGATATATACAGATTTTTTCAAATTCCTTATCAGTGAATGACGTCCTTCCTATTCGTTCAAGAGCTTTGGCGTTATGCTTTTCCAACTGTGCCTTAAAGTTCTTGTAAAGATTATCTTCCTCCTTGATATGGACGTATTCATAGCTCAGATCTTGCAATGTTGCTATTAGTCCATTTTCTAGAGCTTCTTCGGTTTGAGCAGTCATTTTATGAATACCGTTGGTGATGTAGAATCTTTAATCTACAAACTTAGGGATTTTGGGCGATATTTTGAATAGATTTGCCTGGGCATACTTTCTTTTTCATATTTTTGCCGCATTACTCACCAGCAATAGATTATGAGAAAGGACAATGATTTCTCTAATTGCGGATGCATATATATTCTGACCAACCCATCTTTTCCAGAATATGTAAAAATAGGATATGCTTCAAATTTGGAGAATAGACTAAAGCAACTAAACCGGAGCGAGACAATCCCGTTTGCATTCAGGGCATATGCTATCTATGAAGTTGAGAAGGCTCTCACCGATAAGGAACTCCATAAACTCATTGATAAACTCAACCCGGATTTGCGTACTATTGAGACCTTTGACGGTAAGGAGCGTGTTAAAGAGTTTTATGCTATGTCTGCAGAGGATGCTTATGGACTCTTGGAGTGCATTGCAAAGATTAGTGGTACCACAGATCGTCTGAAGAAGATGAAGCCTGAAGGTCACGAGATTGAAGATGAAAAGACAGCAAACGAGATTAAGGAAACAGCTAGGCGTGGCCCGTTCAACTTTACAGAATGTGGTATCCCGTTTGGGTCGGAGTTAGTGTTTATAGAAGATCCAACCATCAGGGTTACGGTTGTCGATGATAGACACATCAAATACAAAGATGAGGTGACCTCAATGTCTGCACTTGCTCAGCGTATCAAGGGTTTTAATCATCCCGTCCAGGGAACGCTTTGGTTTAAGTATAAAGGTGAGGTCCTATCTGCACTTCGTGATAGATTAGGAAAGTAACACCAATTATTCTAATACGCAGGAATCGGTCATCGGACTAAAAATGACGCAAAGGGAAACGACCCCTTTGCGTCATTATTATTAATATGGGCTAAGTTATAGTTCGGCTATCTGTTCTGGGGTCAGGCCTGTGATATCTGCTATCAAGGATGAGTCCATTCCACGGGCCTTCATGGCACGAGCGGTTTCAGCACGACCTTCAGCACGGCCACGAGCTTCACCAATGGCTTCACCTTCGGCAATGCCGTCCTGGCGAGCCGTGCGCATACGGCTCTTCTGGTCCATCTCATACATGAACTCGCGGAAATATCGGTCTTGCTGTTCTTGTGTCATGTTTGCAAACATACTTGTTTCAAATAACTTGTCCAAATTT
>JAZMZT010000010.1:0-15399 GCA_045586125.1 Bacteroidaceae bacterium | reverse complement strand
TGCGTTGCGGGGACATCGGCCCACCAGTACCAGGGCGATACACCTATGTTTTCGGATACATCGTATAATCCGTATATGGTGCCGCGCCTGTCGCTGCCTGCAATTACCAGACTGCCGTCAATGACCTCGATCACAAATGATTCCCGCTGGCCTGCAATTCCTTTTACATCAAGTTTTCCTTTTTTGATAAGTCTGTCTATTACATTGCTGGAGCCGATGGTGCCGGCTATCACATAGCCTTTGGATGGCTTATCGGACGTGATTACAACTGCTGCGGTTCCAGTTACCCGCTCCAGATCCATGGCCAGGTCAGATGCAGCGCGTTTTACTCCTTTCCAATCATTGTCGGATACTATGATGGATGCGCTTTTTCCGCCTTGAGCCAGCGTAAAATCACTCTTGCCGGCCTTGTCAAAACTTATGTATTCACCTGGTGTCCAGGCTTTTGATGACAGTTGGGCACTGACGGTCCCACAGAATAAAAGGAATAGGCAGGTTAGTCTTGACTTCATAATCAAATTATTATTGCACAGTGAAACACCAGTTACAAAAATAGCAAGATTTACGTGAAAATGGACTATTTTTGCAAGTATCAAACAACTTGAGTTCTACAGATGAAAAAACTGTTTATCATTGCCCTGACTTCCTTAATGCTCACAGCATGCGGAAACAAACAAAACAACACTATGAGTACAACAATCACACCCAACCCGCAGAACGCTCTGCGCGCACAGCAGTTCCTCAAGGACGCTCAGACCTATTTCCTGGCAACAGTTGACGGCGACCAGCCCCATGTTCGCCCGTTCGGAACCGCCGAGATCTTTGAAGGCCGCCTCTACATCCAGACCGGCAAGTCCAAGAACGTCTACAAGCAGCTCAAAGCCAATCCCAAGGCCGAAATCTGCGCCTACAAGGACGGCAAGTGGATCCGCATCGAGTGCGAACTCATCCCCGATGACCGTGTATCGGCCAAGAAGGATATGCTTGACAAGAACCAATCGCTACGTTCCATGTACAATGAGAACGATGACAACACCATAGTTCTCTACCTGCAGAACGCCACCGCCACCATTTCGTCGTTCACATCGGACCCCGAGACTTTCACGTTCTGACGCACATGTGTAAGGAAATTTATTTTGCAGCCGGCTGTTTTTGGGGAGCCGAAAAATACCTCAAACTCATTCGCGGGGTAATCAGCACCGAGGTGGGTTTTGCCAACGGAAACACTCCGGATCCTACCTACAAGGAGGTTTATACCGATACCACCGGCTATGCCGAGTGCGTGCACGTGACGTACGACCCGCAGGTTATTGCTATTGATAAGCTGACCCGGATCTATTTCAAGGCCATTGATCCCACCAGCCTCAACAAGCAGGGTGAGGATGAGGGAACGCGCTATCGCACAGGTGTTTACTATGCTCCTGATACTGACACTGCAACGGTTGAACTCTTGCAAAAAGTATTTGACGAACAACAGCAGGCACTCGAACCCGGCCAGAAACTGGCAGTCGAGTTGCTGCCCCTAAAGAACTTCTACCGCGCCGAGGAGTATCACTAGGATTACCTTGACAAGAACCCCACGGGCTACTGCCATCTGACTCCTGCGCTCTTCCGTCTGGCGGCCGAATCCAACTGACACTCATAAATTGGACACATTCAAGGAAGCGGTATTCAAAGCGGTAGCCATGATCCCCCGCGGGAGAGTGGCCTCATACGGTCAGGTGGCACAGATGGCCGGCTATCCCGAGGGAGCTGCCCGTGCGGTGGGTAACGCACTGCACACCAATACCGATTCCGGCAAAACGCCTTGCCACCGTGTGGTTACATCCAGCGGACAGATGGGCTCCAACTACGGTTTCGGAGACCCGGAACTGCAGCGCTCCATACTGAAAACCGAGGGCGTAAAGTTTATCGGAAACAGGGTCGATATGTCCCAGTCCGGCATCGTGATCGAGGACCATCCGCTCATCCCGTTTCTGCCTGCTAGCGCCACAATCCTGTTCCTGGGCAGTTTCCCGCCGCCCATGGCCCGATGGTCGATGCATTTCTTTTACCCCAACTGGATAAACGATTTCTGGCGAATCCAGGGCCTGATCCATTTTGACGACCCGCATCACTTTGAGGTCGCAGGTGCCAAACGCTTTGACAGACAATTGATTACGCGGTTCTGTGCCGATAAGGGATTGGCGTTTTTTGACACCGCCTCAAAGGTGTGCCGCCTCAAAGGCAACGCCAGCGACGAGTTCCTGCTCATCATCAAGCCCGCCCCCATAGCCGACATGCTCCAAACCATGCCCCGCTGCAACACCATCGTAACCACCGGCGGCAAATCATCGGACGAATTCCTCTCCATCCTCAAGACTCTGGAGTCCGATGGTCGCGCATCGGTCCAAGGTATTGACGTCCCGCCGGCACCGTCTGACAAAGCCAAAATTACGATTGATGGCCGCCAGATAGAGTGGTGGAGAATGCCCTCCACCTCCCGGGCGTACCCGATGTCGCTCCAAGCCAAAGCTGCCGCCTACCGCCAGCTCTTCCCGTTGCGCTAACACTTTGGCGGGAGAGCATACGCAGGTATGGCGTATTTTCCATACATTTGCAATATGGAAGAGCCCATTCTGAATTCTCATAACAAGGATGAATACCCTCCTGCGCATACTGCAGAGCACATCCTGAACCGCACTATGGACAATATGTTCCATTGCGGGCGTTCCAGAGTGAACCACATAGAGCGCAAAAAGAGCAAGTGCAATTATGATCTGCCGGAGCCTTTGACCGATGAGCAGGTGCGCCAGGTTGAGGCCCGCGTGAACGAGGTCATCGGCCAGGATCTGCCAGTGATTTCCAAATACGTTACGCGCGATGAAATACCCGATGGCATTGACCTGAGCCGTCTGCCCCAGGATGCCAGCGAGATTCTGCGCCTGGTTTATGTGGGTGATTACGATGTGTGCCCGTGTCTGGGCTCGCACGTGGAGCACACCTCCCAGATTGGTGAGTTCCGGATTACCAGCACCAGCTTCAACGAGGGCAGTTTCCGTATCGTTTTCCGACTCACTCCTCCCGCGGAATAAGTATCATTTTCGCCAAAGTGTCCCACAGCAACCCGCGAGAGAACATATTCTGACGGGGGTAAGCGTGGGACACTTTGGCGAGAAAAGCGAGCCGGGGGGAAAAAAGCGGGAAGAGCCGGGGCAAGCCAGGCGAGCGAGCGGGAAAGCGAACAAAACAAAAACAAACCCACAAGATAGTTTGGATGTAAACTTTCTTTGCAGTATTTTTACATCAATTTGTAGATAACCTAAAATTAGCATATGAGAAGAATAAGTGTTTTGACCGTCATGAGCCTGTTGGGAATACAGGCATTTGCGCAGGGTCAAGTACAGATTCCGGAGTATCTTCTGGAGAATGAAGCAGTTCACAGTTATTTGACACAGGTACAGTATGATCCCAATGACTACAGTACGTCCAGGATCATGGAGTTCTGTGATCCCTATCCGTGGGATTGGGCTAATGCAGGGGGGTACCGTAAGGACCATCCGCTGCCGGTGCCGGTAAAATTGGCTGCTGCGGTTGACACAATCAGCAAACTTTACGTGAGCGAGACAGAGGATTACTCGGATCCTCAGACCAAGATAATGAACGTATTTAAGGGAACGGATTCAATCAACATCTATAACCTTATCCCCGGCCGTCTTTACAACTGGAAACTTGAAAGTCCGCAGCGTGACGGTTCGCAAAAAGTAGTGGCTGACGGACAGTTCAGGACTACAGGTAAACTGCGTCAGCTCAAGGTTGACAATGTGTTTAACGTTCGTGATATGGGCGGTTGGGAAGGACTCAACGGTTATCCCATCCGTTATGGCAGGATCATCCGCGGATCACGACTCAATGTTAACGGACAGACCACCAAGATAATCAACGATTCCGGAATACAGGAACTTCTTTGGGCTGGCGTCAGGGCCGAACTTGACATGCGTGATCAGAGCAACGCTCCCATGCCTTCGGGTGAGAGCCGCCATTCATATCTCGGCACGGAATATCCCATTTACAATGTTGACCAGGGATACCGCAGCCGTATCGCTACATTTGCCGATGCCCCTCAGAGCATTATGGGTATAAAGAAACTCATTGAGTGGTTCAAGCAGGACAAGCCGGTTTATCTGCACTGCTCGGTTGGTGCTGACCGTACCGGTACCGTAGCTTTCCTGGTTGGTGCTCTTTGCGGTATGAGCGAGGATGCGCTGAGCAAGGAGTTTGAGCTTACGTCTTTCTCGGGTGACTGGATTGAGAACGAGAAGGACCGCGGCCATTCGGAGCGTCTGGTGCGCCAGCGCAACTATGTAGGCCGTCTGGACCCCAATGACAACAACGAGAGTTACAAGTACGCCAAGATGATAGACAAGGTAAAGACATTCCCCGGCAATACCATTCAGGAGAAGGTTTACTACCACCTCAAGACCGGCGTGCAGGGCAATTATATCCCTGAGTCAGACCTGAATTTCCTTATCAACTACATGCTCAACCCCATTGACATGAACGTAAGCGGAACCGTCAGGATGAACAAGGGCGTTTCAAAGCAGGTTGAAGCCAAGATGGTGACCCACAGCGAACTCACCCCCGATGCCCAGATAACCTTCACCTCGTCCGATCCCCGCGTAGCAACCGTATCAGAGACCGGACTGGTAACAGCACTGGCAGGCGGTACCACGGTCATCTCGGCAACCGTCGACGGATTCAGCAAGACATTCACCGTAAACGTACCTCTTGAGGAGTCGATACTTCCCGACAGCGTTTACTACTCAACCGATGTATACTCGGTATCCAAGAGCACCAACGCGGTCACAAACGGCTCGTTTGAGTACGCTGACAGGTTCAACAGTTGGAAATCGGCCACCGGTGGCGCTCTGAGCGACCAGTATTTTGAGGTTGCCCAGGATGCACAGACAGGCGAGACCTACCTGGTGTGCAAGGCCGGCGGCGATGCAGCATCACCCAAATCCATCCGTATGGAGTGGCCTTTGGCAGGCAACAAGACATTTGTGCTGGGATTCAGGATCAAGAACACCAGCGGCCAGAGGGTCGATGCCAACGCCAACCTGCAGGTAAGCCTTATCCGCAACAAACCCGAGATAGATGCATCGGCCGATGACTTTGTTTGGGATACCGATCCCGCTAACGTGATTAGGAGAGTAGACTCACGCATGGATGCAACACTGTCGGGTGATTTCCTGATATTCAACCAGAAACCCTCTTATGACGGTGAGTGGACCGAGGTTCAGTATGTATTCTGCAATCCTTCGACAGACCGCTTCAGATACCTGCAGTTGCTGTTCACCAACCTGGGTGACGAGAATGACCAGATCTGCCTGGATAACTTATATCTTGCCGAAATCAAGTTTGTACACGGCACCAGTGTGCAGCCTGTAACTGAGTCCGCTCCCAATACCGGCACAATGTACAACCTGGGCGGTCAGAAGACCGACAGCCCCAGCGGCATCATCATCATGAACGGTAAGAAGTATTTGTTGAAGTAAATCCCAATGCGTAACACTATGAAACAGACAGTTTTAACTACTATATTAGCCACTGCGGCACTGTTCGCGGTATCATGCTCTGAAAGGGAGTTTCAGGCCGATAACCAGCCAAAAAAAGGCGGCGTCATCAATGAAGTTGAAGCCGTGGCCGATGCGTTCCAAACAGACCTCTCAACCCGCGCATCAATCAGCAACGAACTCAAGTTCAGTTGGAAAAAGACCGATGACAAGATAGGCGTATGGCCTTCACTGAACATCGCCGAGGGCACGGATGCATCGCAGGTATACTTTACCGCCAATGCCGACGGAGCCGATGCAGTTCTCTTCAAGGGCAGCGGCTGGGGCCTCCTGCCTGACCGCAAGTACTACGCTTACTTCCCCTACGTAGAGAAGAGCACCCCCGTAAGCGCTACCGGTACGTATGCATCGACCCTTACTCAGTCAGCCAATAACGCCACATCACATCTGAGCAGGAACATCTTCATGTACACCAGCGCCACCACACCGCAGGACGGCAACAAGGCCTCATTCAACCTGCATCATCTGGGCAGCATCATGAAGATAGAGGTTACAGTACCTCAGGAGGCCCAGAGCGCAACATTCAAGAAGGCTGAGATCTCACTTGCAGACTCTCTCTTTATTGAGAAGTTCCAGTATAACCCCACGGCCGATGCACCCGCACTTGAGGCCGTAACCACCACCAACCTGCAGACCCTGAACCTGAACTTCACCCCCGTTGAGGGCAAGTTGTCACTCTGGTTCCTGATAGGAGAGTTAGACCTGAGCGGAAAGCAGATAACCATCCAGCTAACCGGCGGCACAGGCATCTATGAAGGCACATTTACCGGCGCCAACCAGGTAAGGGGCAAGGCCCATCTGTATGAGGCAACCGTTGCTAAGGGTGGCAGCATTCCCGATTCAGAGTTTTACGTAGACCTGGGTCTTCCCAGCGGTATCAAGTGGGCCAAGTGCAACCTGACCGTAGACGGATTCGCTTATCCCGTCGATGAGACTGTCCTTGGTGACTACTACGCATGGGGTGATACAGAGCCTTACTATACATCACTGACCAAGAACGGTGAGAACGCAGCCGTAACAGCCACATGGAAGAGCGGCTATGACGGCTATACATCGACCAGTTACGGCAAGAACACCTCACGTGGCTCATACACCACCGCCGGACAGCAGCTCAGCCTGAGCGATGACGCTGCAAACGCCGTATTGGGCGGCAATTGGAGAATGCCAACCATTGCAAACCTGAACGAGTTGGGCGCCAACTGCACATTCAGTGCTGCCACAGTGAACGGCGTCAAGGGTGTCAAGGTAACAAGCAACATCAACGGAAACTACATATTCCTGCCTTCAAACGGCTATATCAACGGAACCACCTTCAAGGGCTACACAGCAAACAGCCCCGGTGCCCGTTTCTGGCTGGCCGATTGCGCCGGCAGCGGTACCGCATATCAGCAGTACACCGCCGAGGGCAGCCCGGCAGTCAACTATGACAATGCCAAGGACAAGTTCCGCGGAACGCCCATACGTCCCGTTTACGTGCCTTAATTAACAGACAATTAATATTCTAACCTTTAAACTTATTACAAAAATGAAAAGAATCAAATTCGCTTCACTGATTGGATTGTCACTCGTAATGGGTGCAATGACACTGACCTCTTGTGGTTCAACCAACTCCGCTTCTTCAAAGCAGAAGGGTATCGTTCTTCAGGAGGGCGACAAGGCCACAATGACCGTAGATGGTGATTACACCATTATTGAGCTCCCCAAGGAGAAGACTGTCGATGATCTGGCTTTCTATGACACCGACGTTCTGGGCTACCTGCTCAAGTCAAACGCCAACATCACAACCGATGGTCAGAACTGGGGCAATGACCGCATCTACTATTACCTGCACAACTCAAGAGAGTGGCTCTACAAAGGCAACTACGAGCATCCTTATGAGATGGAGATGACCAAGGTTAAGTCAATCCGCATCGGTAACCGCCGTCAGCGTCTGAGAGATTTTGTAGACCTGATGCCTCTCAAGGCAAACTCAAAGGAGATGAAGTCAGACCAGGGTTTCCAGGATGAGATTTCATTCGGCAGCTCATACTACATCTTTGTTGAGATCACTCTGCTGGATCGCTGATTAACCTATAACATCTGAAACAGGGGTGACCTATGCCCCTGTTTCTTTTTTCCTATAGCTTATGAGAAAATACTACGTTCTTTCCATTGTTTCTTTGTTGACAGGGTGGGTATGTGCCCAGCCTATCAGTTATAGTGTCGAGAATGAAATCACTCACGGATTTCTGAATGATTTCACCTATGACACCGTCTCTCTTCAGGTATCCTATGTAATGGATTACTTCAACAAACCCCATGACTACAGGCTCGATGCACCCAGCCCCGTAAGACTGACCTGGACTCACCAGGACGGCGCCGAGGCACAGCGAGTAGAGGTGAGTGAGAACCAGGACTACTCTGACTCACTGGTATTCACCATAAACAAGGATACTGCAACTTATGACCTGTACAACATGATTCCAGGCCGCAAATACTACTACAGGATAATGTCTGTAAAGGCCGATGTGGCCACCAAGGTATCAGAAGGTGAACTTGAGCCCTACGGCAAGGTGCGCTGGATACTGGCCCAGGGTACATGGAACGTCCGTGATATGGGCGGCTGGATCGGTCTGGGCGGACATCCCATCAAATACGGACTGATTTTCCGCGGAGCACAGCTGGTTTCACCCAAAAGCCCGTACCCCGTACTTATTACGGAAAGCGGAAAAGAGGCCATGCGTAATGCCGGAATCCGTGCCGAGTTGGATCTGCGCAGTGCCAGCCAGGCTCCTGGTACCGTATCGTCATTGTCAGTAAACGGTGACGTTGACTATCTGGTGGTTCCCGAATCAAGCGGTGCCCGTATGTGCAACTTTGACAAGACTGAGGTAACCATCCGTGAGTTGCAGTGGATAATAGATGAACTCAGAGCCGGAAAGCCTGTATTCTATCACTGCCAGAACGGTGCTGACCGTACCGGAACTATGGGATTCCTTATCGGCGCCCTGCTGGGTATGAATGAAAGTGACCTGGCCAAGGACTATGAACTGACCACATTCTGTGAGGTCGATGCCGCCAAGTTTGATCCCACTGAGGCCGGATTTGCCCGTCTGAGAAACTACGAGGGCAAGAAAGGCTCACCCATAGGCTACGGCGACAATGCCGATGAGTACAAGTACGCCAAACTGGTTGAGAAGATGAGATCGGTAACTCCTAAAGACGCCAACTATCAGCGTAAGATCTACAACTGGTTCAAGAACGGAAAGAACGGCGTAAGCATATCTGAGGAGGATCTGGACTGGTTCATCAAGGAGATGGTAGACTACGAACTTGTAAAGTCAATCAACTACAGCGGTCAGACATCACTTAAGATGAATCCCGGCGATACCTACAGCCTTAACGCAACCGTATCACCCGCCAATGCCACCCTGCAGGCCGTCACTTACACATCTTCAGATGAGGCGGTTGCAACCGTATCGGACCAGGGTGTAATTACCGCTCTCAGAGGAAGTTCTAAAGATATTGAAATCACCATGAGTGTGGACGGACTGAAAAAGACGGTGTCCGTAACTGTCACGCCGGTTGAATCAGACATGCCCGCATACGCGCTCTACAAGAACACTCAGTGCACCATCACCAAAAACCGTATAGTGAACGGCTCATTTGAGTATGCCAACCCGTTCTACAACTGGAAAAACGCCAATGGCGCCGAAGCATCAACGGACTGCTTTGACGTAAAGGCTTACGGGACCGGTGACAGCGTATACATTGAGTCAAAGGTGATCGGGGCCGATGAGAACGCCGACGGCTCACTGCGCACCAGTTGGAATATCAGCAAGAACAAGGTGTATCTGTTTGGTTACAAGGTTAAGAACTCAACCGATATCCCTACTGCCAATAATCAGAACCTTAAGACAATGATCATCACCCGTAATTCCACTGATGAGTCAGCAGCCCAGGTTCTGGAGTACCCGTTTGTAAACGGTGTGGTAAGCACTGACCAGTACCCCACTTATGACGGCGAGTGGACTGAGATACAGTATGTGTTCAACAGCGGGAACTTTAACAGCTGCCGCGTGGTGTTCTCACAGATGAGTACCGCCGGAAACAACACCTGTATAGACAACTTCTATCTGGCTGAGGTTGATACCAGCGCCGCATCCGTTAAGTCCATCATGGCCGGCGCCGCCAAAGGCAAGGTGTATGATATAAACGGCCGCGAGGTTGACGTGAACTCCCGCGGCCTTAAGATAATAGACGGCACCAAAGTGCTTATTTCTGAGTAAGCATGAACGAAAGCTGGCCCTGGGCGCAGACCTCATCGGCCACGTAAGCCGTTGCATCTACTGATATGAACTGTCCGCGACACTTGTTTATGGTGGAGCGGACAGTTATTTTGTCGCCCGGACGTACGGTCTTCTTAAAACGTACCTTGTCCATTCCTGCATATAGTGCCAGGTGGTCGTGCAGCCTCTCGTGAAACAGCAGTACGCTTCCCTGAGCCATAATCTCACACAGGATCACTCCCGGAACAATGGGATTGCCCGGAAAATGACCTCGGGTATAGTAGGGGTCGGCCGGAACGGTGTAGTATGACTCTACACCGTCAGCGGTCGTAACGGACTTGTCTATCAGGAGCATGGGGTCCCTATGGGGCATAACCTGCTCCAATTGCTCACGATTCATCTCCATAGTCAATCCTTGTAACGGCGCAGGGCTACTGCAGCATTATGTCCTCCAAAACCCAGTGAACTTGACAGTGCAACCTCGGCCTGAACCTTGCGGGCCTTGTTGGGGATGTAATCCAGGTCGCAGTCGGGATCGGGCTCCTGGTAACCGATTGTGGGAGGCAGAACGCCGCTCTCCAGCGCAATGGCCGATGCAATGAGTTCTACAGCACCTGTAGCGCCCAGCATGTGACCGTGCATGGATTTTGTTGAGCTGATCATGGCCTTGCGGGCATCGGCCTCACCAAGGGCAATCTTTATGGCGTTGGTCTCGCACATGTCGTTCATGTGGGTTCCGGTTCCGTGAGCGTTGATGTAGAGCTGCTCGCCGGCCTTGTAACCGGCCTCGGTGAGTGCCTGACTCAGTGCGGTGGCTGTAGTTGTGCCGTCGGGACGGGGTGCGGTGTAGTGGTATGCATCGCAGGTGTTGCCGTAACCGCTGACCTCAGCAATGATGTGTGCTCCGCGCTTTACGGCGTGCTCATACTCCTCAAGAACCAGGATTCCGGCACCCTCGGCCATTACGAATCCGCCGCGACGCTTATCGAACGGCAGGCAGGCCTGTGCGGGGTCATCGGCCGTAGTCAGAGCCTTCATGTTGGCAAAACCGCCAATGGCAAGCTCGTTCACTGCAGCCTCGGTACCGCCGGTGATGATGGCATCGGCCATACCGTACTTGATGGCGCGGAAAGCCTCACCTACAGCGTGTGTTGATGTGGCGCAGGCCGATACAACCGGCAGGCAGGGACCCTGTGCGTTGAACTTGATGGCTATGTTGCCGGCGCCCAGGTTACCAATCATCATGGGGATGAACAGGGGTGATACGCGTTTGGCGCCCTCGTTGGCCATAACCAGAGTCTGGTCAATGAATGTCTGCATGCCACCTATGCCTGAGCCTACATAACAGCCCAGACGGCCCGGCTCAATATTCTCACCGGCCTTGAGACCGCTCTGCTCCATTGCCTGGATGGCGGCGCAGATGCCAAACTGGCTGAAACGGTCGCTGCGGCGTGCGCTGCCTGCGTCCATACCCAGCTCAGTGGGCTTGAAATCCTTTACCTGACCGGCCACGTGAACCGTCAGTTCGCCGAACTTGTCCAGACCCTCAATTTTGGAGATACCCAGACGGCCGTTCTCCAGACTCTCCTTAAACTCTGTTATGTTCTTGCCGATGGATGTTATCACACCCATTCCGGTAATTACTACTCTTTTTGTTTCCATATCGCAAAATTACTGTTTACTCTTTACTTGTACATGAAACGGCGGATGCTTCCTTTGGGAGTCTTCACAAAAGGCTCAAATTTGAGTTCAAAACCGTCCACATGCGAGTAGGCGGGAATCTCCTGGTTGAGTTTTGTGATGTTGCCCGCCATAACGGCGTTCAGGGCGTCGTTGTCCATTCCGCTGGCGGCTACCTGGTCCACGTTGGGCACGATAAGTGCTGTGAGATGGCCCTTGCGGTCCAGGATTATTGACTCCTGTACATAGGGCAGGGCGTTCAGAACCACCTCAATCTCCTCGGGGAATATGTTCTGACCGTTGGCTGACAGCAGCATGTTCTTGCATCGGCCGGCCAGGAATACGGTGTTGTCCTTGTCGATGGTACCCATATCGCCGGTGCGGAACCAGCCGTCCTTATCCAGAACCTCAGCAGTTGCCTCGGGGTTCTTGTAGTAGCCAGTAAATACGCAGTCACCTTTTATTATAACCTCGCCCGGAATGTGCTCGGGGTCCGATGAGTCTATGCGGCACTCAATACCCTCGGGTACTATTTCACCTACTGACTTCATCTTGTACTTGCCCTTCTCGCCGATAGAGATGGTGGGGCAGGCCTCGGTCATGCCGTAACCGGTCACGAACGGGATTTCCAGTTTCTGGGCCATCAGGTCCTCCAGGTCAAACGCCATTGCGGCACCGCCGGTTACCAGCAGCTCAATGTTATCGCCAAAGGCCGACATGAATATGGTGCGCAGGGCCTTGCAGTAGTCCTGGTTGTTGCGGTGATCGGCCAACTTCTGCTTGCCCGATTTGCTGGTCACGAATTCGCCTATGGTGTTGTCCAGCATCTTGACCAGAATGAGCGGAACGGCAAAGAATACGTTGGGCTTGACATCGGCCAAAGCGGGTTTCAGATAGGCGGGGATAGGGGGCATTCCAAGGATGGTCAGGTGCATGCCAAGACACAGGGGCTCTATGGCATCGTACATCATGCCGAATATGTGCGCAAACGGCAGCACGCTCAGGTAGGTCTGGCCTTCGCGGTAGGGGAAATGGCGCGGGATCAGATAGACGTTGGCGCTGAAATTGCGAACGGTCAGCATAACGCCCTTGGGGTTGCCTGTTGAGCCCGATGTGTAATTGAGGCCGCACAGCTCATCGGCAGGACGGTCTTCATAGCCCTTAAAGTCCTGGGCGTTGAAGCCGCCTGGGTGAGCATCTTTCATTATGCTTTCACGGTTGTTGTATATCCGGTCAAAACCTGCGCGACTGGCCAGCAACTCTCCGGTGTGGACATCGATGGCGCCAATTAGGGCGGGCATCTGCTCAAAATCCATCTTGTCCATCAGGCGGCGCTCGGTGTAGAGCAGCACGCTGTCCGAGTGGTTAACCAGGCTCATTGTATCGGCCGGTGTATATCCGTCAAACAGCTGGACTCCTACATAACCGCCGGTCATGATACCCATAAAGGTCCTGATCCAGCCTGCGCAACTCTTGGCGTTCAGGGCAATCTTGCTGCCCTTGCTGATTCCTGCGGCTTTCCAGAGTAGTTGGTCAGCCTCAATCTGAGCGGCCAATTGGCCGTAGGTTGACACGGGGTGTTTGTAGTCGTTGAGCGCTGCATCGTTCCAGTGCTTGCGGACTGTTGATTCAAATTTCTTGATAAATGTTACGTCGTACATAAAAACTATTGAATTTAAAGTAGTGCCTTAGCCGGGCAACCCGACCCCAGGCGTAAATAATGACACAAAAATAGCCCTCCGGGTATTCCCGAAGGGCTTTTAAAACTGTGTTTGTGGCTAATTGAAGCCTGCTTGTGGCGAATTATTTACTTTATAACCACCTTACGGCCGTTTATTATGTACAATCCGGGCTCAAGTTCACTCACTTTTTTGTTGAGTTTTACGCCAAGGATGGAGTAGATGACATCATCACCATCTGGCGCGCTCACGCGAGCCACGCCTGTAGTATGGTTATACTTGTAGTCGGCAATCAGAGTACGGTTGTCATAGTCCCAAGCGGCTGACTCACTCTGGCCGTAAATGAGCGAGTTGGGGTGAGAATCGGCAAACATGAGATTGTCCCATTCGTTCACAATGTCATACTTGCCCAACAAAAGCCAGTTCTCATTCTCAAGACCTGATACCAAGGGGTCCGATGAACTGTTCATCGGGTCATTCCATGTAACGTCAACGGCGTACCAGTTTCCGTCATTCATCTTGACCTCATCCCACATATGGCTCTCGGGATCAGAGTCGCGGCTGCCTATGGCATCGCCTACAGCCAGAATGCACGGAATACCCAACTGGTCACAAAGCACCTTGAATGCGCGGGCATAACCCTCACATACAGGACCTCTTTCACCGCTTGTGCCGCGCAGGGCGCTCATGGGGCTCCACACAATTGACGGTGAGTTCTGCGCATCATAACATGAGTTGTAGGCGTTGTGCTTGGTCAACCAGTCGTTGAGGTATCGGACCTGGGCATAACGGGTGTCGGTGGGGACATCGGTCAGAATACTCTGGATATGGCCTTTGTACTCCTGGACGGCCTGAGCCAGGACTGCGGGGTCGCGGAAATCCTCATTGCGGTAGTCATAATCGCCGGCCTGAACCATAAACAGCACCATATAGGTGTAATTGGCGCTGTCCCTGCCGCTTTCCTGCAGGTAGCCCCAATCGGCGCCGTATGAGGTTGACCAGTTCCAGTAATTACGCAACCAGAATGCCTCGGGGTAATCATAACTCATGCTCATGAACATATACGGCATAAAGTCATATACGTCAGCAAGATATTCGTCCTGATGCTCGGCAATGTGAGCGTTTATGGCGTTGAGGGCATACTGGCGGTACAGCGACGGATCCTGATCAACAGCATCCTGCGGGTATGTGAAAGTCAACCCCACCGGAATCTCCTTGAGAACCACAAACGTTGCCTCACCGTTATTGAAGTGAACGGCGTTGGTCTGGTCGGCAGCGGGATTGGACAGATAGTTGGAACCGCCGTTAAGTACCTCCTGAACGCGCTTTCCGTGATTGTCGTAGAAAGTGCGCATGTAGTCGGGCAGGTTGTAGATGCGGTCAATCCAGCGGATATCGTCAGGGGCGGGCGCACCTGCACGACGGGTCCCAACCTTAGCCTGGACATCGGCCGATTGCCAATCAAGATTAGCAACAAATTCCTTAAGGTCAAACTCATGAGTCTCACCCATAAAGAATTCCTGTGAGGTTTGAGCCGATGCTGTTACGCTGCAAACCAAAAGCAAAAGTAAATATTTCCTCATAAGCTAAAATAGTGCCATTGGGGACGGTTCCCAATGGTATCATTTGTTCAGGGCGTCGGCGCTTGCCATGTATTTGGCGAGTTCCTCGTCGCTGATGTGGAAGTCCTGCAGATCGCCGGCGATGTACTGGTCGTAGGCTGACATGTCTACGAATCCGTGGCCGGACAGGTTAAAGAGGATGGTCTTCTGCTCGCCGGTCTCCTTGCACTTAAGTGCCTCGCGTACGGTTGCGGCGATAGCGTGGCAACTTTCGGGAGCGGGGATGATACCCTCGGTCTGGGCAAACAGCACACCTGCCTTGAATGACTCGTTCTGCTCAATATCCACAGCCTCCATGTAACCGTCCTTCATGAGCTGGCTCAAAACAACACCTGCACCGTGGTAGCGCAGACCGCCGGCGTGGATGGTTGCGGGCTTGAAGGTGTGACTCAGAGTGTACATGGGCAGCAGCGGAGTCATACCTGACTCATCGCCAAAGTCATACTCAAACTTACCGCGGGTCAGTTTGGGGCATGATGCGGGCTCGGCTGCAATGAAGCGGGTGTTTTTCTCACCACGGATCTTATGACGCATA
>JAZMZT010000009.1:0-3882 GCA_045586125.1 Bacteroidaceae bacterium | reverse complement strand
AAAAGGTAAGAGACAAATAAAAGTCCCCTATCCACCGCATATTTAACCCTCTATCATATGAAAAAACTTTGCCTGATTCTGATTTCCTTATCAATGTCTGTGTCACTGATGGCACAAAAGGATGAGATAATCAAAACCGGTTGGAACTTTGGTCCCCTGCCCGTCGTAGGATTTGACTCCGACCTGGGTTTCCAATACGGACTCTGCTGCGACATATTCAACTACGGCGACGGAACCAACTATCCGCAATACGACTATAAGATCAACGTTGAGGCATCGACCTATACCAAAGGTTCAAGCGTGCTGCGTACATACGGAGATTTCAAGCACCTGATTCCCGACGGCAAACTTTTCTTCGACGTAACATATTTCAACGCACCCAAGTTCGGATTCTACGGATTCAACGGCTATGCCCAGGAATACGACCCCAATCTGATTTTCTGGAACTCAGGTACCGCCTATAATCCGGATGCCAAGACCGGCTACAATTACATGTCACGTAACCAGTTCCGCGCCTTGGTCAGCGTGCGCAAAACCATAAGCGGAAATCTTAGTGCTGCTGCTGGTCTGGCATTCTATCATATCTCAACCGGCGATCTGAAACTGAAGGATTACAACGGTCAGCAGACGCTGTATGATATATACTCGCTGGCAGGACTTATCCGTCCCAACGAAAAGGACGGAGGCAACGTAACACAGTTGCGCGCAGGCCTGATATACGACTCCCGCAATCATGACAGCGACCCGACAAAGGGTGAGAACATCGAACTTTCACTGGTATATGCTCCCGACCTGATTGACGGAAACGGATACAGCAACCTGGGATTGCACTTCAGCCTCTCGCAGTTTTTGCCCGTTTTCACCGATAGATTGACGTTTGCATACCGCGCAATGCTGCAGACCAACCTTTGGGGCGAGATACCTTACTACTTCACGAACAACATCAACAGCATGTTTTTCCGCAAGATGTACACTGAAGGACTGGGAGGTAACGCATCAGTAAGAGGTCTGAACCGCAACGGAGTTCTGAGCAACGGATTCTTCATGCTGAACGCCGAGTTGCGTTGGCGCATCTATGACTTCAAGTTCATAAACCAGAACTGGCAGATAGCTACAAACCCGTTCTTTGATATGGGTCAGATCATTCAGCCTTATCGCCTTGAAGAGCAGAAAAATGCGGGCCTTTACAGCGGCGGAGAGAAAAATCCCCATTTCACCGCCGGTTTAGGAATCAAGCTCGTCATGAACCATAATATGATAGTTTCATTCGAGGGCGGCAAGCCGTTTGACAAGAATGACGGAACCGGACTTTGGACCAATATAGGCTTTAACTACCTGTTCTGATCCCAATGTCCCTAAGCCGCCTCCTTGCCATAGTCCTCATAACTGCGCTCATACCCACGGGCGTAAAGGGGGCCGATGCCGATGACTCCACCGCCAAGCAAGGCTGGTCGGTAAATCCCGTTCCGGCCATGGCATATGACTCGGACTTTGGTGTCATGGTAGGCGGGTTCCTGGACATCAACTATTACGGCGGCCTTTATCCCAATTACAAGCACCGCTTCTGCCTGGAGGCGCTGGCATACTCCAAACATGCCAGTTTTTACATGTTCCAATATGACTCCAAGTATCTTATTCCAGGGTTGAGGACATCGGCCAAACTCTATTATGACGATAATCCCCTGTACTGGTTTTACGGATACAACGGCGCGGTACATGGCTATAACCCCAAACTGAACGCCAACCATGACACCGGAATAGCCTATTACAGTTATAACCGGCGCTACCTCAATGCCAGGCTGGAGTTGGGAGGTCCCGTACTCCCCTTTCTGGACTGGACGGCAAAACTCTCATACTGGCATTACTGGATATCGGAACTGAACTGGCCCGGATATGACTCCGGCAACACACTGTTCCGCTGGTACAGGCAACAGGGATTGATTGAAGAGTCCGAGTCACACGGCGGTGACATCCTGGAGTATCAGTTCGGACTTAAGGTCGATACCCGCGACATAGAGGCAACCCCTACCCGCGGAGTCTATGCCGATGTCAATATGGCATGGGCACCCGATATCTTCAAGACCGGATATGACTATCTGAAACTGGCCGCAAGGTTCCGCCACTACGTGAGCCTGGGCATTGACCGTATAGTATTTGCCTACAGTATGGCCTATCAGGGAGTATTTGCCGGCTACCAGCCTTTCTATACCCAGTCATACATTATTCACTTCAAGCCGTCAGACGGACTTGGAGGCGCCACCACCCTCCGGGGAGTTCTCTACAACAGGGTTATGGGCAATGACTATCTGTGGGGTAATTTTGAACTGCGCACCCGCGTTATTGACGCAAACATATTTAAACGCAGGATATTTGGAGTTATCACTCCGTTCTTTGATGCCGGAGCCATACTTGAGCCTTTCCGTTTTGAGAGTCAGGTCCGGGCCCTGGCCGCCCGTGACAATGTGTCAGCCGAATCTTTTGACCGGTACCGCTCGTCACTTGAGGACAAAGTCCGTGAACTGCACATGAGCGCCGGCATAAGCATGCAGGCTGTCATAGATTACAATTTCATCCCGTCAGTGACCTTTGGCATACCTTTTGATAAGAGAGATGGTAAATACGGTCTTTACATGACCCTTGATTATATCTTTTGAATATGACTGAAAAAACACCGGTCCTGCTGCTCACCGGTTATCTGGGCAGCGGTAAGACAACCCTTCTGAACCGCATATTGAGCAACAGCAAGGGTATCAAGTTCGCTGTAATAGTAAATGACATAGGCGAGGTCAACATCGACGCCAGCCTCATCCAGCAGGGAGGCGTGGTAGGAATGAATGATGACAGCCTGGTTGCCCTTCAGAACGGCTGCATATGCTGCACCCTCAAGATGGATCTTGTGCAGCAACTTCATGACATCATTGCCACTCACCGTTTTGACTATATCGTCATTGAGGCCAGCGGCATCTGCGAGCCCGGCCCCATTGCACAGACAATTGACTCCATCCCCCGTATGGAAGCCAAATACAACAAGGAAGGCATTCCCCAGCTGGACTGCATAGTAACCGTGGTCGATGCCCTGCGCATACGTGACGAATTCGGTTGCGGCGATGACCTGGTCAAGAAGAACATCGGCGAGGAAGACCTGGAGAACCTGGTTATCCAACAGATTGAGTTCTGCAACATCGTGCTGCTGAACAAGGCATCTGAGGTAAGTGCCGAGGAACTGCTGCGCATCCGCAAGGTGGTTCGCGCCCTGCAGCCCCGTGCCCGCATACTGGAGTGTGACTACGGTGACATAGAGTTGGAGAACATCCTCAATACCGGTATGTTTGACTTTGAGAAGGTCGCCACCAGCGCCACCTGGATCCAGGAGATTGAGAAACGCGGCGATGAACTTGATGACGATGACGATGATGACGATCATGATGAGCATGAGCATCATCACCACCACGATCATGAGCACCACCATCACCACGACCATGAGGGCGGTGAGGTCGAGGAATACGGCATCGGCACCTATGTATATTACGCGCGCAAGCCTATGGACCTGAACCGTTTTGACTGGTTCGTCTCCAAGAAGTGGCCCAAGGGCGTTATCCGCACCAAGGGAATGTGCTACTTCACCGATGAGTTTGACATATGCTACCTCTTTGAGCAGGCCGGCAAACAGATGTCACTCAAGAATGCCGGTCAGTGGTACGCCACCATGCCCGAGAACCAACTGGCCAACATGCTCCGCTCCGACCCCACCCTGGCCGCCGACTGGGACGAGACCTACGGTGACCGAATGCAGAAGCTTGTCTTCATCGGCCAGAACCTGGACAAGGCCTACATCAAGAAAGAACTGGACGCCTGTCTGGTTGACTAAAAACAAAAAAGACC
>JAZMZT010000008.1:0-6099 GCA_045586125.1 Bacteroidaceae bacterium | reverse complement strand
GTTCTTACAGCACAATGCAGTAAGAACCGTTTTTATTATTGTTCCTTTTGAATTATTACTTAGCCGGAGTAAGTTTAATAATACCAATAGAGTTCTCCGGGAGTGTCAAGGTAAACTGCTTCTTGATTGTTCCCAGATTTTTGGTGTGGGGAACAACGGCTTCGGTGTAACTAACGCGGTTGCGGTTGCCTCCGAATCCTCCGAACTGACCGTGACGGCCTCCGGGGCCGAGAGCCTGGGCCTGGGGCTGTGCTCCGGCGTAGGTGTTCTGGTCTCCCTGGTTCTTTACTTTGGTGTCGTGGGATGAGATGAACTCTACTGTGGCGGTGTATTTCTTGCGGTTCTGGCCTTTACCCATGTTTATGGTGAGTTCTTTGTCTACTGCCTCAGAGTTTACGAACTTGATGTAGATCTCACCGGTGTTGGTGTCGACGGTGGGTGAGGTGTAGATGCTCTTATCGGCCTCGGTTCCGTTCATTACATCGGTCATCTGGAAGGCGCGGTTACCGGCCTCTGAGAAGAGCTTCTGATAGTAGTAGTTGGTGGTGCGCCATAGACCGCGGTTATCGAACCAGATGAGGTTAGAGTTCCATTTGTTGAAGCCCTTCTTGCAGAAGAGCGGGGCGTAAGCGGCCATTACAACCATATCGGAGTTGCGCTCCAGACTGGTCCAGTATGCGGCCTCGGCCATGGCCGATGCATAATCGTTGTTGCTGTTGTTGTTTGCAAACTCACCTACGAATACGCGGGTGGGGCGGTTGCGGTCATAGGTCAGACCGTCGGCTCCGCGAACCTTATCGGCATGGTAGCGGTCACCGTTGGTGTAGAACCATTGGTTGTTGCGGTAGTAGTGCTCATCGACTACGGTGTTCTGATACTTGGTATCAATCTCGTGCATGTTGGCGTTGAACTCGCGGCCATCGGCTGCAGAACCGGCGGTTGATACGATGATGATGTCAGGATACTTGGCCTGTACCTCTTTATACATTATATCAAAGCGCTCCCAGAACTCTGCTCCCTGGTTCTCGTTACCTATGCCCAGGTACTTAAGGTTGAAGGGCTCGGGATGTCCCATATCGGCACGCATCTTACCCCATTTGGTATCTGTGCCGCCGTTGCAGAACTCAATGAAGTCAAGGGCATCGCAAACGAATATGTCGTGGAAACGCTTGCGGTCGGCCTCGGTCTCCAGCGGTGCAATGTACTGATGGCCTGCAAACTGGCAGGTTACGCCGTTGTTGAGAACGGGCAGGGGAGTTGCTCCAAGTGACTCTGCCATAAGCAGATACTCGTAGAATCCTACGTACTGTGATGTCCAGTAACCCCAGTGGTTGCGGAATCCTATACGCTCCTCCTCGGGGCCTACGGAGTTCTTCCAGAACGGCTGGCCAAAATAGTTGGTTCCCTCGCTGGCGCATCCGCCCGGGAAACGCATGAATGTGGGGTGCAGATCAGCCAGGGCCTGCATCAGATCTTTGCGGAAGGGGCCGAATTTGCCCTCCTGCCAGAGCTGTGATGCCTCGGGCAACAGGGTTACGTAGTCAAGCCAGAATGTGCCGGCTGCATCGGCCATGATGCTCAGACGGCTGTCAACAGAGCGCTCAGCCTTGAGCTGACCAGTGTATTTCTGCCAATCGTTCTTGAGGCTTGATATTGTGATTACGTTTGAGTTGGCCTGGCCGTTTGCATCCTCAAGGCAGACCTTGATGGTGCCGGGGTATGACTGGCCTGCCAGGTAGAGGGTAAGGTCGTAGCTTACGCCCTGCACGGCGGGTATAGATGCCTTCTGGGTGTTGTTTGAGTAGTAGCCGCGGCGGTCGTTGGGGGCGGTGCCGTATCCGTTGGCGGCTATTCCGAATCCCTGACCGGCTTCCTCAATGTCAAACTTGACGCTGTACTGTGCGTAGCGCAGCTCATCGTCATACTTATCATTAGGATCAAAGTCGTAGTAACGCTTCAGGTCCTTTACCAGAGGCTTGTCGGCAACGGCATGAGCCTCACCAACTGAACCATCCTTCTTGATGACTGTCCAGCCAAAGAATACGGTGTCTGAGTATGAGAACTCCTTCTGCTTGTCACGTGCGGGTGCATCGGGCACGTTGTATGCCTGGAATGAGTGGTTCTGGATCAGCTGGGCGCAGATACCGCCGTCAAGTGACTGGTTGATATCCTCAAAGAATATACCGGCCAGGGTGGGGCTTACCTCAATACCTAAGCCCTTCTTCTTGAGGTTCAGGGTGACTGAACGCTCCTGAACGGGCTTGAATCCCTGCAGCTGGAGCATCTTCTCGGCCATACGGTAACCCATAAGGCGCATACCCTCGGTGCTGAAGTGGAACTGGTCTCCGGTGCTCTCGCAACCCAGTGATGAGATTACGTAGCCGTTCTTCATGACCTTGGGCAGGTTGGCCAGCACTACCTCGTTGAATGCGGCGCAAACACCTCCCTGCTCGGCCTGCTTGAGTTCACCGGCCAGCAGAGGTATCTCGTCGGGGTTCAGACCAAGGTCCGCGCACAGGTCGTCGTGAATCTTCTTGAGTCGTGCGCACCACTGGTCATCGTCGGGGTTTGACTCACCCTGGTGTACCAGCATACCCTTTATGACACCGCTCTTCTGGGCAATCTTTGCCATATCGACAATGCGCTGATAGCAGTTCATGTCATACTCCTTGGCCATATTTACGAGCCAGTTGCGGCTGGGATCGGCAGCCTCCATTGCAAGGTATTCCTCGCAGGCGTCCTTGTCCCAGAGTTCCAGTTTGGCTCCGGCTACTGATACGTTTATGACACCTACGCGGTACTGCTCGGGGAGTTCCTCAATCATCTTGCGGCCAAAGAAATCCACCGGACCCATGTTGTTGCTCTGACGGCAGATAGGAGGTGTGGCGGTGTACCATTCACCCTTTACGCGGTTGTAACGCGGCATATCCACGGCCGATACAAACTGGAAACGGGGATCGTTCCAGTCCTTGTCCTGATCGGCAGGAGTGGCACCGGCCTCCATGTTGGACTGGCCAAAACACAGGTAGATAAAGAAATTGGGGTCAGGCGTCTGAGCCTGGAGCGACAAAGCCGTAAAGACCGATGCCGCAAACAGCAATAGTTTTGTTTTCATACAAGTTATAGGGTTTATTTGTTGTCCTTTAAAGATTCAAGTCTTTCTTTCTCCTCCTGTTCCATTGCTTTCTGGCGGGAGTTGTTCTCGTGGAAAAGGAATGAAGATGCCAGCACCAGTATCACAATGAACGTAACCAGTGCGGATACCCAGATCAGTCCCACACCGACTGCAATACCTATTATACTGGTTGCGAATATGCTGGCCGCGGTCGTCAGACCTGACACGTCGTACTTGTTCTTGATGATAAGACCTGCGCCGATAAAACCTATGCCGGTAACCACCTGGGCGGCTATTCGGCCCGGATCACCGTTTATGAGATTCAGATTGGTCTGGCAGATCCATATTGAAGCGAGCGTGGCTAAGGTTGAGGCCATGCAGATGAGCATGAATGTCCTTACTCCGGCGGGGTGTTTGTGTATATATCGTTCAATTCCGATGCAGCAGCCAAACATGGCACTGATAAGGATTCTGGTTATAGCAATACTTTCGGTCAGCATAATTACAGGTCTTATTATATTGCAAAAATAATCTAAGATTCTTATCTTTACAAACAATTACTAATCGCATTATGAGAAAGATATTCATTGTGCTGTCTGTTTTCATTCTGACAGTAAGCCTTAAGGCGGAGATTATTAAAAAGGACCAAGTCAATGCTGATAACCTTAAGAAAATGGCAGGCTCGGTGTATGCCTATGAGGCTCCGACGGAACCTCTCACACCGGCTCCCAAAGGTTTCAAACCCGTTTATCTGACACATTTCGGCCGTCACGGCTCGCGCTTTCTGGACAACGCGTCCAACTACGACCGTCCGTACAATATCTTAAAGGAGGCCGATGACGCCGGCGCACTGACTGATTTCGGTAAGGACGTGCTGCGCCGCGTGGAGATAATCCGTGCCGAGGCCGATCAGCGTGCGGGTGACCTTACACAGAAAGGTATGCAGCAGCACCGTGACATAGCCCGCCGTATGGTTGAGAACTATCCGGCACTGTTTACCAATGACAAGATTATCATGGCCCGTTCCACCACATCACACCGCGTGCTTGTGAGTGAGTATTCGGCCCTGATGCAGATTCTGCGCATGCGTCCCAAGATAAAGTTTGACTATGACTCCAGCAACCACGATGAGCCCTGGATGTACACAGAGGATAAGGGCGTATCGGCCCATAAGCGTAAAGCCAGTGCCGCCGTATCTGAATTCAACCAGCGTCACACGCATCCGGAGCGTCTTATGAAAGCCCTGTTCAAGGATCCTGAGTATATCAAGACCAACGGCGGACGTGACCAGAGCAACAGTCTCTATACATCACTTTATGATTTGGCATCATATGTGCAGGGATCGGACCCCGGCGTTGACTTGAATGACGTATTCACATATGATGAGTGGTATGACCTGTTCCTTATGAATAACATGCGCTGGTACTCACAGGGCGGTTATACGCCGCTTACCGACAATGTGGTGCCTTACGGCCATTGTGCCACCCTTCAGAACTTCATTGACTTTGCCGATGAGGCTCTGGCCGGCAACGGCGTGAGCGTTATGCTGCGTTACGGTCATGAGGTTACACTTATGTCTTACTTCTGCCTTCTGGACCTGAACGGTTCAGGTTACAGTACCGATGACCTGGAGACAGTGGCTGACCACTGGGCTGCCTACAATCTGGCTTACATGGGCGGTAACGTACAGTGGGTGTTCTTCCGTGACAAGAAGGGAGAGGTGATTCTCAAGTTCCTGCTTAACGAGCAGGAGGCCACACTGCCGGAGACCGTACCGTTTTACAAAGATGCCAAGGGTAAGGAGCAGCGTCCGTATTACCGTTGGGAGGACGTAAAGAAGTTCTATCTTGCCAAGATTGCCTATTGGGAGGATTTCAAGGCTCATGACGATACTCCGGTCGAGGAGACTCCCCGCCGCAGTTACCGTCAGGAGATCAGTACAAGCTCAAACTAACCAAGTAACCCTAATATTAACCTTATGAGAATTGCTAAAGTATTGGCCTTAGGGGCAGTAGTGCTGTCTCTAACGGCATGTGGAAGCGGAAACTCCAAGTATGAGTATCCCTTCCAGAACCCGAATCTTAAGATTGAAAAGAGAGTTGAGAACCTGCTCTCTCTGTTGAGCCCCGAGGAGAAGGTAGGACTCATGATGAACGGCTCAATCTCTATTGACAGCCTTGGCATTCCTG
Organism: Bacteroidaceae bacterium; assembly: GCA_045586125.1. Lineage (GTDB taxonomy): Bacteria > Bacteroidota > Bacteroidia > Bacteroidales > Bacteroidaceae > Colenecus. Next base: position 795 of record JAZMZT010000008.1, on the reverse strand, counting down.
CCTACAACTGGTGGTCAGAGGCCTGCCATGGTATCTGCATGAACGGTGCCACCGTATTCCCGCAGGCTATTGCGCTGGCAGCTACATTTGATGATGCTCAGCAGTTTGAGATTTACACCGCTGTGTCCGATGAGGCCCGCGCACATTGGAACACATCGGACCACAACCAGTTCGGCAAGACACGCGCTACCGGCGGTGCATGGCATCAGGGACTTTCATTCTGGTGCCCCAATATCAATATCTTCCGTGATCCGCGTTGGGGACGCGGCCAGGAGACCAGCGGTGAAGACCCGTACCTGACAGGTAAGATGGGTACCGCTCTTGTCAAGGGTATGCAGGGTGACAACCCCAAGTACTACAAGACACACGCCTGCGCCAAGCACTACGCCGTTCACAGCGGACTTGAGGCTGACCGCCACCGCTTTGACGTAAGCGTATCCATGCGTGACCTCTGGGAGACCTACCTGCCTGCATTCAAGACTCTTGTAACTGAGGCTAACGTCCAGGAGGTAATGTGCGCCTATAACCGCTATGAGGGCGAGCCCTGCTGCGGCAGTGACCGTCTGCTGACCGATATCCTGCGCAACAAGTGGGGATTCAAGGCTCTGGTTGTATCTGACTGCGGTGCCATCAACAACTTCTACACCCGCGGCCAGCATGAGACTCATGAGAATGCCACCGATGCAAGTATTGACGCTGTCCTGTCAGGAACCGATATAGAGTGCGGTACCAGTTACAACGCTCTGGTTCAGGCAATGAAGGACGGTATAAGTCGGAGGCCAAGCGGTCTTAGGA
>JAZMZT010000007.1:0-5660 GCA_045586125.1 Bacteroidaceae bacterium | reverse complement strand
GGCCCTAACTTAAGAATGCCTTCCATCTCAAGATACTCACGGAACGACATGCCATATAGCGTATATTGTGTCTGCCTTCTGGACATATCAACCTTAGCATTGTCCATGACAAGCAAAGAACTGCTTGTATATACTACGCTCATATCAGGATAATTATCGTAAATGTTTTTGAGCGTCTGTGACCATCCCTCGTAACGATGGACCTCATCCAGATACAAACGTGATATGCCATGCCTATCGGCCCAATCAACAAGGTCCATAAGACTATGAGTGGCAAACCACAGGTCGTCCAATGAGACATATAGAGTCTTGTCAATATCCTGATAGTTTTCAAGGATATGCTGAAGAAGCATGGTAGTCTTACCCACACCTCTGGCACCTTTAATACAGATTATACGGGCGTTCCAGTTTATCTGGCTATACAAATAGCGTTTGAAAACCAGGTCAACCCTGGATATCTTACGATGATAGTTGTTATACAACGGCTGCAGTTCAATTTGTTCCATAAAGCCATATCCTTTATTCTTTCAGCAGCAAATATAATGATATTTATATTTCAAACCATAAAAATCATACAATATTTATGGTTGAAACCACAAATACACTCTATTTCTTTTTTATCAATCCTCCCCATATGGTATATCCATCTGTCGTCTCTTACGATTATAGACCTTCTTGGACTTGAATACTGCCGGTCGTGATGAAACAGGCTTTCCGTGAGCAAGTATCTCTTCCTCACGGCTGGCCTTGCGGTTGGCTTTCACATAATCGGCCAGTGTCCCTATCTGTTTGTTTTTCTTTCTGTTTTTCATAATCTAAAACGAAATTGAAAGTAGTTCTTCACCTAATTTATGTAATGCCGATTCTATCCTGTGGATTTGTTCCTTACGCGGCTTACGTCCACCCGATGCATAATGCCACAACTGTTTCTGGTTGATACCAGTCAGCCTTTCCAAACCAGACTTACTGAATACATCCTTGTAAAACCCCAGAAAAGACTCTACATCCATATGGAAATCCAGATTATGTGGTTCCGATAACAACTCCGGAACAGGTATATCAGATTCCTTACAAACAGATATTGTTTCTTCTATGGCCGATTCCAGATTTCTTTTGATTTCATCGACCGTGTTACCTGAAACCATAATACTGTCTAAACCATCTATCATTGCACAATAGTTATTACCTGTGTGCGCTATAGTTACGTTAAGTGTTCTCATTTCTTCTTTTCAATCTTATAAAAATCTTCCATTGTAAGTCCAGCCTCCTTTAGAAGCCTTTTCAAAAAAGGATTGTAAATGTCATCGTTTCCTCGTCCCGGTACCGTAATACATCTTCTGGCTTCAGGATTGACAAATACATGATGATCACCTCTGGTCCTGGAATATGTCCATCCATTTGCCTCAAGCAAGGCAATATAGTCTTTTCCTTCTTATTCATGGCAAAAATAACTAAATTTCTACTATTTACAATTATTGGTCACTATTTTTCTACTTTTTAATGCAAACAATGGTATATAACATGGAGTTAGACCACGGCACTACAAACATAAGAAAAATGCCTCGTCTTTTAATAACCTGCGGTGAAAAATGACTAATTTTGTGTCCAATTAAAACATCATATTATGATTCAGTCAATGACAGGTTACGGCAAGGCAACGGCCGAAGTCGGAAACCGCAAGGTGATAGTTGAAATCAAGTCGCTCAACAGCAAGGCTATGGATATTTCCACCAAGATCATCCAGGCTTACCGCGACAAGGAACTTGACATACGCTCACGCATCACTGCAGCACTTGAGCGTGGAAAGGTGGATTTTTCACTTTATATCGATACTGCCGCCGCTACCGGTGCGCAGACCATCAACGCTGCCATTTTCAACAACTACCTGCAGCAGATTGAATCAATCGCAGCCCAGACTGATTATGAGGTTCCCGAGGATATCATCACAACCGTTCTGCGCATGCCTGACGTTATCAGCAGCAACCAGCAGGAAGAGGTAAGTGACGAAGAGTGGCAGGCCGTCTCAAAGGCTGTCGACCAGGCCATCCAGGCTCTGGTTGAGTACCGCAAGGTTGAGGGCGCAGCTCTTGAAAAGAAGTTCCGCGAGAAGATCAGCAACATCAGCGCCCTGCTGGCATCGGTAGAGCCTTATGAGAAGGAGCGCGTAAACAAGATCAAGGAGCGTATGCGTGCATCCATGGTTGATGCCGTGGGCAAGAACTATGATGAGAACCGCTTTGAGCAGGAGATGATTTTCTACATTGAGAAGCTGGACATAAGCGAGGAGAAACAGCGTCTGAGCAACCATCTGGACTACTTCATCAAGACTCTTGAGGAGGGTCACGGACAGGGCAAGAAGCTGGGATTCATAGCTCAGGAGATGGGCCGTGAGATCAACACCCTGGGCAGCAAGAGCAACCAGGCCGAGATGCAGAACATTGTGGTCCGCATGAAGGATGAACTGGAGCAGATCAAGGAGCAGGTACTCAACGTGATGTGATTATGCGAGGAAAATGTCTTATATTCTCTGCCCCGTCGGGCTCCGGCAAGTCAACCATCGTCCAGTGGCTGCTGCAGCATCCTGAACTCAAGATGGTGTTCTCCATATCGGCCACAAGCCGTGCGCCCCGAGGCACCGAAAAGAACGGCGTGGAGTATTATTTCCTTACAGCCGATGAGTTCCGCACCCGCATAGCGAACGATGAGTTCCTGGAGTATGAGGAGGTCTATCCGGGTTGCTTTTACGGCACCCTGAAGGAGCAGGTTGAGAAACGCCTCAACGAAGGCATGAACGTGGTGTTTGACGTTGATGTGGTAGGTGGCTGCAACATCAAGAAATACTTTGGTGATGAGGCCCTGTCCATGTTCATCCAGCCGCCATCGGTTGAGGAGTTGGAGCGCCGCCTGCGTCTGCGCGGCACTGACAGCGACGAGATGATTGCCAAGCGCGTGGCCAAGGCAAGCTACGAACTCACATTCGCCCCCAAGTTTGACGTCGTGATAGTTAACGACGACCTTGAGGAGGCCCAGCAGAAAGCATTTAACACCATCAAGACATTCCTTAATGTCTGACCGTATAAGGACAGCACTGTTTGGAGGGACATTCGACCCTCTGCACAACGGACATCTGGCCATTGCCCGCAGCGTATTGGAGCAGGGTCTGGCCAATGAGGTCTGGCTGCTGGTTACACCCTGCAATCCATGGAAAAAAGATGACAATCTGCTGGATGACAGGTTGCGCTTTGACATGGTTGCCCAGGCGGTCAGGGATTTACCGGGGATATGTGCATCGGACTACGAGTTCAATCTGCCCAAACCTTCATACTCGGCAAACACCATGCGCCGCATAAGCGCCGATTACCCCGACAGGGAGTTCATCATCACCATAGGCGCCGACAACTGGGTCAAGTTCCACAACTGGAAGGATTCAGATTTCATTCTTGAAAACTACCCCATTATAGTCTATCCGCGTCAGGGTTATCCCATAGAGGACCTGTCCGGAAAGGTTTCCGTACTGGATTGTCCACTCATGAACGTGTCATCCACTCAGATCCGTCAGATGGTAAAAGACGGATTGTCCATAGACGAAAAAGTCCCGGCATCAGTCGCCAGGACAATCGCAGATTTCAATTTGTACCAAGAATGACACAAAGGGGACAGTCCCCTTTGTGTCATTTTTTCTCGATCAGCGCTACGGCATGGGCTGAGATTCCCTCTTCACGGCCGGTGAAGCCGAGCTTTTCGGTCGTTGTGGCCTTGATTGAAAGTTGGTCGGGGTCGATGCCCATGACCTGAGCCATGGTGCGCTGCATATCGGGGATATGCGGGTTGAGTTTGGGACGCTCGGCGCATACGGTGGCATCTATATTGACAACCTGCCATCCTTTTGAAGCCAGGAGGTCAACGGTACGTTTAAGCAGTATCTTGCTGTCTATATCCTTGTACTGCATATCGGTATCCGGGAAGTTGTAACCTATGTCACGCAGGGTTGCGGCACCCAGAAGGGCGTCACACACGGCGTGGATAAGCACATCGGCATCAGAGTGGCCCAGCAGGCCCAGGGTATGCTCTATCTTTATTCCGCCAATCCAGAGGTCACGCCCCTCGACAAGGCGGTGAACGTCAAATCCGTATCCTACGCGAATGTTTGTCATCTTCCGAATATCTGTTTGATGCCGTCCATATCAAACGACAGGGTGAAACGTAATGTCTGGTCCAGAGGATTGCTCTGTGCGGTCGATATCAGATAGGCTGCATCCAGTGAGAAGACGTTCATATGGAAACCGGCACCTACCGTGAAATACTTGCGGTTACCCTTGTACTCGTTCTCATAATGATAGCCGCCGCGCAGGAAGAACTGGTCATTGTAATTGTACTCGGCACCTACGCCCCAGTATATCTCGCGCCACTCCTCTTCAAAACCGCCGGGAGCGTCACTGAATGACTTGAATATGCCTGCTATGGGTGACAGTTCATTGTATCCGGTCTCGGTGAGCCATCCGTTGTACTCTGAGATATACTCCATGTAGTCATGCGCATCGGTCGAAATCTCAGCGTGATGCTCCTGCATGTATTGTGCATATGTGGGCTTGGTGGGAACCATCAGCTTGTTGGCATCGGCACTGATTGCAAAGGAGTTGAACTCATCGATAGGTATGGTGAGCGATGCACCCAGACGCAGGTTGGTGGGTATGAACTCATTGGTCTGACCACCGTCATATGATATCTTGCTGCCTATGTTTGATGCGTTCAGGCCAAGTCCCAGCAGACAGTCGCGGCGTCCTACACCGATGTAGTTCTGATAGAACATGGAGATATCGGCCGAGAAGGCCTTGCCGGGGAACACGTCATCGTCATAATTGTACTGCAGATCAGAGTAGATGAACCTCATACCTACGGCTGCCGAGAAGTTCTGGGAGAGTTTGCGGGAGTAGTCAAAGTCAAGCGCCATCTCATAGGGGTGGATGGAGAAATTGCTTATGGACTGTCCGCCGTCTGTTGAGACAAACACCTCACCCAGTGAGAAATAGGTCAGTGATCCGCTCAATGCCGAGTAGTCGTCAAGTTTATAGTAGCCGGTAAGGGTGGCCAGGTCTATATCACTCACCAGTTTCCTCAGCCAGGGGGTATAGCAAAGTGAAACACCTGCCTGACTGTTGGTAAACGGGTACTTGGAGGGGTTCCAGTACTGGTTGTTGTTATCCATGTACGGGTCTGTGGCACAACCTACGTCACCCATGGCTCCGGCGCGGGAGTCTGGTGCGATTGAGAGGGATGTCACGCCTGTATAGACAGGATTGAATATCTCTTTCTGGGCATGCAGGGTCTGTACTGAGAGTACCAGTCCGACTGCTGCTATGATAACTCGTGTCGTTATATTTCTTTTCATCATATTATTAACTGCAAAAAAGGCCTTTTATTGTATCACCGCCCCACTATGACCAGTTTACATGAGGCCGATGAACTACCGCCGCCGTCAGTCCCCACAATGGCCCTCACAATGTAGAGGCCGGGCTGCATCCTGTGTCCTGAGTTTCCGTGCAGGTTCCAGTCCACAACCGTCACACCTGATCCGGATTCATCCCTGCATGTCTTGCTCCACTGAAGCATTCCGTCAGTGCTTGAAACCTGTATGGTGACGCTTGCGTTCTGTCCGGGAC
>JAZMZT010000006.1:0-4727 GCA_045586125.1 Bacteroidaceae bacterium | reverse complement strand
CAGAAGTTCGGCGCTACTCTGGTTGAGGATGGCAAGATAAGCCCTGCTGCAGTCGAGGGCATTAGGGCCAGCCGTACTGCAGTGGGTATCACCGAACGCGGCAAGGTTGTATTCATGGTACTGGACGGCCGTGGCGAGCCTTGGTCCTGCGGCGGCAACATGGCAGAAATTGCACAGATCATGCTGGAGGCCGGCTGCGTTGAGGCTATCAATCTGGACGGCGGCGGTTCCACCACCTTCGTTGCAAAACCCGCAGGTGAGGATGAGCTGAAGGTTGTTAACGTACCTTCCGACGGTGCTGCACGTTCTGTATGTTCTACTCTCATGATGGCATCTACTGCACCCAGCTCCACCGCATTTGATCATGCGAAACTGAGTGCTGAGAGCAAATATATAACCAAGGGAAGCAGCGTACAGATTTCTGCAGTGGGCGTAAGCGCCACCGGTAACGAAGCAGAACTGCCTGAAGGTACTACCTGGGCTGTGGATGATGATAAGATTGGCACTATTAGCGAGGACGGCGTATTTACCGGCAATAGTGTGATAGGATCTACAGAAGTTTTCCTGATGCTGGATGACGAGGCCGTAGGCTCTATAACAATCAATGTAGTTGAGCCCACCAAGCTGTACTTCACCAGAGAAAGTGTTAACGTGGTTTACGGATCTTCTGTTGAACTGCCTCTCAGGGTGGCTTATAACGGCAAGAACGTAATTATCAATTCCGGTGATATTGAGTTTGAGCTGAGCAATGAATCCGGCACAATGGATGGATTCAACTTTGTTGCCAACGAGACGTCAGCCTTTAAGAATGTTAAGGTGACTGCAAAACTGGCTGCAAATGAGGAAGTAAACGCATCCATCAACGTTGCGATGTACAATCAGGGCGATATGTCCTTCGACTTTGACAAAGCAACGGCAGGCAGCCGTCAGATGGCATGGCTGAGGCAGGTCTCCAATTCCACCACCGCTGACGATATTACCTATATCGTGGAGAATGGCGAAGAACCTATGGTAACCTCCTATACCTTTGCCATAGATATGACACAGATTCCTATTCCTGATCAGCTTGCGGATCTGGTGTATATGCTGCCCGGTTCAGATATGGAAGGAGCTTCTGCATGGATGTTCCTGATGCAGTTGGCAGAGCGCATAAATGACATGACTGAGGTTAAACCCACCATCAAATTTGATCCTAATTTTGATGTGGATGTCAGCGGACTGAAGGTAGTAAACGATTACTTTGAGCTGAAGGAAATCGTTGAAAATGAAGAGGATAACAGTGTAACTCTGATTCTGAACTGGATTGACCAGACTCAGGCAATTGATCCCGAAACTGCTAACCCTCTGTGCATACTTAGTGGAATCAAGGTTGCCCCCAAAGCCGATGCTGACTGGGGAACCAGCAAGAGACTGACTCCCGTGCATGAGGGCGAGGTAAACTATACCGTATACATGAGAGCAGGTGCTCTGTATACACATGCCAGCAAACCTGAGAATCAGGAAGTATTTGGTGTCTATCCCTACATTGATCCCGATGACAGCGGGGATAAGGGCGGATATTTCAAGGGCGTGTATGCTCAGTTTGAGGATACCTACAATCTGGTAGGCGCTCTTAAGAACGGCTGGTATGTTGAGGACGGCGGCTATGCTTACTATGTTGATGGAGCAAGGCTTACCGGCGTTAAGGAAGCAGAGGGCCTCTTCTATGACTTTGGCACCGATGGTATAAACATAGGCAAGACTCCCTATACAGGTCTGTTCCAGCTGGAGGGAGATACCTATTATGCCAAACAGGGTATAAGGGCATCCGGATGGCAAAAACTGGGTGAGTTCAATTATTACTTTGATGCTACAACCTTCAAGGCCAGAACCGGAGAAAGCGTAGTTAAAGATGATTCCGGCAACCATACCTATACATTTGGTGAGGACGGAAAGCTTATACGCGGCGCATTCGTTAAAACCTCCAAGGGCACATGTTATTACTGGGCCGGTAAGCTTATGAACCGTGTATGGATTACTCTTGAAGAGGGTATGTACTATGCAGATTCCGATGGTTATATAGCATACGGTCATTGCCCCGTATTGGAGAATGCAACCGAAGATCCCGTCTGGTGGCATTTCAACGAGGAAACCGGCCTCAAGGAAAGACTATGCGATGGTTTCCTGTGGTATAAGGGAAAAGAATACTATTGTGAGAATGGTATCTTCTACTATGGCGCAACCAGACTGGAGAATGGCATATTGTTTACCAGCAGCAGTAATGGTCTGCTGAGGAAGAATAGCAAATGTTATATTGACAGAACTCTTGATAGAACTGCCGGACTTGAAACCGGACCATACTGGTGCGATGAAAACGGATATATTGTTCCCGATGGCTTTGTTAATATCGATGAGTACACTTACTATTTCGAGAATTATGTTCGCGCCAAGGGATTTGCCAAGATTGGAAACGATTACTATCTGTTTAATCAGGCCAATGGCAGGATGTATAAGAATGGCAGGTACTGGGTACCCAGCAATCCTTATGGCATAACAGCAGGCTACTATCAGTTCCTTGAAGATGGCAGAATGTATATCCCCGGTGAAGAATCGGGTTCCGGCGTCATTAAGGAAAATGGCAAACTGTACCTTACCATCAATGGTGTAAAGCAGAAAGATGGTCTGTATGAGTTGGACGGCGAATACTACTATGCACTGGAAGACGGTGTGCTGGTCACAGATGCTGTTTATAATGTCACTAAGACCAATGGCTTGCTGAATGACGCTGCAGGATATTATCGCTTTGCTTCCGATGCCAAGATGGTAAAGACCGGCTTTGTAACCGATCCTGACGGTAATACCTATTATTACAATAACCTTGTTAAGGCAAAGGGCTTGACCAAGGTAGACAATGATTACTATGTATTCGATAAAGATACAGGTATCATGTTTAAGGATACTATTGTACTCATTGAAGCCGGTAATGCCTATGGCCTTGCAGCCGGAAACTACTATGTTGATAAAGATGGTGTTCTTGGCGAGAGAATAGCTGAAGCGGAGTCTATGCAGATACTTACTCTGCCCGATAAGCTGGTCTATTACAAGGGTGATGCTCTGGATACAGAGGGACTCAGCGTACATATTGTCAATAATGACAACAGTACGGTTGATGTAACCGCAGATGTGGAGATTACCGGATTCGACAGCACCTCAGTTGGCGAGAAGACGGTTACTGTAAGCTACGGTGAATACTCTGACGAATTTACCGTATACGTATTTGCTCTTACCAGATTGTCTCTCAGCCTGGAGGGCCGAGTAATACTCAACTTCTATGCAAAGTTCCCCGGCATGGACGAAGTGGGTTATGAACCCGGTATCCTGTTCTTCAGGGAAAGCCCGTCAAGTGATGAGATCACTGCGGCATATGAGAGCGGAGCCGGCATTACCGACTATGCGGTAGACAACAGAGACGGAGCGCTCATGTTCGACTATGATGTGCTGGTTGCCAAGGAAATGAATGATCTGGTGCATGTGGTGCTGTATGTAACCCTTCCCGATGGAAGCGTGGTATTTGGAACACCGTATGAAACCAGCATTGCAAAGTATGTTTCCATGGTATTCAATCAGTATGCGAATGATGAAGCACTCCAGACCCTGATGGTTGATATGCTCAACTACGGTGCAGATGCACAGGTACACTTTGACTACAATACCGAAGCGCTGGCAAATTCCGGACTTACCGAACAGCAGGCAGCTATGGGCTCTGACGTAACTCCTGTTCTGGCAAAAGCTGGAAGCCAGATAAGCGATGGTATTGCCTCTGACAAGATCAGGTTTAACAACGTTACCTTGTCATTGGATAATGTACTCTCCATCAACCTGTATGCTGTTGTTGAAGGCAATGTTGAGTCCGCTGAACTGCTCATATTCAATGAGTACACTGAGGGCGGAACCTATAATGCCAGCACTGCAACCATAACCGAAGCAATTGAATGGGGCGAGTACTATGCCGGATTTGTGCACAATATTGCGGCAAAGGATATGCGTGATGTTTACTACGTGAGAATGCATGTTGTATTCGAGGATGGTACCGAAGCATACAGCAAGATACTTCCTTACAATGTAGAAACATATGCGTATAATGTAAGAACGAATGATGCATTTGCCGATGATCTGAAGGCATTGATTGAGAGCATGATGAAATACGGCGATTCCGCATCGGCTTACTTTGATTAATTGCAGGTATGCATGAACAAGAGATAAAGGAGAAAAGCATGGACATGAAACGTATTGGTATCCTCGTTATAGCGCTGTTATTTGCAGTGGCGTCTGTGGGATGTGCACAGCAGGAAGCGGTAGTGGAAACAATTCCGGAAGAGATACTGGTTACTCCGGAACCAATAGTAACCCCTGCGCCTGCGCCTGAACCAACTCCACTGCCTGAGAGGGCACTGCTTGAAGGTTCAGAGACATTGAAGACAGCTCTGGAAAGGCTTGGAATAGAAGGTATAGAGCTGGAGAAGATCTATACCGCCGAAGAGCTTATTACCCTGGTGGTTAAGGCGCTGGGATATGAGGAAGTTGCGGTCAGGAATAACTTTCAGCACCCCTTCGACAGTGTTTCTGATGAGTATGATCCGTACGTTGGCTATGCTTATGCTACCTGGTTGATAGCATGTATTCCTTGTAATGGACTTGATGCTCAGGGCGAGGCGGATGATGCATTGCTTACGGCTATGCTTCTCAGG
>JAZMZT010000005.1:0-28028 GCA_045586125.1 Bacteroidaceae bacterium | reverse complement strand
GCTCAAGCTCTTCTTCAATAAGAGCCTTGTGTGAAACAACTACGTTACGGTATTCCTGGTTGATCTTGATGACCTTGAACTCCATGGTCTTGCCAACGAATACATCGTAGTCGCGGATGGGCTTTACATCGATCTGTGAGCCGGGGAGGAAGGCCTCGATGCCGAATACATCGACAATCATACCACCCTTTGTGCGGCACTTGATGTAACCCTTTACGATCTCCTGTGAATCCAGAGCCTCGTTCACGCGGTCCCATGAGCGTGACTCACGAGCCTTCTTATGTGACAGAAGCAGCTGACCCTTCCTGTCCTCTGTGTTCTCAATGTAAACCTCAACTTCATCACCTACCTTGAGGTCGGGGTTGTAGCGGAATTCGCTGATGGGGATGATACCATCGGACTTGTAACCGATGTTTACGATAACCTCGCGCTTGTTGATGGCTGTGACAGTTCCGTTGACAACCTCGTTGTCGGCTACCTTGTTGAGGGTAGTGTCATAAGCCTGCTCGAGCTGCTCTTTTGACATGCCTGCTGCGGCACTTCCGTTTTCAAAAGCATCCCAGTCAAATTCCTGAAGGGGAGCTACATTCTTTAAATCTTCCATTAGTTAAATTTTGAAACTAAGATAAAGTTAGACAATATGTTGTAAACACACGCCAAGGCCCTTGGGCACTTAGCGGGCGCAAAGATAGCACTTTATTATTTAAATAAAGAGATTTTTGGTCCAAAAATTCAGAATCCGGCGTCAAGGATATAGGGAACGCCGGCTGAAGTAATTCCTGCAGCCTCTACGTCAAAGCGCCTGGTAATGGAGTTGTTATAGAACTCCACCTGGGCCTTGCCGTTTTCATCGGTAATGACATTGGGGTTCCAGTAGAGGGTGCGGCGGTAATCTACGTCACCGAATACGGGTCCCTGGGGATACTCGGGAGAGTAGAAACTGTATGGGCGTGAGTAGCCGTCAACCGTGGTTATGCGCTTGTTGATGTTGAAACGGTCCTCACGGGTGCTGATTTCGTTGGGTTCCTTCATCTGGACGTCTACCAGCAGCAGCCTGTGATTGATGAGGTCCTCTCCGTACAGCATCTGTATGGATTCGCTCAGATAATCCTGATAAAGAGGACATTGCTGCAGGATGTTCATCATGAACATGGGCCTGTCAAATACTATGACACTCTTTATGTCCTTGGTGTCTATGACTGCCGGTGTCTCATACGGTCCCTGATACAGGTATTTCTTATTGTCGTGAATGTAGAAGAAGGGCTCGAATCCGTTTATTGACTCTATGCTGGTGTCGCTTGCTATCACCTCGTAGCCTTTGTCAATGAGATACCCCATAAGGTCTGTGGTATAGTCTCCCTTGTCAAGTTCTATCTCTACGTCATTGGTAACGTCATAGGCGCTGAAGGTGAAGTAGTCAATGTACATGCGGTCCTCGTCAATGTCAACATCAGGCAGCAGATAACCCGTTTCAATGTTGATGACGGTGGGGTATGGGTTCTCTTCCTCCTCTTCTTTCCAGCCTTTTCTCTTGTAACCGGTGCCTTTGACGCCGGTAAACACCAGTTCGCCTACGTTGTAGGGCCTGATTGCAGGAGATGCGGGACGGTCAATACTGATTCGGGCGCTGGTTCCTATGAGCGGTTTCTTGTCAGTGTTGGCACCGATGGAGAACTTTGCCTTGTCATAGAATTCGGCACCTATGTCAAATCCAAAGTATCCGGTGGTATCGGTCGTATACGAGTAAATCTCTGTCAGGGTCTTGTCCTGAGGTACCAGTGATGCGTTGACCTCGACACCCTCCAGTTTCTTTCGGCCCGATGAACTGAGTATCCAGCCGTTAAGGGTCAGGCTCTCCTCCATGCGGTATCTTTCGGAAAAATCCTTCTGGCCGGTCATGATATCCCAGTCGTAACGTTCCCAGCCCTGTACAAGACAAAGCAGGTCCAATGCCTGGTCGCGTTCGGGGGCATCGGAATCAAAATACCATGCGGGATGCTCTATGAATCCCTTAAGGTCCGATGACAACAGCATTGATGTTCTCAGGTCATCGGTATAGACGTTGTTTTGCGTGCGTGAGTCACGGACCGACAGGCAGAAGCGGTCACGGAAGGGGTTGCCCTTGTCGTTAAGGGAGAAATTCAGGGTTATCTTCTCAAAGGGCTGGTAGGTTTCCTTGTCGGCACTCATTTCCAGGACTGGCGCCTTGATTACCTTGCTGCGGTGATAGAATGAGCGGCTGGCATAGAGTATTCCGTTCTTGTCAAAAAGATAGACGCGGCAGACTCCTTCAGGTACTCCGTGAAGCGGAATGATGCGTTCCGACGGACTGGCGCCGCTTTCAAGGGTCCCAAAGTCCATCAGTTCTCCGCGGCAGGTGAGTGCTACGCCCAGGGTTATGCCCGACATGCCTTGGGCCCCGTCAACCTTTACGGCTATGCTGTCGGAGTCAAGCGGGTCAACCGTCATGGCAAAGCCTAAGGGCTCGGCCTGCGGCAGGTTGAACGAACGGCTTGTCCCGCCAACGGTTATCTCAACGCTGTTGCGTTTCTCCTGGGGAGTGAAGGTAAAGTATCCCATGCCGTCGTGGACGGTGCTGAAAGTGATGTCCTTGCCTTCTACCTTACCGGTTGCCTCAACTCCGAATCCGGTGTCATCAATTACCTTGAAAGCCACACGGCAAGGCTTGCCGATGATGAGATGACCTCCTTCGGGGTAGAATGATGCGTTTATGTTGCGCAGTTTCTCTGACTTGGGGCGGAAATCTGATGTCTCGGTACGTTTGATGGTGATGACCGGACTTGACTCGTAGAAGTTTCCCTCCTCCTTGGGCGGGTCATAAACGGCCAGAACCCTTGAGAACAGTATCTCGTTGCTGAAGTTGAGCATGTAACTGGTGTATGCGCGGACCTCGTAGAAACCGCTGGGGTAATCAACTACGCCGCGTTTCTCACGTGCCTGTGCGGTGGAGCCGTCCATCAGTACGAATGAGCCGTCGGCCTGACCTGCCACGATTTTGAGTTTCTCCTGCTTGAGAAGGACTCCGGTCGGAGAGAGCAGGTCTACATAGAGGATCTTGCTCTGGGCGCGGCCCAAAGTAGATGCGTTTGTGACGAATGCCTTGAACCAGATGGTCTCGCCGGTATAGTATGACGTGTTGTCAAATTGGATGTACACTTTTTCCTGAGGAAACAGGCTGTTGAACTGATGGATGTTACCTGCAAATTTCATCAGTGAATCCACACTTGCCGACTGTGCCTGGCACGGCAGAACGGCAATAAATGCTGATAAAAAAATCAGGGCGAATCTGGTTAGCATAAGGTCTTGTTTTTGTTGTTGCAAAAGTAGTAAAAATGTGGATAAGTTATTATCTTTGCAATCCGTTATGATATACGGATTTGACAACGAAAAGTATCTTAGAATACAGTCCGAACACATCAAGGAGCGCATAGCTCAGTTCGGTGACAAACTTTACCTTGAGTTTGGTGGCAAACTCTTTGACGATCACCACGCCAGTCGCGTACTTCCCGGTTTCCAGCCTGACAGTAAGTTGCGTATGCTCAATCAGCTTAGCGATTACGCTGAGATCATCATCGTAATCAGTGCCGTTGACATTGAGAAGAACAAGGTGCGCAGCGACCTGGGTATCACCTATGATATGGACGTTCTGCGTCTGCGCGAGGAGTTCCAGAGCCGCGGCCTTCTGGTAGGTTCTGTGGTCATCACACACTATAACGGTCAGGCCAGTGCCGATGCTTTCCGCGAGCGCCTGAAACGTCTGGGAATTGTGACCTACGTCCACTACATCATTGAAGGCTATCCCAACAATGTCACTCTTATTGCTTCCGATGAGGGATTCGGCCGCAACGATTATGTTGTCACATCCCGTCCTCTGGTTGTCGTTACTGCTCCGGGTCCCGGAAGCGGAAAGATGGCAGTATGTCTGAGCCAGCTTTATCAGGAGCAGAAACACGGAGTAAAGGCCGGATATGCCAAGTTTGAGACATTCCCCATCTGGAACCTGCCTTTGAACCATCCCGTAAACATAGCGTATGAGGCTGCTACGGCCGATCTGGATGACGTGAACATGATTGACCCGTTCCATCTGGAGGCCTACGGCAAGACCACCGTCAACTACAACCGTGACATTGAGATATTCCCCGTGCTGGATGCCCTGTTCAAGGGTATCTACGGTGAGAATCCGTATAAGTCACCCACCGACATGGGCGTAAATATGGCAGGCTTCTGTATCAGCGATGATGAGGTATGCTGCCGTGCCGCCAAGGATGAGGTGATACGCCGTTATTATACCGCCTTGGGCGATATGGCCAGCGGCAAGAACAGTGAGACCGAGGTCAACAAGATTGCCCTGCTCATGAACAAGGCCGGAATCACCACAGCCACACGCCGTACTACCGTAGCCGCCAAGGAGCGCCAGGAGGAGACCGGAGTACCGGCTGCCGCCATGGAGTTGTCAGACGGCACCATCATAACATCCAAGACTACCGCTCTGCTGGGTCCGAGTGCCGCACTGATTCTCAATGCAACCAAGCACCTGGCCGGCATAGACCATAACGTCAAGCTCATTCCTCAGAATATGATTGAGCCTATCCAGAAGACCAAGGTCGATTACCTGCACGGAAACAACCCGCGCCTGCACACCGATGAGGTTCTGGTAGCTCTCTCCATTCTCAGCCAGCAGGATGACAACTGCCGTAAGGCGTTGGATATGCTGCCTGAACTCAGAGGCTGTCAGGTTCACTGCACGGTTCTGCTCAGTGAGGTTGACCGTAAGATTTTCCGCAAGTTGGGTGTGGGCCTGACTTGTGATCCCGTCAAGAAAAAATATTTCCCCAACGGCAAGTGATATGGACGAAAGGGATGACCTGTTGACCGATGTGATGCAGGTGGCAACCGAGGCCGGGCATATAATGCTTGAGAACGGTGCCGAGATCTTCCGTGTGGAAGAGACCATGGAACGCATCACCCGTCACTACGGAGTGGATTCAGGCCATTTCTTTGTGCTGAGCAACGGCATCCTGACATCGGGCGGCAACCGGTACTCGAACGTGGAGTTCATTCCGTTCAAGGGCGCCCAGTTGGAGAAGGTTGTTGCGGTAAACCGCCTTTCACGTGCCATAGAGAAGGGCGGCTGTTCCATTCAGGAAGCCCGTGAGCGTCTGGCTGAGATCAGGAACATGAAATCCAAGCCGTTCCTGGAGCAGGTCATGGGATCAGCTGTGGGCAGCGGTGCATTCTGCGCCATATTCGGCGGAAGTTTGCTGGATTGTGCGGCATCATTCGTGGCAGGTCTGCTGTTGTATGTGTTCGTGCTTCTGGTAAGCCGCAGGGGTATGTCCAAGATTGTAACCAATATCCTGGGAAGTATTCTGGCCACAAGCCTTTCGGTAGTGTTCATGAACATAGGATTCGGCGAGCATCCCGGTAACATGATAATCGGCTCACTTATCCCTCTAATTCCCGGTGTACCCTTTACAAACGGTATCCGCGACCTGGCAAATGAGGATTATATAGCAGGTTCTACAAGAATGATAGACGCGCTTACCGTGTTTTTCTGTATCGCAGCGGGCGTGGCTCTTACATTCCTGGTGGACGGCCGTATTGAGCACGGTATCATAGTGCTGGACGGAATGCAGACCAGTGCCGAGACATCAGGGTGGATTATCCAGGCTATTGCAGCGTTTGTGGGAACGGTGGGATTCGCGGTGCTGTACGGAGTTCCGCGCAGTGAATACATTCATGTGGGAGTTTGCAGTACGGTGGGTTGGATGGCCTATCTGCTCATGCTCCGTCTGGTGGGTGCCACCGTCATAGAATCCAATTTTGTGGCCACTGTCGTAGTGGTTCTGGTATCAAGATTCATGGCGGTTGACCGCAAATGTCCCGTAATAGTATACCAGATTTGCGGTGTGTTCCCGCTCATTCCGGGCGCGGGTATCTTCTGGACTGTATATTACATCGTAAACAAGGAGTTGTCGGTGGCAGTTACCACAGGCTTCACCGCTCTGGGAGTAGCCGTAGCCATTGTGCTCGGTATCATCTTCATGACAAGCCTTCCGGGGCGTATGTTCAAGATAGCCCATAAGAAGGCATGATACGTGTTTCTGTTTTTGATGATATGTCGTTATGCACTGACGCGGAGGTGGAGCGTCTGCTGCCGTCAGTGCCGGAACCGCGCCGCAGTTATGCATTGGGTTTCAAGCATACGTTCGGCCGTTTTGCATGCCTCAAATCATATCTAATGCTTGCTGAACTGCTTCATGACGAGTTCGGATTGGATGAGTTCAGCATGGAGAAGACGGAGCACGGCAAGCCTTTCCTGACCGGTCATCCCTATATCCACTTCAGCATAAGCCATTGTCAGAAGGCCATAGCCGTTGCCGTCAGCGACAGTCCTGTGGGTATTGACGTGGAGTCTTTCCGCCATTTCAGCGAGGGGCTGCTTGACAAGACCATGAATCCTGATGAGAAGGCCGCCATACTGTCATCGGACTCACATGAAGAGAAATTCGCATCACTCTGGACCTGCAAGGAGGCGGTATTTAAAATGCAGGGTACCGGAATAACCGATAACCTGCATAATATACTTTCGGGCGGTGTAACCACCGGCACCAAACTCAACTTGGAGAAGGGTTACGCCTTATCTGTTGCGTGGTAATCAACCAGGCCGCTCATGGGGCTGGCCTCAATCTTTCCTATGGTCATTCCAAGCGAATCGGCCGTTTCCTTCAGTTCATCGGCAAAACTGCCTGCAAGTGAGCCCACAAAGTGTACGGGTAGCCACGGCTTGTGGTAGTTTATCACGTTGCGGGTAAAGAATTCAGAGAAACACTGGATTATCATCTTGTGAACCTCGGGCACTGCGCGTTTGTCATATACGAACGGCGCGAAACCGGCAATGAACCTGTTGGGCAGGGGCTTGCGGTAAACGCTTTCTATTATGCTCTCCTTTGTAAGCGAGTAACGATCCAGGAACTCTTTGGCTACAGCCTCGGGCAACTGGCGTTTCAGGCAGTCGCCTATCAGGCGGCGTCCAAGAGCTGCACTGCTGCCTTCATCACCCAGGATATATCCCAGTGACGGCACTTGGTCCACAATCTCCTTGCCGTTGTAAAGGCATGAGTTGGAGCCGGTACCAAGTACACAGGCCACACCCTCGGCGTGACCGCACAGGGCACGGGCAGCTCCCAGCATATCGCTGTCCACCTTAATGGCTGCGTTGGGTATAAACTCCTTGAGGATTGCGGCCATCTGTGCGCAGATAGACTCCGTGGCGCAGCCGGCACCATAGTAGAATACCTCTGTGATGGCAGCCAAATCTATGTTCTGTGTATTGGGCAGCAACTCGTTGCGTATAATGCTCCTTATCTCCTCTTCACTCTGATGGCAGGGGTTGATACCTTGCGTCTTTACTGCCTTGAGGTCATAGACGGTATTGAAGAATCCCCAATCGGTCTTGGTGGAGCCGCTGTCAACTACAAGTTTCATTGTTTCTTTCCAAAATCAGGTTCGTATTTGATAATGGCCGATACCACGCATGTGACAGCGCAGCAGGCTATTACCCAAATAAAGAATGTACGGTATCCCATGTGCTCCTGCAGCATGCCCGATATCATTCCGGGCAGCATCATACCCAGAGCCATTATGCCTGTGCTGATGGCATAGTGTGATGTCTGATGCTCTCCGCGTGCAAAATACATCAGGAACAGTGTGTAGGCGGTGAATCCGAATCCGTATCCCATCTGCTCTATGAATATGCAGGTGCTTACCAGTGCCATGTTCTGTGTGGGGAACCAACTCAGGTAGACATACACCAGGTCAGGTACGGAAATGGCGGCTACCATATACCAGATGCACTTCTTGAGTCCGAAACGGGACAGTGTGATACCACCCAGAATTCCTCCAAGCAGCAGTCCTATTACGCCAAGGGTGCCCTGTGCAAAACCTACCTGGCCTGTGGTAAGAGCCAGACCTCCTGCGGCTGCTTCATCGACCAGGAACAGAGGGGCTATCTTGCCTAACTGTGCCTCGGGGAAACGGAACAGCAGTATGAACAGGAGTGCCGGCAGGATATGCGGCTTCCTGAAATAACTGACAAAGGTCATACCGAACTCTTTGAGTATATTGCTGCCCGATATGCCGGTGGTGCAGTCCGCAACGGGGTGGGGTAGGATATAGGAGTGGTAGAGCCACAACAGGATCATCAATCCGCCTGCCACCAGGAATCCAAGGCTCCAGGCGCGTACGGTTGACCCGAACAGTTTCTCAAACTGTCCCACCAATATGAGAAGACCTCCCTGGCCGGCTATCATTGCTATTCTGTAAGCGGTGTTGCGGATACCCACAAACAGAGACTGCTCACCCTCGTCAAGGCCAAGCATGTAGAATCCGTCAATGGATATGTCATGAGTGGCTGAACTGAATGCCAACAGCCACATTATAGCCAGTGACCACTTGAAGAAGTTTGTGGTGTTAAGGGTCAATGCCACACCGGCCAGGCCTGCTCCCAGGATCAACTGAGTGAGCAGCAGCCACCAGCGTTTGGTCTTGACCAGATCCACAAACGGGCTCCAGAACGGTTTGATAACCCACGGCAGGTAGAGCCAACTGGTATACAGTGCCACGTCGGCATTGCTTATGCCCAGTTGCTTGAACATGATGGCCGATACCGTAACGACCAGCACGTAAGGTAGTCCTTCGGCAAAATACAGTGTGGGCACCCATGCCCACGAAGCTCTTGGTGATGCCATTTACTTAGCGGGGATGGCCTCTTTAAGGGTGTTGATTACGTTCTGGCGTGCCTCGGGGGTGGGGTTGCGCTTAAGGGTTGTGCCCTCCACAAGATTAAGGTCAGGATACTGCTCTTTAAGTTTATTGAAAGAGTTGGTCAGATTGCTGCTGCCTGAAGTTGAGAATATGATAACTGTCTTTCCCTTAAGGTCATTGCCCTCTATGAATGAGTTGATGATGTTGGGTGCTGCATCGCCCCAGATGGGAAATCCTACAAACACTACATCGTAACTCTTCAGTTTGTCGGGCTTGCCCTTAACCTCGGGACGGAGAGATTTGTCGGCCATCTCCTTGAAGGCGCGTGCCTCACGGTTACCCAGGTTTACATCCTCGGTGGTGTAGGGCTGTGCACCCTCAATCTCAAACAGGTCAGCGCCGGTAACGGTGCCCAGTTCCTGTGCCAGTGACTTGGTTGTTCCAGTGGGTGAAAAATAGGTAATCAGTACTTTGGGATCCTTGGCTGAGCAAACGGTCATGAACATGACTGCCAGCAGTGATAAAACAGTTTTCTTCATAATATTGTTCATTATTGATAACAACTGCGAATATATAAAAAAGTGATACTTGATGCAACGGCCCCGCTCAGAAAGTTTCCGGGCGGGGCCGTTGGGCTACTATAGAAAAAATTGGCTTGTTATTCCGTCAGTCTGCCGCTGTATGATGTGGGAGTTGAACCGAACTTGAGTGAGAATGTAATCTCATCGTTCACGATCTCACCCTCAAACTCTGTGACAGTGTAGTTGGGGAAGGGGTTGCCCATTGCCAGGGGAACGGTTCTGTCTGCAGTGAGAACGGTTACGTTGCCGTTCTTCTGTACGGTAATGCCCGGAATGATAATGTCCATAGCCGGCATTCTATTAGCCAGTTTGGCCTTGAAAATGGTGATTGATGTAGAATCAGCCTTGTCTGAAGGGTTGATGCTGATCTTTGTATCGGGAGTCTGGCAGTCTCCGCTTGATGCGTTTGCAAGCAAGGTGCCTGAATAGAATACGGAGTCGCTGTTTACTGTTACAACTTCTTCCTCCTGCTTGATGTTGTCGGTTTCTTCTTTTTCACAACTTACCAGAACTGCTGCTATTGCAGCGAGAATCAATACTGTTTTCTTCATGTTTTTATAGTTTAAAAGTTAT
This sequence comes from Bacteroidaceae bacterium, assembly GCA_045586125.1. Lineage (GTDB taxonomy): Bacteria > Bacteroidota > Bacteroidia > Bacteroidales > Bacteroidaceae > Colenecus. Next base: position 18,087 of record JAZMZT010000005.1, on the reverse strand, counting down.
TCCTGTCATTATGATTCGGGGCTTGTCCAGTGCAAAGAACTCGTTGCCCATGGATTTGAAATAGAAACTCCTGTGGGTCTCATCTGTCAGGTTATCGGCCCTTACAAAGAACTCCCAATTATCGGCCTGGAGCGCTATACGTGCGTTGGCCTTGAGATGGAACGGCTCTTTCTGAGTCCCTGATTCGTTCCAACTGAACGGACCTTCGCCGCGAAGGGATGCGTCCACGTCAAGTGTTTTGGTTCCTATCTTGAAACTGTATCCGGCATTAAGGAACAGCGTGTGCTCGGGCACGTAGGGAAGACGGTTTCCGGAGTAGTCCTCATTACCGTCATTGAAACTGACAAAGCGGGCGTCGCACCACGACCATGACAACTGTGAACGGAACTGTCCGGGATTCCAGCCTATCTGAGTCTCCACGCCCATGCTGCGGCTGCGGCCTGCATTGGTCATCATGCGTCCGGTTGACATTCCGGGAGGGAATACCGTGAGTTGTTGGTTCCTTACATCCATATAATATGCCGATGCCTCCACGCTGAATGACTCATGACGTATGCGTGTTCCCAACTCCATGTTCCAGGCGGTTTCCGGGTCATACTCGGTATTCTTGGCATTGACCGATACGAACGGTCTGTCCAGATAGACGCCCATGTCATTCATGGTGGCGGTCATGGTCATGTTCTGCAGGATATCTGAGAATATCTGTGTGTTGAATCCGCCTGCGCGGTAACCCTTGGAGACTGTCGAGAACAGTTTGATGTCATCCGATACCCTGAACAGTGCAGACAGTTTGGGCAGTACCTCAAAGTGGCTGTGGCTTATCGTTCCTTTGTAGGGAATGGACAGGTCCCTGTCGGCCGTCATGATGGGCTCAAAACGGTAGTGCATGCGTGTGATGCAGTCATAATCCATGTTGCCTCCCTCGTAGTCAAACCTTACACCTGCAGTAATGAGCCATCGGTCAAGGTCAAATACTGACTCGTGGAAAAGGGCTGCGTTCCAGGTGTCTATCATGAAGTCCGAGTTGACCGGCATAGTCTGGTCAGATATGGCCAGATAACCTATATCCGTGGGGATATGACTGTTGGCGTTGTTCAGGATGAGGGTCTCTATTCCGTCTCGCTTGAAAGTGACGGGAGCGTTCATCTGATTCAGACGGTAGAATCCGAACAGACCAGTCTGGGGCTGCCATTTGGCTTTTTCATCGGCCCTGCGGATTGTAACCTCCATCGTGCCGGCACCGCTCAACTCTTTCTGCTGCAGGGTGAATATGGATTTCTCAGTGTAATCCTGATCCATGTGCATGTCATCGGCCAGCAACTGGAGCGATACGGTGGCATCTGTTATAAGATTATCTCCGTGACGGTGCATCCTGAAACCCTCAACCACCGACAATCTCTTGTAACTGCCTTCATCATTGTAATATACCGGATGCTGCGTGCCGTCCTTCCAGAGACCGTAGGCAAAACCGCCTTCCTGTGAAATGTTGGCCGACAGGATATTGGTCAGGCTCAGACGCTCATTGCAGATACTCATCCATTTCCAGCGCAGGGCCAGACCGTCATAAGGATCGCAGAGGCTGTTCTTGAAGGCATTGGTGTGGTATCCGTCGGTGTGGCGGAATGTGGCTGACAGCGCACTGTTGCCCGTGGTCAGTGAGACTCCGGCTCTGACTGTGTTGGCTGTGCCGTATTCAACATGGACGGTGGGCTGGTAATCATCATAAGGTGAGATGGTGGAGAGCGACAGTACTCCGCTCATGGCATTGCGTCCGTAGAGCGTTCCCTGAGGTCCGTGCAGCATTGTGGCACGGTTTACTCCTTCCCAGTCAAAATCATAGGCGTTCTTGTCAACGATAGGTATTCCGTCAATGTAAAGTCCCATTACAGGATTCTCCATCCTGGAACCCAGTCCACGCATATAGATGGTTGATGTGAGAGATGCTCCGTATTCCGGAATCATCAGACCGGGTATTACCGAAGACAGGGAATTAGGACGATATATACCATTCTTTTGCAATGACTCATAAGAGATGGACGATACGGACGAGGCAACTCTCTCCAGAGGTACCTGTTCCTTGAGGGCAGTAACGTTTATTATGGGTAGATTCTGCTCCAGAACGTCTTCAATGGGCGATATTGCTGCAAAAAGGGATATAAGAACCATCGTTGTCATAGCGGTTGCAAAGGTCCGCAAAAACAACTTGGCTTTTTAGAGCGGAAAATGCAATAATTAGGATTATCCTTGCATGGCTTTGCGGAAACCGGATGGAGTCTGTCCGGTCTCGCGCTTAAAGAAACGGGCAAAATAGGACTGGTCTTCCAATCCTACTGCCGTGGCCACATCAATGATGGGGAGGGATGTTTCGGACAGCAGTTTCTTGGCTCTGACAATACGCACCGCATCTATCCAGTCGCCTACGCTGCGGCCGGTGCTTTGCTTTACCTGACGGCTCAGATAGTTTTCGCTTATTCCGGCCTGGGCGGCATAATCAGATATCGTACCGATGCTTAGTTCAGGGTTGAAAGCCGATTCCAGAAACCGGTTCACTATGTCGGGAACAGCAACGGTCTTGCCGGACTTGATACGAGACAGGAACAGGTCCATGGCTTTGTCTATGAAAATGTCATCACCTTTTTCAAAAGAGATGAGTATCATGTTGAACAACTCTGCCATAAAGACACCTTCGTCAAACCAGAAAGCCTGGTGAACCGGCTCGGTGAGAAAACGCAGCGGCTTGGTATCGGACAGGAGTGATGTGGAGAATGCGCCAGTATAACCTGATGCATCATGATAATACCTTATAGAAAACGGATGTTTGGCCGGTATGATCAGAGCATGTCCGGTCTGACACAGATAGGGATTGCCGCCGGTTTCAACCAGTACCTCACCCGATGTTACATATATGAATCCTATAAGCGGCAGTGTGGCCGATGGTATTTCGGCCGGTTTGTCAGGGTTATGCGAATTCAGCCTGCGGATAAAAAACCTGCAGGCTGAATAATCCATACCGGGTGTAGAGTGGGGGTTGCGGGGCATTATTTCAGGGCCTGTTCAACAGCAGCCTCTACATCGGTCATCTTGTCACCGGGCTCAAAGCGCTTGATTACCTTGCCGTCAGGTGATATCAGGAACTTGGTGAAGTTCCAGCGGATGTTGTTCTTGTTCTCGGCATTGGCCTTGAGCCAGGTATAGAGAGGGATCTCATTCTCTCCGTTAACCTCTATCTTGTCAAACTGGGCAAACTTTACGTGGTAGTTGGCCGAGCAGAACTCCTTGATCTCGGCTATCGTACCCGGAGCCTGCTGGCCGAACTGGTTGCAGGGGAAATCCAGTATCTCGAATCCTTTCTCGTTGAATTTTTCATAGATGTCCTCCAGGTCCTTGTACTGCGGGGTGTATCCGCAACGGGTGGCGGTGTTGACTATAAGCAGCAGTTTTCCCTTGTACTGCTCCAGACTTACCTCGTTTCCCTTGTCATTCTTTACCTTGAAAGAGTAGATGTTCTCCTGAGCCGAAACGGTCATTACGGCCAGGAACAGAATGATAGTTGTGATTACTTTTTTCATATATGTCAATGTTGTAATTCGTTGCGAATATAATGAAAAACTGACAATGCCGACAACGGCCATGATTAAATCCCTATTTTTAGTGATTGCCGCCGATAAGTCTTAGGGATACCTTTGCGTCAATATTTTTTACTGATAATTGAAACGATGAAACACATGTACAAGGCCCTGATGGCGGGTTTTATTGCTGTTATGAGTATCGGACCCTTACGGGCCGACAACCTTGAGAAAGAGATAGATATAATAGGTACGGTCTATGACGTGAATGATAACTCTCCCCTGGCCGGTGCCACCGTTTACATTGAAGAACTTGAGAAAGGAGTAATATCTGATAATGAAGGCGTTTTCCGTATTACGGATATACCTGACGGAACCTACACTCTTAAGGTCCAGTACCTGGGCTACCGCCCGCAGGAGAAAACCGTAAGGACCGATAAGGGTAACCGTTCCAATGATATCGGCCTCAAACCGGAGTCCCTGTCGCTGTCGGAGGTTATCATATCGGAGAAAAGCCAGGCAAGGTTACTGCGTGAGCAGGCTATGCCGGTATCGGTAATCAGTATGCAGCAACTGCAGGGAACGGTAAGTGACATACAGAGCATTCTGGCCAAGACGGTGGGTGTCACCATAAGGGCCTCGGGCGGTATGGGAAGCACCTCCAGACTTTCAGTCCGCGGTCTTGAAGGCAAACGGATAGGTTTTTTCATAGATGAGACGCCTATGGCCGACCAGTCTGATTTCCTGGACCTGAACGATATTCCTATTGACATGATTGACCGCATAGAGATATATAAAGGTGTGGTACCCGCCAAGTTCGGCGGATCTGCCATGGGCGGTGCGGTGAACATAGTCATAAAGGAGTACCCGGACCATTATGCCGATGTAAGTTACCAGCGTGAGTCATACAATACCAACCGCTTTCAGACCGTACTCAAAAAGAACGACCGCAAACACGGTCTGGTTTACGGAGTGGGAGGAGGTTTCAATTATGCCGACAATGACTACGTGATGGAATCGCCGTATGTAAAAGGCCTCAAGATTAAACGTGACCATGATACCTACAAGAAGGTGCTGATGGGAGGCAGCGTCAAGGCGCACAGCTGGTGGTTTGATGAGGTTGAACTGGAACCGGTATATCTGCGCACCTACCATGAGATACAGGGTATTGACGCCGACATACGTAAGGCTCATACCAAATCGGAAGGTTTCATGGTCAACTTCAAACTTGAAAAGGATGATTTCTTCCTGGAGGGTCTGGATTTTGACATGTCAACAGCAGTGGCATATACCAGATACCACATGATTGACACGGCCAAGACCTATTACGACTGGACAGGCGAAGGATATCCCACGCCGTCCGTCTATGGAGGTGAGATGACCAACAACAGGTTTGCATCGGACTCTGATAACCGCAAACTCACCCTGCTCAACAAACTCTATATAGAGTATCTGATAAGCCAGCGCAACTCGGTTATCTTCAACTCTGTGCTTCAGACTGCCGACGGCCGTCCCAGCGATGACCTCAAGATTCTCAGCCTGGGCAAGAAGGTTGACTTTGACTCGCGTATGCGCAGTTGGGTGGTGGGCCTCACTTATGACTACCGTTCCCTTGACCAGCGCTTTCTGAACTCCCTGACCGGACGTTACTACTGGTACGGTATGGATACCCGATACCAGAATGTCTATGTCAACGTGCCGTCCGAGCCTATCACCCTGCGCAAGACCAGCTGGGGCTACAGTGAGGCTATGCGTTACCGTATCACCCCGGGCCTGATGGCAAAACTCTCGGGCGGATATGACGTGCGCATACCGGCCGAGAACGAGTTGCTGGGTGACGGAGCCACTATAACCCCGGCGCGTGACCTGCTGCCCGAGCGTAACCTGAGTGCCAATGCAGGACTTCTGTATGACCTCACCGGATTACACCCCTCCAACCTGCAGATTGAGGTGAACGGTTTCTACATGCATGTGGATGACATGATCCGTTTTGTAAAGGGCATACTGGGAGCACAGTATCAGAATTTCGGTCAGATGCGCACCCTGGGTGTTGAGGCCGAGGTCAAGGCCGATATGCTTCCCTGTCTGTACGGATATGTCAATGCAACCTATCAGGACCTGCGTGACACCCGTGATCATGAAGCCGGAACGGAGATGCCCAATCCCACCAAGGGCAAGCGTATGCCCAATATCCCGTACCTGATGTCAAATGCCGGACTTGAGTTCCATAAGGAGAACCTGTTTGGCGGAACCGGACAGAACACCCGTCTGTTTGCCGACATGTCATTCATAGAGGAGTATTTCTATGATTTTGAACTTACCAGAAATGAGAAACGCCGCATACCCCGCAGCCTGACCTTTGACCTGGGATTCGAGCACAGTTTCTTTGACCAGAGGCTCTACATATCGGGCAGCATAAAGAATGTGGCCGATGCCACTGTCATATCGGAGTACAACTGCCCGCTGCCGGGACGTACTTTCGGTCTTAAACTTCGCTATATACTCAGATAACTATCATCAATAAACTTATTACAATAATGAAAAAGAGTCTTTTTTACAGTGCAGCCATGCTGTGCGCAGTGTCACTTGCGCTTACTTCATGTGACAAGGAGAAAAATCAGGAAAACCAGGAACTTCCGGGCGGAAAGGGACATATCCTTCTGGAGCCCACTGTCAAGAACGATGACGGAACAAGCGGTTCGTCATATCTGATTCAGATTGAGGATTTTGGCAGTAAGATCAGTTTTGACAATGCCATTCAGATTGGCTTTGCCGCCACATTCTCTGTTCACGGAAATGACATTTACATGTTCCCCACCGATATGGCCAAGAGCAGCCAGTTGCTGGTCCGTTACGAGCGTTCTGAGGAGGGGCTCAAGCAGATGGCAACCAAGCAGATTGTTCCCGGCTCAAGCCCCTACAGCCTTATCTATGTCAATGACAGCAAGGCGTACATCCCGCTCTACGGCCAGGGCAACGTGATGGTGGTCAATCCCAAAACGCTGGAGACCACTGGCACCATCAATCTGACTCAGTACGGATTCTCTGACCAGTGTGCCGATCCAGCCATGGGCATTATCCGTGGCAATTACCTCTATCTGGCACTTGATCAGATAGGTGCTACATGGATGCCTTTTGATAATTACCGTCAGGCCGATGTCGCTGTTATCGATATAACAACTGATCAGGTGGTTAAGGTAATCTCCGAGACTCAGACCGGACTCTGCTTTCCCACACGTCCGTTCCTTCCCGGCATGATATTCATGAACGAGAATCAGGATATCTATGTGGCATGCGCCGGCTATTTCGGATATGATCCCACATATCTCAAGAGCGGATTCGTATGCATCCCCAACGGTCAGCAGGAGTTTGATCCCAGCCGTTCATGGGATATCAGCGGAACTGTCATTGAAGGAACAGACGGCTGGAAACCTGCAACCGTCTATAATTCGGCTTACGTAGGCAACGGCAAGGTTCTGGCATATGTGGGAATACTTGAACTGAACGGTGACAATCCCTATACCGCCCGCAATACCATGGCTACCTTGATAGACCTTAACAACAAGACCATCACCAAAATTGAAGGTATACCTTATACTGACGGTCACAGCTGCTCAATAGAGAAGTATCAGGATAAGTTCTATTTCTCAGCCTATGGAGTTGACAAATCAGGCATATTCTCATATGATCCCGCAAACGGTGCGGTAGAGCAGGTTACAAACTGCAACTCTGACATATCATTCATGCATATCTTCTGATATCGCTACTCCGTGGGTGTTTTTGGTTTCGGCCATAACAAAAACACTGTGCAGGCTACCCAGGCAGCTCATGGCACCCAGTTTGTGTTGCATGAACTGCTGGTATGCATGCATGTCACGTGCATAAACCTTTATCATGAAATCATAGTCACCGCTGGTGTTGAAGCACTCCGTTATCTCATCGATATCCTGTACGGCGTCAATAAACTGCTGTATCATCTCTTCGGAGTGCTGCTTAAGACGGATGTTGCATAAGACCATGATTCCGTTACCGGCTTTCTGTGCATCGACTACAGCCATATAACGTGTAATGAATCCCTCTCGCTCAAGACGTTTCTGACGTTCAAAAGTGGGCGAGGGGGATAGATGCACTTTTTCTGCAAGTTCCTTAACGGTGAGCTGTGAGTTTTTCTGAAGTTCGCGCAGGATCCTTATGTCGGTAAGGTCCGGTTTGTATCCGTTTGCCATTTGTGAAATGTTTTAGAATGCAGAATATTATACTTGAAAATGCTTGTTTATGTCTGCAATTATAGCATAATTTCCCGAATATTCCAAAATATTTTTATTGTAAGCAACTGCGGCATATCTTTGCGCCGCAATTGCAATCTGAAACAGAAAAATAAATTGGAATATGACAAAAATAAGAACAAACATTCTGGGCTATCCGCGAATAGGAGCTCATCGTGAACTCAAGAGAGCCGAAGAGGCTTATTGGGCCGGAAAGATTTCAAGGCAGGAACTGCTTGACACGGCTGCCCTTATCCGTAAGGAGAACTGGCAGTTGCAGAAGGAGGCGGGGATAGACCTCATTCCAAGTAACGATTTTTCGTTCTATGACCAGACCCTTGACCTGAGCCTGGCATTGGGAGTCATTCCCGAGCGTTACAATTCGCTTAAGGATGACCGCCTGGAACTCTACTTTGCCATGGCTCACGGCTACCAGAAGGGCGGAATAGACGTAACCGCAATGGAGATGACCAAATGGTTCGATACCAACTACCATTATATCGTTCCCGAGTTCACCCGCAACCAGAAGTTTGAACTCACATTCAACAAGGCCGCTCTGGAATTCAAGGAGGCTCTGGACCTGGACATCAGGACCAAACCTGTACTGACAGGTCCGGTCACCTATCTGCTTTTAGGTAAGGAGAAGGAGCCCGGTTTTAACCGCCTGGAACTTCTGGACAGCCTTCTGCCCGTATACATCGGCCTTCTGAGACAACTTGAGGAACTGGGTGCGGAATACGTGCAGATAGACGAGCCTTTCCTTAATACCGATATAACCGATGATATCCGCGACGCATACCGCAAAGCCTTTGCCGAGATAAACCGATGCACCAAAATCAAGGTGATACTGACCACTTACTTTGACGCTCTGGCCGATAACGCAGCACTTGCGGTAGAACTCAAGCCTGCCATACTGCACATTGATGTGGTGCGCGCCCCCAAGAGTTGGGAGGATGTGGTAAGACTGCTGCCCAAGGATGCTTCGCTGAGCCTGGGTGTAGTTGACGGCCGGAACATCTGGAAGAATGACCTGAGCCATTCACTGGACATCATCAACAAGGTCAAGACCATAGTGGGTCCCGAGCGTGTGCTGGTGGGCACCAGTTGCTCGCTGCTGCATTCGCCCATAGACCTGGAGAATGAGAATAATGAGCAGTCACTGCCCGCCCAGGTAAAGCGCTGGCTTGCCTTTGCCCGTCAGAAGGTGAGTGAGACGGTCATACTGGCTGATCTGGCCGGACGCTCTCCGTCATACACCTCAAAGGCCGCCCTGCAGAGCAATGTGGCTGACATCGAGGATCGCCGGACATCGGCCCTGACAAACAATGATGAGGTAAAGAGACGTCTTGAAGCTGTCACTCCCGATTTTGCAAGCCGCAAGAGTCCGTTCAGTCAGCGTATTGCCGTGCAGCACAGGGATCTTAACCTTCCGCTCTTCCCAACAACCACCATCGGATCATTCCCCCAGACTGCCGAGGTGCGTTCATGGCGCAGCCGTTACAAGAAAGGTGACCTTACCAAGGATGAGTATACCGCCCTGCTTAAAGGTGAGATAGAGAGAACCATCCGCAGGCAGGAGGAGATAGGACTGGATGTGCTGGTGCACGGTGAGGCCGAGCGCAATGACATGGTTGAGTACTTTGGAGAGCAGTTGAGCGGTTTTGCCTTCACCCAGAACGGTTGGGTGCAGAGTTACGGCAGCCGCTGCGTCAAGCCGCCCGTCATTTACGGTGACGTGTCACGTCCCAGACCTATGACCGTAGATTGGAGCACATACGCCCAGAGCCTGACAGACAAGCCCGTGAAAGGCATGCTTACAGGACCGGTCACAATCCTGCAGTGGAGTTTTGTACGCAATGACCAGCCGCGTGCCCTTACAATGAAACAGATTGCACTTGCCATACGTGACGAGGTGCTGGACCTTGAAAAGGCCGGCATCAGGATTATCCAGATTGATGAGCCCGCCATCCGCGAGGGACTGCCCCTGCGTAAGGCTGACCGTGAAGAGTACCTGGACAAGGCCGTAGAGGCATTCCGCATATCGGCATCGGGCGTAAAGGACAGCACTCAGATACATACACATATGTGCTACAGTCAGTTCAATGACATAATCAGACACATAGCCCTTATGGATGCCGATGTCATCACAATTGAGTGTGCACGCAGTCAGATGAACCTCCTCGGCGCGTTTGCCGAATTCAGATATCCCAATGAGATAGGACCGGGTGTCTATGACATCCATTCACCCCGTGTGCCTTCAGTCGATGAGATGGTAACGCTTCTAAGGAAGGCGGCACAGGTGATAAAACCTGAGCAACTGTGGGTCAACCCGGATTGCGGACTCAAGACCCGCGGTTGGGAAGAGACCGGGGAGTCTCTCAGGAACATGGTTGAGGCAGCCAGGATAATGCGCGGCTGATATCCATACCTGGGAAAAACCGAAGAGCCACTGTGAATCACTCACAATGGCTCTTCCTTTTATTATGGAGAAATTTTATGCTTTAGAATCTGAAGTAAACCTCGGCCCAGAGCTCATTCCAGTGAGATGATGTGGGCTTGTTGTCTACGAAGTTGTACTGCAACTGAAGCATCAGGTTCTTGTGAATCTGGAAGTTGGGTGCAATTGAGTATATGGTCTTCATTGATTCCTTTGAGGCCTGGCCGCGATATACATCATACTTGGCATATACCTTGAACCAGTCATTTACGGGAACTCCTACGGCTGCATACCATCCGTCGGCCTTGCCTGCGCCTGTGAATGTGCTGTCAACGGGATTGTATTCGCTGATCTTGTGACCTTTTGAGTTGGCATACTCAGCGCGTGCGCTCCATGAGTTGTGCTCGTATTTGGCAGATAAAGCCCAACGGTTGCGGTCAACTGTTGCTCCGTTTGCGGTATAGTCACCCAGCCAGCCGAATGCACCGATGTAGAGGTCCTTGATGGGCTGAACCTGAAGGCTTGCAATGAAATCCTTGCTGGAGTTTGCATCGGCCACATTGATACCCTGACCGTTCATGAGCTGCAACTGATAGTGGATGAGACGGTAGCCTCCGTCATCCATGGGCAGCAGGTCACCCTGAATCTGGATACCCTGGTCACGGCCACCGTTTGAACTGGCCTCACCGCAGTAGTCACCCATACCTGCAAGCATCTTGGTGATCTGTGAATAGTCGCCGAAACCTACATCCCAGGGATTATAGGGATTCTCAAACAGGAAGGCGCGCTTGTACTGACCAACCTTTACTGCAAACTCTTTCCAATGGGCCCACTCAACAAAGTAGTCCTTCATGTGGAACGATGCATTGTTGAACTGAACCTGAACGCGGTACTTGAAATCAGTAAGTATGGAACCGTCAACATATACACGGGCCATACGCTGGCTGAGTCCGCTGTTCTTGTTTGCGCCGTCCTGATCAGTCAGGGCATACTTGGCTACTACAAAACCGCCAACCTTGGGACCGGTTGTATTATCTGTTATCTTACGTCCGTACTGGACATCCTGTGCAGCGGCAGGAATGATAGTGAGACATGCTGCAAGAGCTGTAAAGAGAAGCTTTTTCATATTTGTTGTGAATGAATTTATCCTATGGTGAACGGGAAAATCTTGGTGAGCCAGAAAAATCCCAGTGTGAATCCTATGGCACCTACAACGATACCCACCTTGGCCATATCCTTGGTATTTACCAGGCCTGTGCTTGATGCGATTGCATTAGGAGGTGTGGAGATGGGGAACAGCATTGCTATTGATGCGCAGACGGCGATGAATGAGATCATTGCGTGAGTACCGCCGAATGACAGGAATGATGCGTTGTTGGTGGCAGCGGGATCAGCCATACCCTCGGCAACCACGATCAGAATCGGGATAAGCAGGGCGGCAGTAGCTGAGTTGCTGATGAAGTTTGAAAGGAAGTAGCAGACCAGACCTGCTATGATGAGCACTGAAAGCACGCTCATTGAACCGAACGGGATGGCGTTGATCAGTGTCTTGGCAAGACCTGTGCCCTGAAGTGCGGTACCCAGTGCGAAACCTCCGGCTACCAACCAGAGCACTGTCCAGTTGATCTCCTTGATATCCTCCTTGGTGAAGATTCCGGTCATGGTGAGAACGCCCAGCGGGATAAGTGCTACTACGTTCGAGTTGATGCCGGTGAGGCTCTCGGTTGCCCACAGAAGGATAGTGCCTATGAATGTAATCCATACTACATATGTCTTCCAGTCAACGGGACGCTTGTTTTCGGGGATGTCCAGAACCAGTTTCTTGGTCTTGAAGGGGAACATTATCTGAAGCAGAACCCATGCAACCAGGATCATGATGAGTACGTAAGGAATCATTCTCATTGACCACTCGGAGAATGTAACCTCATAACCTGCCTCTGTGAGGAAACGTACGGCTGTGGCATTGGGAGGTGTGCCGATAGGTGTGCCTATACCACCGATGTTGGCTGCCACGGGAATGGCAAGTGACAGACCTATGCGGCCCTTGTCATCGGACGGAAGAACCTGAAGCACAGGTGCCAGGAAGGCCAGCATCATAGCGGCTGTGGCGGTGTTTGACATAAACATCGAGAATATGGCAATAACTACCAGGAAACCCAGAAGAACCATCTGAGGCTTGGTTCCGAAAGGCTTGAGGAGTATTCTTGCCAGGGTTACGTCCAATCCGTATTTCTCGGCCATGATAGCCAGGACGAAACCGCCCATGAACAGCATGACAACAGGATCGGCGAATGAAGCCATCAGACTCTTGTATCCTACCAGTGTGCCGAACTTGGGATCACACAGGAAACCTATACCCTTGTCGGATATGGTGAGCAGTGTGAGTACAATCAGCAGCAGTGATGTGGTCCAGTTGGGGATGATCTCAAACATCCACATCAGTGCGGCGAATACAAACAGCGCAATTACACGCTGCTGAACTACTGTCAGGGCTTCGATGCCGTAGAAATCAACAGGCACGAGCCAAAGGAAAAGGGTCACTGCCAGAACTAAGGGCAGGAGGACACACATTTTTACATTGATTTTCTTGTCACTCATATTGAGAATTTTTTTTATCTGACTTTTATATGCTTTAAGAGAGCGTGCAAAAGTAGTCATTACGCGTACCTTATTTTATCTGCGTATGATGTTATTTTCTATATGATTATTCGTTATTAACGATAAATAACGATATCTTTGCCTCAACTAATCGAACGGATATGGAACTCAGACAATTGCGTTACTTCGTTGAGGTGGCCCGACTCAACAGTTACTCCCTGGCATCAAAGACCCTGTTTATCACCCAGAGCACCATCTCGCAGCAGATCCGCAAACTGGAGGAGGAACTTGGTGTGGAACTGCTTACCCGTGACACCCGCCATGTGGTGCTGAGTGATTACGGCGAACAGTTCTATCCTTGTGCACTGCAGGTACTTGAGGATGCAAGGGCCGGAAAGGACCGTATCCGTGATGTGGTGAACCTGAATGTGGGTACTCTCAGCGTGGGCTCCACATACGCGTTCAGCCTGCTTTTAAAGCAGTCTGTGCTGGATTTCTACCGTGAATATCCGCATATCAAACTGAACATCATCATCACCTCAAAGGAGGAACTCAGACAGAAACTGCTGGACCGTGAACTGGACCTGGCTCTTACATACAAGTCTCCGTTGGGCGAGGACCGTATTGAGTCGCATCTGCTGTTCCAGAGCCGTCTCTGCCTTATAGGGCGTAAGGGAGCTCTCAAAGGGGTAGGCAGTGAGGTAAGCGTACAGGATCTGGCACGTTTCCCGCTGGCTCTGCCGTCCAAGGGACTGCAGGCCAGGGATACCCTGGAGTCTATCCTCTATGCCGAGGATGTGGATCTGGATATCCGATTGGAAATCAACAGCGTACGTTCGCTTTTGGACCTTGTCAGCAACAGCCCCCTGATGACCATGCTGTCCGAGGAGTCAATCCATGATTTTCCCGGTCTGGAGGCAGTTCCCATTGTGCATCCCGACGGCAGAATGGACGGCTGCTACCATTTCCTTAAGGGCACATATCACAAAATGTCGGCCCGTAAATTCGTGGAGATTCTGATGCAGCGCAACTTGTCCAACCGTAATCTCCGCATACTCTGAGCTATAGCGGATTTATCGTTTTTGTCTATCAATTTTATAGAAACAAATAAATTTCACCGATAAAAAGGGATTGTCTTTCTGCGTATCTTCGCCCCAGAAATCGAAAAATTATGCAGAAAACATTCTTAGGTTCTGAACTTGTAAAGGAGAAAGACAAGAAGAAAGCACAGAAGAAGGCGGTAATGCCTGTATCCTTGCGTGCAATCAAGGTCCTTTTGGGAGTAATAGTCGGACTGGTGGTCTGGAATCTCCCCTCAAGCGTATTCGGTATAGAAAATCTCACGGTAATAGAGCAGCGTGTAATTGCTGTATTCTGTTTTGCCACCATAATGTGGATTACAGAGGGTATTCCGTCATGGGCTACATCGGTAGCCATAATCGTGGTACTTCTGTTTACGGCAAGTGACAACAGCCTGAGCCTGTTCAGACTGCATGCGGCCGATGACCCGCTGTTCGGCACGCTGATGTCAAGCAAGAAAATCATGGCTTGCTTTGCCGATCCGGTCATAATGCTCTTCATCGGTGGTTTCATGCTGGCATTTGCCGCAACCAAGGCCGGATTGGATATCAAGTTGGCCAAGGCGTTGCTCAAGCCTTTCGGCACAAAATCAGAGAACGTACTGCTGGGATTCATCCTGGTAACCGGAGTGTTCTCAATGTTCCTGTCCAACACCGCTACGGCAGCCATGATGCTTACGTTCCTTACGCCTGTCATCAAGTCCCTGCCTGCTAACGGCAAGGGTCGCTTGGCTCTGGCACTGGCCATTCCGGTGGGAGCCAACCTGGGCGGAATAGCCACTCCTATAGGAACTCCTCCTAACGCCATTGCCATCAAGTTCCTCAATGATCCCAACGGCATGGCCATGAACATAGGTTTCAGCGACTGGATGATGATAATGCTCCCGCTTACCATCGTGCTTCTGGTTCTGGCATGGTTTGTCATCAGGATGCTGTTCCCCTTCACTCAGAAGAAGATTGAACTCAAGATAGAGGAGAATCCCACACGTGTTCTCAAACCGTGGCAGGAGATAACCGTATATGTGACATTCGCTCTCACGGTTCTTCTCTGGATGAGTGATAAATGGACTCATGTGGATGCCAATGTGGTGGCCATGCTGCCGGTGGGCGTGTTCTGCGTGACACGTATCATCACCAAGTATGACCTGGCCGAGATCAACTGGTGCATCCTGTGGATGGTAGCCGGCGGTTTCGCCCTGGGACTTGCCCTGCAGGATTCAGGTCTGGCCAAGCATCTGGTTGAGTCTATCCCGTTCAATGAATGGCCTCCTGTAATTATGATAGTGGGCTCCGGTCTTATCTGCTACGCTCTGGCCAACTTCATCTCACACACGGCTACCGCCAACCTGCTCATTCCTATTCTGGCTTTGGCAGGAATGTCGGCCGCACAGAATCTGGAGCCGTTCGGCGGTGTTACCACTCTGCTTGCCGGTGTGGCATTGGGTTCATCACTCTCCATGATACTGCCCATTTCCACTCCTCCCAATGCTCTTGCACACTCAACCGGTTTCATTGAGCAGAAGGATATGGCCAAGGTCGGAATCATCATGGGTGTGATAGGTCTTGTGCTGGGCTATACAGTGCTCGTGTTCGTGGGCAAATGGGGATTGTTATGATTATAAAAAGGTTATAAAATACATAGGAAATGAAAAGATATCTGATCCTGTCACTGATTGCACTTACCGTGTTGGTATCCTGCAATAAAAAACCCAAGTCACCGTATGTACGCAAGGTGGCTGATTATGCTCTGGTAACTCTTGAGACTCCTGATCTGAGCGGCATAACCGACAACGGCAAGGAGGTGCTCAACCTTTACCGTTTCATTGCCGATGAGGTAGATGCCATCTACTGGGAACAGTATTACGGCAATAAGGAGTCGCTGCTTAACGGCATTACTGATCCGTATCAGAAAACTTACGCAGAGATAAACTACGGCCCGTGGGACCGCTTTACCGGAAAATCATTCGTGGAAGGTTACAATGACTGTCTCCCCGGTGCCGGATTCTATCCCGCAGATATGACCCTGAGCGAATTCGGACAGTGGGACAATCCAGACAAGAACAGCCCGTACACGCTGATTCGCCGCAATGCCGACGGTTCACTCAAGACAGTTTGGTATCATGATGAGTATAAGGAGCATATCGATAAGATAGTAAACTATCTCAAGGCTGCCGCCGATATAACCATCAAGCCCAGCGTAAAGGAGTATCTGCTCAAGAAGGCCCAGGCACTTGAGACTGATGATTATTATGAGAGTGCACTTGCCTAACTTGATATGGATGACAGCAAGATGGACCTGGTAATAGGTCCCAATGAGGCTGCCGATGACCAGTTGCTTGGTGTTAAGCGCTCATATGAGGCTTTTGTCCTGCTCAAGAACCAGGCCCGTACGGATGAACTGATGAAGTATGTTTCACGTATCAGCGAATTCCAGCAGGAGTTGCCCGGTGATCCCGAGTACAAGACTTTCCAGCCCGGTGCAGGCTCAAACATATTCTCATGCAACGCTCTCTATTATGCAGGCAAGGCAAACGCCGGTGTCAAGGTGATTGCCCTGAACCTGCCGTTTGACGCCGATGTGCAGCGTGACCGCGGTACCCGTACCATTCTGCTTGAGAACATTATCAAGGCCAAGTACAATTACATAGTCAACCCCACCGGAAAGATCCTGCTTGACGGTGAAGCCGCAGAACATCTTTCATCAGATGCGTTCTTCTGGAACATCGTGTTCCGCGAGGTGGCTCACGGTCTGGGAGTGAAGGAGACGGTTAACGGAAAGGGTAGTGTGGAGAACGCACTTGGCAGTGCCGCCCTTACTTTTGAGGAGATTAAGGCCAATGCCGCAGGAGTGCTTCTGGTCTGCAATCTGCAGAACCATTACGATATCCGCCACATCTTTACCAAGGAGGATGCCCTGATCACATTTTTTGCATCGCTGATGCGCTCCGAGCGTTTTGGCGAGGGCTCTGCACTGGGACGTTCCAGCATCATCATTTACAACTATCTGTATGAGGCCGGTGCAATTCAGCGCAAGGCATCGGGCAAGTACACTATTGATACTGCAAAGATGGAACAGGCACTGTCAGACCTGACCGCACTGGTGCTCAAGACTCAGGCAACAGGCGATATCGCATTTGCCACTGGCTTTGAGAAACGTTATTCAAAGCGCAGCGACAGTTACAACGAGGATCTGATGTATCTGGGATTGGAGAAGATTCCTGCCGATATCCGATTCAAGTGATTTTTGGCGCGGATTACTGTGCCAGCCAGTAACTGTGATCGGCGTATTTGGCTGTCTGGGCCACTCCGTCCTTGAACAGTATTATAACCGGCATACCGGTCTCCATGGGAATTTCGGTTCCGTTATGACGTACGTTTGACTGCTTGAAAGAGAGTCTGAAAACGTCATATCCGTCCTTTTGCTGGATGAATGTGACATTCTCGGCATTGAGTTTTTCGGCTTTTTCCAATACTTGTCCCGGTATGATCATGACAACAGTAAATTCAGGTTAGTCTTGTTGTGTTAATTTTGTTTGACGGGTGTAAAGATAGGAAAAAACAAGTAACTTTGGTCTCATTATGAATGAGAGACTTAAGGAGTTGCTTTTAGGATATGCCCATTGTGAGCCTGAGGCGGTTACAAGACTGACTGCTGCAGGCTCTAACCGTGTATATTACCGACTGGTTTTGGCCGATGGCCGCACGGTTGTGGGAGTAGAGGGTACCAATCCCGATGAAAACCGCGCGTTCCTGACTATCGGACGTTATCTGCGTAACGCAGGATTGCCGGTCCCCCAGATACTGGCAGTGTCTGACTGCGGTATGTACTACCTGCTCCAGGACCTGGGCGATGAGTCTCTTTTCGGCCTCATGGAGAGTGCCCGTGAGAGCGGACAGTACACTCCCGGACAAGTAGCCCTGCTGGAAAAGGTAGTGCGTCTTTTGCCCGATATCCAGTTCAAGGGAGGAAAGGGCCTGGATTACAGCGTCTGCTTCCCTTGTGAGTCTTTTGACCGCCGCAGCATATTCTGGGACCTTAACTATTTCAAATACTCTTTCCTCAAGGCAACCGGACTGGAGTTTCACGAGGCCCGTCTGGAGGATGACTTTAAGCGTCTTAAAGTCGGAAGGCCAAGCGGTCT
>JAZMZT010000004.1:0-6824 GCA_045586125.1 Bacteroidaceae bacterium | reverse complement strand
TGATAACGTACACCGGGGAGATCCTTTACACGACCGCCGCGTACAAGCACGATTGAGTGCTCCTGCAGGTTGTGACCCTCACCGGGGATGTAGGAGTTAACCTCCTTCTGGTTGGTAAGACGGACACGTGCAACCTTTCTCATGGCTGAGTTAGGCTTCTTAGGTGTCGTTGTGTAAACTCTTACGCAAACGCCT
The DNA here is from genome assembly GCA_045586125.1 of Bacteroidaceae bacterium. Lineage (GTDB taxonomy): Bacteria > Bacteroidota > Bacteroidia > Bacteroidales > Bacteroidaceae > Colenecus. Next base: position 6,629 of record JAZMZT010000004.1, on the reverse strand, counting down.
CTTCTCTGAGGGCAGGAATCCAGGGCCGGAGACTTACTCTTGTCCTCCAGGACCTGACGTCCTTTGCGTACTAACTGCTGAATTGTTGGCATGTTTGTTTGTTTTTAATTATTATATATTAAATAGTAAATCCAGAATTTTGGCGTGCAAAGATACGACTAATATTCAATAACACAAGCGAAACCCGGTAGTTTTTACACTTTTAACGGCAAAAAAGAGACAAAAAAGGCGGATACCCGAAAATATCCGCCTCAATTTTGGTTCAAAAAAACAGTTTCGTTAAGCCTCTCCGTGGAAGTCAGAAATGGGAGGCATGTAGGTTCCCTTCTGAGCCTTCATCTCAATGGTTCCGAAAGCGCTTTCGTATTTGGCGACGTTGTCCTGAAGAGCCATCAGAAGACGCTTGGCATGCTCGGGCGACATGATCACGCGGGACTTGACCTGAGCCTTGGCCATTCCAGGAAGAATACTTATAAAATCCATCACAAACTCAGATGAGGAATGGGTTATCATAGCCAGGTTTGAATAAACGCCCTGAGCCACCTCCTCCTTGAGTTCAATCTGCAATTGCTTCTGTCCGTTTCCGTTCTGTTCCATTGTAGTGTATACTGTTTATGTTGTTACCAATTCCATGCGAATATAACTTATCTTGGGGAGAACTGCAAAACAATCGGCCCAAAAGAGTCCGGGCCGATAGGCGGCCACGCATGAAAAACCAACGAATTTTTCTTACACATTACCAGACTTTCCGCAAGACTCAACTAATATTTTTCTGTATTATTTTTTCGCCATTGATTATCTATTTGTATATTTGCTGAACTGTCCCTCCGGACACCTCCGGGACAGGCCCACCAACTAGTCTAATCTAACGATAAACTAACAAATATGAGTAATTACAAAGAAACAGGTAGCAAAGCCTATCTGTATGGAATCTGCGCAGTAGCCGTCATCGGCGGTCTTCTGTTCGGTTATGACACCGCTGTCATTTCCGGTGCCGAGCAGGCATTGCAGAGATTTTTCGTCAGCGGACTTGGAGATTTCTATTCGACCGGCATGCACGGTTTCGTGACATCTTCAGCCTTGATCGGATGTATCATCGGAGGACTTATCTCAGGTATCATGGCCACCAGATTAGGCCGTAGGAACGCGCTGATTTTTGCATCAGTACTGTTCTTCCTGTCAGCCCTTGGAAGTTACATGCCGGAGTTCCTTTTCCGTCCCAACTTTGAGTTTTTCCAGCCCGGCGAGGCCACCAAGGGACTCATGTGGGCATTCATTCTCTATAGAGTTCTGGGAGGTATCGGCGTTGGTATGGCATCGGCCATCTGCCCCATGTATATTGCCGAGGTTGCGCCCGCGCAGATACGCGGTACATTGGTATCATGCAACCAGTTTGCAATCATCTTCGGCCAGTTGGTAGTATACGCCATCAACACCCTTATCCGTAGCGGATTGGCCGATACACCCGAACTTATACAGGCCGCAATGGTCAACATAGGATGGCGCAGGATGTTCGTAAGCGAGGCCTTCCCGGCAGGCGCATTCGGACTGCTTCTGCTGCTTGTGCCCAAGACTCCGCGTTACCTGGTTATGCGTGGCAACACACAGAAGGCCATGGCCGTTCTTACCCGTATCAACGGTGAGGGCCGCGCACAGCAGATCCTTCAGGAGATCAAGGACACACTGGTAGAGAAGAAGGAGAGCCTCTTCTCATACGGTATCCTGGTTATCATAGTAGGTGTACTGCTCTCATTCTTCCAGCAGGCCGTAGGTATCAACGTGGTTCTTTACTACGCTCCGCGTATATTCCAGAACATGGGTTCAAGCGGTGATGCTGCAATGATCCAGACCGTTGTAATGGGTGTTGTAAATATCCTGTTCACAGTAGTAGCCATCCTGACCGTCGACAAGTGGGGCCGCAGACCTCTGCTTATAGTAGGTTCCATAGGCATGGCAATCGGTATGATAGCACTGAGTATCCTGTCATTCTGCGATGTCATAGGAGTTGCCGCTCTGGTATTCATCATCATCTACACCGCATCATTCATGATGTCATGGGGCCCCATCTGCTGGGTTCTTATCTCAGAGATATTCCCCAACACCATTCGCGGTAATGCAGTGGCAGTTGCAGTAGCAGCACAGTGGATTTCAAACTACGTGATATCATCAACCTTCCCCTCACTCTGCGAGTGGAGCATCGGCGGTACATATCTTATCTACGCCGGCTTCTCAGTTCTCTCAGCACTCTTTGTACTGAAGATGGTACCGGAGACCAAGGGCAAGACCCTGGAGGAGATGAGCGCTCTGTGGAAGAGCAAAATGAAGAAGTGATTACAAAAAAAGAGGCCCGCGCTTGCGGGCCTCTTTTTTTACTTAACCACTCCCTGTTTTATCAGGTATTCCGCTATCTGAACGGCGTTCAGTGCGGCGCCCTTGCGGATCTGGTCACCTACAATCCAGAAGCACATTACATTTGGATTGGCAATGTCCTTACGGATACGTCCTACGTAAACGGGATCGGTACCGGCCAGGAACAGAGGCATGGGATACTCCTTCTTGCTTGGATCATCCATCAGAACAAGACCCTCACCGTTCTTTACAGCCTCACGGAAAGCCTCAACTGATACAGGCTGCTCAGTCTCTGCCCAAATGGCCTCAGAGTGGCAGCGAAGGGCAGGAACGCGTACGCATGTAGCGCTGCACTTAATATCGTTATGGAACATCTTGCGGGTCTCGTAGAACATCTTCTCCTCCTCCTTGGTATAACCGCTCTCCTTGAATACATCGATATGGGGAATCAGGTTGAATGCCAACTGATAGGCGAACTTGTTAACGGTAACCTCCTCACCGGCCAGAGCCTGACGATACTGCTGCTCCAGTTCAGCCATTGCAGCTGCACCGGCGCCGCTGGCAGCCTGGTAGGTAGATACCTGAACGTTCTTGACGGGTGAAAGGTCATTCAAAGCCTTAAGAGCCACAATCATCATGATGGTTGAGCAGTTAGGATTGGCAATGATGCCCTTGGGACGAACCAGTGCATCCTCGGGGTTAACCTCAGGAACTACCAGAGGAACCTGCGGATCCATACGGAAAGCGCTGGAGTTATCAATCATGATGGCACCGTACTTGGTGATGGTCTCGGCAAACTCCTCGGAGGTGCTGCCGCCGGCCGATACGAATGCTATGTCTATTCCCTTGAAATCATCGTTATGCTGAAGAAGCTTGACCTGGATCTTCTTACCGCCATAGGTGTAATAAGATCCGGCACTACGGGATGACCCGAACAAAACCAACTCATCGAGCGGAAATTTACGCTCTTCCAGCACACGCAGGAACTCCTGTCCTACAGCACCGCTGGCTCCAACAATTGCTACTCGCATAGGATAATCTGTTATAGTTTGAATAATTTGGCCGCAAAATTAGTGTTTTACGCGTAAAAATGACATCTTAAAAAGCATAAAAACTCAAAATATTAGAGCAAAATCGGCCAAAAGCGTATATTTTTGCATCATTAATAATTCAACGGATGATTGAACTTGACAATATAACCCGAAGCTTCGGTTCACTTCAGGTACTCAAAGGCATAAGCCTGAACATAGAGCGCGGAGAAGTAGTGAGCATAACAGGCCCCAGCGGAGCCGGCAAGACCACCCTGCTCCAGATAATGGGCTCACTTGACAAACCCGACGGCGGAAAGGTTCTCTATGACGGACAGGATATAACCCGCATGAGCGAGAAGGAGATATCGGCCTTCCGTAACAAACATATAGGATTCGTATTCCAGTTCCATCAGTTGCTGCCCGAATTCACTGCACTTGAAAACATAAGCATACCCATGCTGATAGCCGGTCAGGGAATGCGCCAGGCCAATGCAAGAGCCAAGGAACTGCTGCAGTTGCTGGGACTGGCCGACAGGGCCGATCACAAGCCGTCAGAACTCTCTGGAGGCGAGAAGCAGAGGATTGAGTTGCCCGCGCACTGGCCAACCAGCCTGACGTAATACTGGCCGATGAGCCATCGGGCAGCCTGGATACCAAGAATAAAGAGGAACTGCACAAACTCTTTTTCAGCCTGCGTGACCAGCTGGGACAGACGTTTGTGATAGTGACCCACGACGAGTCTCTGGCAGCCATGACAGACCGTACGATACGTCTGCTTGACGGCTCTATCCTAAAGTGATCATTACCACTTGCGGAAACGCAAGACGGTCTTCTTTCCCGACAGGACCATACGCTGGCGGTCGGGATATTCAATCCTGAACACAGATACCACACTGTCCAGACCGCAATCCTGAAGACGGTCTTTAAGGGCGGGATTATTATATATTGAATAATCCAGTTTTATGGAGTCACCTGTCTCGGTGGTGATGCCGTGCTGCTGTGAAAGACCGGGAGCCTCTATCAGCACTATGTGACGGGCAAATCCGAACATAATATCATCAACATCCTTATACTCGCACGGAGCACCCTGAAAATTGACTCCGTCCCTGTACTCTATCCTGTCAAGACGCCAGTAGAAATCAAGGTCATCATTGGGGAAAGCCTTCTCCATGCATCCCGATAAAACGGCCGTAGCCAGCAGTGAGAGCACCGACAAAACGGTTATGTATACCTTCTTTTTCATAGCACTTTCCAGAGTTTAGAGATTGTGAGCATTACGCCCTTGTTGTTACCTATCAGATTGCCGCTGTCAATATCCATGGAGCCCGAAAGTGAGAACTTCCATCCATAGGTTCCGCCCATTTTGTATGAGCACTCCAGCATGAGCGATGTGACGCGTTCCACCTCCTTGAGCGGCGCCCCGTAACAACCCCAGTGACGGGTAGTGGTAGCCAGCACACGATAATCAATATCATCGGTTATACCGCCGTCCACTCCCAGGTGGAACATCTGCACACGGTTGCTGCGGAAACGGTTGTTACCCCCGTTATATGCAGGTGATATCAGCACCGGGTTACCTATGGCATATCCGTGATGGGTATAGGAATCATATATGCCGTGATTGTACATTCCGTCGCGGCCATCGACCTCCTCAATCACATACATTCCGTCAGTGTTGCAGGCCGCGCTGTGACAAATGGGACCGCAGAGGCCGCGGGTATTCATGAACTCAAGGACCGCATTACGGAAGAAACGTATGTTGTCCGGTGCATTTACCTCAATGCTGAACAGACCGTCAAACCAGTTACGTCTGAACCCAAAGAATATGAAGTCCTTGTTACCCTCCATATCATTCTTGTATTCTATGCCCAGCCATGAAGAGTGATCCTCATAGAAGTGCTCGTAACGGGCGCCTATATGCCAGTCGTTAAAATCATAGTCAAAGTTCAGATGCCAGCTGCCCAGGTTGTCGCCATCCTCATTACCCTGCTGCTCAACCTCGTGGAACGGGAACAGCGCAGTCCAGAATGCGGCTGCATTTGATGGATACGGAGTCTCGGTGCCGGCAGCCACATTGTATCTTGTACCGCCAAACAGATTATTCATCTCAAGTCCGATGGTCACCTGCAACGGGAATCGGGAACTGTCACCGAATCTTAGGAACGCCGACTTGCTGTGGAACAGAACACCGTTCATGTAAAGGTTTCCGCCATGCTCACGGCGCCAGCGGTCATCGGTCATACGTCCGTAGCCGATATGGCCCTTAAGTGCAACCCAATTACCCGTAAACGGAACGCTGACAAACTCCGGAATGCCCGCACGAACCTCAGGGACAGGCTTGCTGTTACCCGACCAGGTAAGGGCGCCTGTACTCAAATAAGGATTCTTGTCGCTCCAGCGTTCTTTCATACCCACCGACATACCCAGCCACCTGTAGTTGACATCGGCATACAGCTGATGGACAAACAGATTGCTTTCAAGTCCGGCTCCGCCTCCCAGATCCACACCGTAGTCCACTCCGAATCCAGAGGGCCGATGCACACCGCCAAGCGCGGCAAAACGGGCATATGCGTTATTGGGATTTGTTGATGAAAGACCCTGACGGTTGGACGTATGCCAGAAGGGGGCATGCTCTCCCCCGCCCGCCGCGCCTGCAGTCTCAAACTTGAAAACAAGGTCATTCTGAGCCCCAAGGCAAACCGGCACAAAAGCCATCGCCAGGAAGGGCAGTATATGTCTGAAAGTTATCCTCATTGATACAATCTGATGGGGCAAAGGTAATAAAAAAGAACGGCAACCATAAGGCTGCCGCTCTGTAAGTTGATATCCCGGAATCAGGCGTTTGCTCTCTTCTCGCGGATACGGGCCTTCTTACCTGTGAGATTACGCAGGTAGTACAGCTTGGCACGACGTACCTTACCAACCTTGTTCACCTCAATGCTGTCAATAGCCGGTGAGCTGATGGGGAATATACGCTCAACACCAACGGTTCCTGACATCTTACGAACGGTGAAACGACGGTTGTCACCATGTCCGCTGATCTTGATAACCACGCCACGATAGAGCTGGATACGCTCCTTGGAACCCTCGATAATTTTGTAAGCGACAGTGACGGTGTCACCAGCTTTGAACTCTGGGAACTGCTTGCCGGTTGCAAATGCTTCTTCAGCAACTTTAATTAAATTCATTGTTTTTAAACGTTTAAAATTGTTGTTATCGTTCCTACGCAACATAACAAGTCTCTCGTAA
>JAZMZT010000003.1:0-6906 GCA_045586125.1 Bacteroidaceae bacterium | reverse complement strand
CATGGCTACGATCCGACTTTGAAGCGACATAAGTTCAGCATCACCGAGGCCGCCATCAGGAAAGGCTTCAAGGATGTGTGCCGCATGACAGGACTGCGCGGACGCTGGCAGAGGGTTGGCAAAAAACCAGACATTATCTGTGACACCGGACACAACAGCCACGGCCTGAAATACATAGCAAAGCATCTGGAGGAACTCTCCTCAAAGCCGGGATTCGGCCAACTGCGCATTGTGATGGGCATGGTCAACGACAAGGATGTATCGGACGTACTGGCAATCATGCCCAAGAACGCCCGCTATTACTTTACCCAGGCATCTGTCCAGAGAGCGCTTGACGCAAGCAAGCTCAGAGACCTGGCACGTGAGGCCGGTCTGACCGGCAGAGTGTTCCGTACAGTGGCTCAGGCAGTGACCACAGCCCAGCGTGAGGCATCGGCCGAAGACCTGATTTTTGTAGGCGGAAGCACCTTCGTGGTAGCCGACCTGCTTACCATGCCCGATTTCTACATACAGGGCTGAAATTTTAACCTGAATCGCTTGGAATAGTATCTGAAATTGGCTTAATTTGCGTGTTTTATTTTTAATAACCAAAATAAGCCAATTATACTATATGAGCGATTTCGTAAAAGAGAATCTGGCCGGCCTCAAGAGGGAGGATTTCCAGACAACAGTTGAGGGAAAGAAAACAGATCTTTACATACTCCGCAACAAGAAGGGTGCTGAGATAGCAGTAACAAATTTTGCAGGTGCGCTTTGCGCCGTAATGATGCCTGACCGCAACGGCAAGATGGAAAGTGTCGTATGGGGTCATGACAGCATCAAGCACGTCATGGAGAGCCAGGAGACCTACCTGAGCGTACTCATCGGCCGTTACGGCAACCGCATAGCAAACGGCAAGTTCACACTGGACGGAAAGCAGTACACTCTGGCCATCAACAACGATCCTAACAGCCTTCACGGAGGTCCCACCGGTTTCCACAAGCGTATCTTTGACGCCGAGCAGACCGATGCACAGACAATCAAGCTGCACTACCTGTGCAAGGACGGTGAGGAGGGATTCCCCGGTAACCTGGACGTAAACGTAACCTATCGCCTGACCGATGAAAACGAACTGGTCATAGAGTATGAGGCTACAACTGACAAGAAGACCGTGGTATGTCTCACCAACCATGCCTACTTCACTCTGAACGGCATGAAGAAGAACCCTCTCACGGTTCTGGACTACCAGATGACCATCAACGCAGATCATTATATTCCAATTGACAATACCGCAATTCCTCTTGGCACCATTGACGAGGTTGAGGGAACCCCGTTTGATTTCCGCACCCCGCACAGAGTAGGTGACCGCATAGAGGAGGGCATTCAGACCAAGAACGGCAACGGTTATGACCACTGCTGGGTACTCAACAAGCGCGAGCCGGGTGAACTGAGTTTCGCCGTAAAGTGCGTTGACCCCGCAAGCGGCCGTACACTGGAGTGCTACACCACCGAGCCCGGTGTCCAGTGCTACTCAGGCAACTGGTGCAGCGGCAGCACATGCGCCCACGGCTCAACACTGCCCAAGCGCTGCGCTATCTGCTTTGAGGCAGAGCACTTCCCCGACAGCCCCAACCGTCCTTACTTCCCCAGCACGGTTCTGAATCCGGGTGAGGTCTACACACAGACAACAATCTATCGTTTCGGAGTGGAATAATCCCTTAAGATGGATACGACCATTCTGAGAAACAGGTTCCGCCAGCAGTTCGGCACAAGCGGTGACCTATACTTTTCGCCGGGTCGCATAAACCTGATAGGCGAACACACCGACTATAACGGCGGGTTCGTCTTTCCGGGTGCCGTTGACAAAGGCGTTGCCATTGAAATTTACCGTAACGGATCCCGCAAGGTCTGCCTTCTGGCACTTGACCAGAAAGAGCACCCTTACGTAGAATTCACGCTCGATGACACCTCAAAGCCTGAGGAACATTGGGCGTGTTATGTTTTCGGCGTGTGCAAGGAACTTGAAAAGCACGGCGTAACCCTGGGCGGATTCAACGCTGCCATCACGGGTGACGTTCCGGCAGGTGCCGGCATGTCTTCATCGGCCGCACTTGAAAGCGTCTTTGCGTTTGCCCTGAACACCATGTTCGCCGATAGCAGAGTAGATAAGTTCGAGTTGGCCAAGATAGGACAGGCCACCGAGCACAACTACTGCGGTGTCAAGTGCGGAATAATGGACCAGTTCGCATCGGTATTCGGACGTGAGGGATGCCTTATACGTCTGGACTGCCGTTCACTTGAATATGAGTATTTCCCCTTCAATCCTGACGGCTACAAGCTGGTACTGATCAACTCAATGGTCAAGCATTCACTCGGCAACGAGTACAACGAGCGCCGTGAGAGTTGCGAGAAGGCCGTAGCTCTGATGAACCGTGAGTTCGGCGACGTTGAGACCCTGCGTGATGCCAACTACCAGATGCTTGACACAGTCAAGGGTGAACTGAGCGATGAGGACTACCGCCGTGCCAAGTACGTTCTGGATGAGAAAGAGCGTGTCCTGGCCGTATGCGCCGCACTGGAGAAGAATGACTACGAGACCGTAGGCAAGAAGATGTACGAGACCCATTGGGGCCTCAGCCGCGACTATACCGTAAGCTGCCCCGAGCTTGATTTCCTGGTGGAGACCGCTCAGGAGTGCGACGTTACAGGAAGCCGTGTGATGGGCGGAGGTTTCGGCGGATGCACCATCAACCTGGTTCGTGACACAATCTGTGAAAAGTTCGTTTCTAAGGCCAAGCGCGAGTACGCACGCAAGTTCGGAATAGTACCCGAAATATACAGTGTCACCATAGGCGACGGCTCAAGAAAACTGCAATAATTCATTAATCACTAAATAACCAACAAAATGAGAAAATCAAGTTTTATCGCTCTCGTGGCTGGTGTGCTTGCCCTGGCAGCATGCTCGCAGGAGCAGGAGGCTCCGGTCCTGAACAAGGCCGACTTCCAGATGGAGTTTACAGGAAAGCAGACTGACCTGTACAAACTGACCAATTCAAAGGGCGCAGAGGTTTGGGTTACAAACTTCGGCGCACGTATCGTTGCCATCATGGTTCCTGACAAGAACGGAAACAAGCAGGACGCTGTCATCGGCTTCAAGAACATTAAGGACTACACGACTCAGGCCAGCGACTTTGGTTCAACAGTAGGTCGTTACGCCAACCGTATCAACCAGGGTCAGATCACTCTGGACGGCAAGACATATCAGTTGCCGCAGAACAATTTCGGCCACTGCCTGCACGGAGGTTGCACTTTGGAGCCCGAGCCCATGGGCTGGCAGAACCTGGTATGGGATGTAAAGGAGGTTAAGAAGAGTTCTATCACTCTGGTTATGAACTCAGCTGACGGCGAGGCCGGATTCCCCGGTAACGTTGTTGCCACCGTAACCTACACCCTGACCAAGAACAATGCCATTGACATTGTATGGAAGGCTACCACCGACAAGAAGACTGTGATCAACATGACCAACCACAGTTACTTTAACCTGAACGGCGACCACTCAATCCCCGTTACAAACCACATCCTTACCCTTAACGCCGACAACTTCACTCCCTGCGACAGCACTTACATGACCACAGGTGAGATCCTGCCGGTAGCAGGCACCCCGATGGATTTCACCAAGGGCAAGGCCATTGGCAAGGAGATCAACAACTACGCATACGAGCAGCTTAAGAACGGTAACGGTTACGACCACAACTGGGTTCTGAACACCAAGTGTGACGACACCAAGTGCGCCGCCAAGCTGTACAGCCCCATCACCGGTATCTACGTTGAGGTTTACACCAACGAGCCGGGTATCCAGTTCTATTCAGGTAACTTCCTGGACGGTTCAGGTCTGGACAAGCAGGGCAACAAGATGGAGCAGCGTACCGGTTGCTGCCTGGAGACACAGAAGTTCCCAGACAGCCCCAACAAGTCAAATCTGCCCGGTTGGTACAGCGCAGAGCTGGTTCCCGGTCAGGAGTACTACAGCCACTGCATCTATCAGTTCGGTGTTGAATAATTCACGCAAATCAAATTTTAAACTAACAATAAACAAATGGAAAACAGCATTATGCAAGGACTGGCCAACAATGGTTTCAAACCTGTTGACTATGTGATTTTCTTTATTTATCTGGCCGTACTTATCTTCCTGGGCTTCTTCGTATCAAGAAAGAAAGACGGTAAGGAAAAGAGTTCAAACGATTACTTCCTGGCCGGTAACACCCTGACATGGTGGGCCGTTGGTGCATCATTGATTGCAGCCAACATCAGTGCCGAGCAGTTCATCGGAATGTCAGGTTCTGCTTACGCATCAGGTATCGCAGTTGCCGCTTACGAGCTTATGGCTGCCATCACCCTGGTTGTAGTAGGTAAGTTCATCCTGCCGGTAATGATCAAGAACAAGGTGTTCACCATTCCCCAGTTCCTTACAAACCGTTACAATAAGGGTGTAGGTCTGGCATTCTCAATATTCTGGCTCTTCCTCTATGTGTTCATCATCCTGACTTCAGTTGCATGGCTGGGAGCTCTTGCCATTGAGCAGATCCTGGGTCTGAAGGGTGCAGTCCTGATGGTTGGAAGCACTGAGATTTCAGTTCGTTTCCTCATCATCATCTTCCTGTATCTGGTTGCCGGTGTATATTCAATCTACGGCGGTCTTGCATCTGTTGCATGGACCGATGTAATGCAGGTTACATTCCTGGTTGGTGGTGGTCTTATCACCGCTTTCTTTGCTCTGAAGACCATTGCTCCGCACCTTGGTGTTGACGGTGCCATCCCCGCTCTGGGTCAGGTTATGGAACGTCTGGGAGACATTCCCGGTGACCGCCACTTCAACCTTGTAGTTGAGCGTCAGGCAGACCTGTACCCCAACATCTCCGATGATCCCTACTTCACACTTCCGGGTATCGTCCTGATTGTAGGTGCCATGTGGCTTACCAACCTGGGTTACTGGGGCTTCAACCAGTACATCATCCAGAAGGGTCTTGCTGCCAAGAACATTGACGAGGCTAAGAAGGGTCTTGTATTTGCAGGATTCCTCAAGATTTTGATCCCGTTCATCGTCTGCATCCCCGTTGTATGCGCATATCTGATCTGTAACGACGCTGATCTTCACAGCCGTCTGCTCGGCGAGGGTCTGCTCTCAGGTTCAATCGACATTCCTGATGATGCATATCCCTTCCTGATCCGTAACTTCACTCCGGTTGTAGTCAAGGGTCTGTCATTCGCAGCTCTGACCGCTGCCGTTATCTCTTCACTGGCTTCGATGTTCAACTCAACATCAACCATCTTCACGATGGATGTATACCACCAGTTCATCAACAAGAATGCTTCTGACAGCAATCTGGTTAAGGTAGGTCGTATCACCGCAGTTTCAGCCCTTGTAATTGCCCTGATTGCCATCTATCCTATCATGGGTGGAGCCGACCAGGCATTCCAGATTATCCAGGAGTATTCAGGATTCGTATATCCGGGCATCGTAGTTATCTTCAGTCTGGGTCTGCTCTGGAAGCGTTCAAGCGGCACTGCTGCTATCGTAACCGCTATCAGCACATTCGTATTCTCAATACTGTTCAAGCTGTTGATGCCCAACACTCCGTTCCTGATCCGTATGGGTTATGTATTCTTTGTACTGGTTATCCTGTTCGTAGGTCTCTCACTCATGAGCAAGAAGCCTGTTGAGGCAGCCAAGCTTGACAACGAGACAATCGCCACACAGCTCAAGTGGAGCAAGATCCTCTTTGTAGTATCAGCTCTGTGCTATGCCCTGGGTGCAATCGTAATGCTTTGCAACGCTGACTGGTGCATCAAGCTGCAGAACCTTGGATTTGAGGGTATCTTCTTCCTGGCAACCGTATTCCTTGTACTTGGTATCTACCTGACATCAAATGCAAAGGACAAGGTACAGGATCCCAAGGCTATCAACATCGACCTTTCTCTCTTCCGTACCAACAACCAGTTCAACATCGGTGCATACGGAATCATCATCCTTCTGGCTATTCTGTATATAACTCTCTGGTAATATGCTGGAAGAACTTAAAGAGAAGGTTTTCAAAGCCAACCTTGATCTTGTCAAGCAGGGTCTGGTAATATTCACATGGGGTAACGTATCGGGCATAGACCGTGAGAAAGGCCTCGTAGTGATAAAGCCCAGCGGTGTAAGCTATGACGAGATGAAGGCAAGTGATATGGTTGTTGTCTCCCTCGAGACCGGTAAGGTTGTCGAGGGGGACCTCAATCCTTCATCGGACACCCCTACACACCTGGTTCTGTACAGGGCATTCCCCAACATACAGGGCGTGGTTCACACCCACTCCACCTATGCCACCGCATTTGCGCAGGCCGGCCGTGACATCCCTAACATCGGCACAACTCATGCCGATTATTTCTACAAGGATATCCCCTGCACTCGCGATATGACCGAGGCTGAGGTTAAGGGTCAGTATGAGCTGGAGACAGGCAATGTGATCGTGGATGAGATTCTGAACATACGCAAGATCAAACCCGACCACACTCCCGCCGTGCTGGTAAAGAACCACGGTCCGTTCTCATGGGGCACATCACCCGACAACGCTGTCTATAACGCCAAGGTGATGGAGCAGTGCGCCAAGATGGCGTTCGTGGCCCTGTCAGTGAATCCGGGTCTGACGATGAATCCGCTTCTCATTGAGAAGCACTACAGCCGCAAACATGGCCCCAACGCCTACTACGGCCAGAAGAAAAAGTAACACTTTAAAAAAGGATATTATGTTTGATAATTTTGAAATATGGTGGGTTACCGGTGCACAGCTCCTTTACGGAGGCGATGCAGTAGTTGCAGTGGACGGTCACTCAAAGGAGATGGTTGATGGTCTGAACAAGAGCGGCAACATCCCCGTTAAGATAGTA
>JAZMZT010000002.1:0-1693 GCA_045586125.1 Bacteroidaceae bacterium | reverse complement strand
ACCGCTTGGCCTCCGACTTCTGAAGACGGACATTACGCACGTTGGCCGGCTGTGAGTAAATGCGCAGACGTGCCTTGGAGGCATCGGCCGATACATCATTATAATCAACCACGACCTGAAAATCAGCCGCAGTGACGCGGTCATACTCGGACATCTTGACCCAGAAAGTCACGACAGCCCTTGCAGGGAAAGCCTTAAGATGCACGTATTCAGGGAAATTCACGCCCGTGATGGGAATCTCCAGACTCTTCTCGGTGTACTGCTGCGAAAGAACCGTCACAGTCACCTCATCCTGACTGAAAATCACGTCACGCTCACGTTTAAGCGGTACCGTACGGATAATAGTGTCCGATGACAACAGCAACTGCCCCACCTCGGCCACGGCCTGGTGAACAGAGGTATCAGAATCCAGAATCAGGGCACGGATGCTGTCAGGAGTGAATTCAATGCGCTCCAGGAAGAACTGGTCCTGACTCTCGGTTGTACCGTCAAACTGGACGGGAAGCATCACGCTGTGCTGTACAGAGTACTGATACACAAGTGAATCAGGCGATATGGAGTGGATTGCGACCGATGGCGGAAGCATGGCCGCAATTGAGTCACGCAGACGTGATGTAGAGAGCGATGCATGCCCGTGCCCCATCACGAACGCCGAGTTCCGGACCCTGAGTACGTTACGGCTGCCTCGCCTGCCCGACTTCCTAAGGGTTGAACCCTTGCCGCTAAGCGAAACGGTGAGCTGACGGGCGGGTTGACTGGTGATACGCACGTTTTCGGGGATATCGGCCACAATTACGGGCAGTTTCATCTGGGTCTCGTAATTCTGGTTCATGGTCTGTGACCACCAGAAGAAAAGGGTCAGACCCAGGAAAAGCAAAAAAACGGAGAAATCCCCTCTGAAGAGTTTCAGAAGGGCATCTCCGATTTTCTTAAAGAATTCTGCAAATCGGGATTTGGGCCTACCTTGCTCCCGCATGCGTCAGAATATTTATGCCTTTTCGTCCTTGCTGGGATCCTTCTTGCGGCGTGAAGGTTTCTCGGGCTTGGCGGGCTGAGGTGTGGGAATGGGGTTAACGTAACGCTTGTCGACCTTGATCTTCATGCCCTGAGCAATCTCAATGGTTACAGAAACCTCGTCAATATCCTTAACCTTGCCAAAGATACCGGTGCTGGTAACAACATCCTGCTCTTTCTGCAGTGCGTTGCGGAACTTTTCACCCTCCTTGTCCTGACGGGGACGCATGATGATCATCATGAAAGCCAGGATGATGATGATCCAGAGGAAACCGCCCATGGGGCCGAAAGCACCGCCCTGAGACTGACCGCCCTCTGATGATGATGCGGGAGCGTCAAGGTTTACATCCTGGATTAAGTTTACAACGTGTGTGTTCACCTCCTGATAAGTCATCTGGAAGGGGTTGAGTAAAAGCATGTTTGCCATAATAGTTTATTGTTTTTTTGTTTTATAATTCCTTTTCTATACGACCCTGTGAAGTCATGTCCTTGACGATGGTATCAAGCATTCCGTTCACGAAACTGCCGCTTGAGGGTGTGCTGAGCAACTTGGCCAGTTCAACATACTCGTTGATGGTAACCTTAAGCGGAATATGCGGGAAGTTGAGCATCTCGGCCATTGCCACCTGAATGATGATGACATCCAGGAATGCCAGACGGCTGGGATCCCAGCGGCGGC
>JAZMZT010000001.1:0-4508 GCA_045586125.1 Bacteroidaceae bacterium | reverse complement strand
AAGTACGCCCATAAAAAAACGTGCACAGGGCACGCATCTCTTAAGGGACGCACCAGTTTGTCTTTTTTTGCTCAGGTCCGTCTCGTTTCCTTTCAAAGTCTAAATAAATTGACGGTTCGTATTACCCTTGGACATACTCTTAAAAGAGCACGCCCGTCGTACTACTTGTCTGTATGAAATCGTATCAAAGATCGTCTTGTCTGTGCTGTTCCTTTCGGAAAGCGGATGCAAAGATAGGGCGAGTTTAGATTCTGACCAAATATTTTGGCGACTTTTTTCTAAAAAAAAACTTGTTGCCGCGAGAACTCGTTCATTTATACGGACATAGACAACCGGCTATCATTTCCATCGGCCGGGCACCCTAATTATGGCTTTACACTATTGGCAAAGAATGTTTATCTTTGCAACCGATAAAAAAGCATACGGTGGCGACAGGCGTCCGTATATTTATAAGGTGTGAGTGGATTACTGAGGAAAATACGTTACTTTTTGTTCCTGCTAACAGCGGGAACTGCTGTGTTATACGCCCAGGAACACGTAGTCAGAATAAACGGCAGCGTGAAAGATGAGAAGGGCGAAACACTGCCCTATGCATCTGTAAGACTGAAAGACACATCAATAGGAAGCATGACCGACAACAACGGCAATTTCTCTTTCAACGGCACTTTGGATGGTCAGATACTGGTGGCTTCATGTCTGGGATATCAGAATTATGAGATACAGTTGTCCGATAAAACGACTTTTCCGCTCAGAATAACTCTAAAGGAGACTTCATATCAGATTGACGAGGTTGTAATAAAGCCTCAAAAGGAGAAATACACCCAAAAAGACAATCCCGCAGTTGAACTTGCCAGCGAGATAATAGGCAGGAAGAACCAGGACAATCCCTTTAACAACGAATATGTCTCAAGAGACAGGTATGAGACGTATGTTGTGGCTTTGGACAACTTCACGGAAGAGAAGCAGCAGCAGGCGATGTTCCGCAAATTCCCTTTCCTGACCGACTATGTGGATACTTCGAAGGTATCGGGAAAACCTATACTTAATGTTTCAACGCGTGAGATGGCTGCCACCGACTACTATCAGAGGAGACCTTCCAGGCAGAAGCAGAAAGTACACGGCAGAGAATGGATAGGCATTGAGGACTTTCTGCCCGACGAGGAGGTCAGGGCTGCAGTGGAGGCGACTCTCAGGGATATTGACCTGTTCAATGAAAAGGTTCTGATATTGCGCAACGAGTTTGTAAGTCCGTTCGCGGACTATGCCACCACATATTACAAGTTTTTCCTGCAAGACACCATTTCAGTTGAGGGAGAACCTTGTGTTGACTTGGCTTTTGTTCCCAGAAACCTTCAGTCATTCGGTTTCACAGGCCACCTTTATGTTACAGTTGACTCGACACATTTTGTAAAATGGGTTCAGATGAGTGTTCCTTATGATATCAATCTGAACTTTGTGGAGTATATGAATGTGGAGCAGAGATTTGCCCGCGACAGCGAGCATCCCAGACTCCTTACATACGAATGTATCACGGCGGAGTTCAAGCTGTACGACTTTATAGACGGCATTTATGGCCGACGCGAGGTATTTTATTCCGGATACAGGTTCAACGAGGAGGTGGACAAGGAGCCTTTTACCCACCAGGAGCAAATAATAGAATCGCAGGATGCCCTGCACAGGGATCAGGAATTCTGGGCACAGTACCGAGGCGCCGATGGAAGAAATGACGGAGGCAAATCAAGGGATGTAAAGGAGATGATTGCCCAATTGCGCACTATCCCCATCTATTATTGGACTGAGCAGTTCATCAATCTCCTGTTCTCGGGATACATTCCGGTAAAGGAGGAGAATACACCTTTCTATATAGGCCCGGTGAACACCACTATCAGTTACAACGGCATGGAGAAGATAAGGCTCAAGTTTGGAGGTATGACTACCGCGCACCTTAATCCTCACCTTTTTGGTACAGGCCATCTGATTTATGGAGTTGACGACAGGAAAATCAAGTATTCAGGCAGACTTGAATACTCTTTCAAGCCCAAGAAGGAGCAGTGGAATGAGTTCCCGATACATTCGCTGAGGCTTCAGCATGATTATGACATATATCAGTACGGCCAGCAGTACCTTTATACGAACAAGGATAATTTCCTTCTCTCGCTGAAGCGTTTACCGGATGACCTGATAGGATATGTCAGGAATACTGAGTTGACATACACACTGGAACGTCACAGCGGTTTTACTTTTACCGGTATTGTACGCAACAGGATTAACGAAGCCACGAAGTTCATTACCATGGAGAAGAGTGACGGAAGCGGGTCCATTGACGACATCATGCAGACTGAACTGGAAGTAGGACTCAGATATGCTCCGGGAGAAAAATTTGTTCAGCACAAGTGGAACAGGAAGAGCAAGACTCCCGAACGTCCGGTATTTACGCTTAACCACTCCATCGCCATGGCCGGTGTATTGGGAAGCGACTATTCAATTCAACATACGGAATTCTCTTACCGTCAGCGTCTGATGGCTGCTCCAGTTGGTTATTTTGACGTAATGCTGCGTGCGGGCAAGATTTGGGGACAGGCTCCCTACCCTCTGCTTATTATTCCGAACGCGAACCTGTCATACACTTACCGTAAGGAGACGTTTGAGACTATGACTCCCATGGAGTTCGTTCTTGACCAGCATCTGACTTGGGATGTGGTTTACTACATGAACGGTCTCATATTCAACCGTACACCTCTTGTGAAGAAACTGAAATTGAGAGAGGTTCTGTACTGCCGCGGCATCTGGGGCTCACTTAGCAACCGCAACAATCCTGCTATAGACACCAGCGGCAACATATTCTCCTATCCTACCGGCCGAAGCCAGGCCACAGGAACCGTAATGAAGGAGCCTTTTGTGGAATTAGGCGCAGGAGTGGAGAACATATTCAAGATTGCATCGGTCAATTTCTTTAAAAGAATGACATACAAAAACAGCCCCGATGTTGACCAATGGGGCTTGAGAATTGCAATTCACCTGCAATACTAAGATTCAGAGACGATTATTCGGTGGGTTCAGGTTTGCTGAATTTGAAATCTGAAACCTCAAACAGCTTGAAACCGTTTTTCCTTTTGTTTCTCTTGATCAGACGGGCTCTTTTCCTGACAAGTTGCTTTTCTTTCTCGGAAAAGACAAGTGAAGTCATGTATGATTCGTTCAAATCACCGCCGGCAACATGATCTGTAAACTGCTTTTCATACACAAGGCGATCCTTGACGAACCACTTGTTGTTTACAGTTACGTCCTTGACCAGTTGTATGTCAGATACAAAAACGGCTGAGTCCAGAATTGAAAATGAAGCCGCATACATGTAGGCGTCTACCTGGCGGGAATTCTTGTCCTGATTCTGATTACGCATCTTGTCAAGGTCCTTACGGCTCATCTCCAGGCCTTCACCTGCATTGAGTGTAGGATCCTGTCCCCTTTTAGACCTCTGTGCTGAAACGGACAGCGTGAAAAGGAGAAACGCCGCCATTAATACAGGTCTCAATATTCTCATATCAACCAAGGTATGATTTGAGCAGTTTGCTACGGGAATTCTGACGCAGACGACGGATGGCCTTCTCTTTAATCTGACGGACACGCTCGCGGGTAAGACCGAACTTATCGCCTATCTCCTCAAGAGTCATCTCACGGCAGCCGATTCCGAAGAACATGCGGATGATATCCTTCTCACGGTCTGTAAGAGTTGAAAGGGCACGGTCAATCTCCTTGGAGAGTGATTCGTTAACCAAGGTCTTATCGGCCATAGGTGAATCATCATTGACAAGTACGTCAAGGAGGCTGTTGTCCTCACCGTCCACGAACGGTGCATCTACAGAGATATGACGGCCTGAAACCTTAAGGGTATCAGCTATCTTGTCAACGGGAATATCAAGAACCTCGGCCAGCTCCTCAGGTGACGGACGACGCTCGTTATCCTGCTCGAACTTGGAAAGAGCCTTGCTTATCTTGTTGAGTGAACCCACCTGGTTGAGAGGAAGACGTACGATACGTGCCTGCTCTGCCAGAGCCTGAAGAATGGACTGACGGATCCACCATACAGCGTAACTGATGAATTTGAAACCGCGGGTCTCATCAAATTTCTCGGCGGCCTTGATAAGTCCGAGGTTACCCTCGTTGATAAGGTCCGGAAGGCTGAGTCCCTGGTTCTGATACTGTTTAGAGACGGATACAACGAAACGCAGGTTGGCACGTGTCAGTTTTTCAAGAGCGGCGCGGTCACCCTTGCGAATACGCTGTGCAAGTTCGACCTCCTCCTCAACTGTAATAAGTTCCTCACGACCTATTTCCTGCAGATATTTGTCAAGTGATGCGCTTTCACGGTTGGTTATACTCTTTGTGATCTTAAGTTGCCTCATTGTCAGTATGTAGCTTTATAGTTCTATACAAATTAAAAACGCCTATTATTCTGAAATAAGCGAATTGGGTGCAAATTTACTTAAAATAAAAATATAATACTGCTT